>NZ_JASGDE010000136.1:0-16424 GCF_047607385.1 Micropruina sp.
ATCACCCGGGAGACCCTCGACGGCTGGAACCCGACCCGTCCGTAGAGAAGTGGTGCGCGAGCCGGTCCGGCTCGCGCGTCCGGCGTCCAGGGTGGGACGAAAGGAACCGTCCCCAGCGTCCCACCGCGGGAGTGGGTGGCGGTGGGACGAAAGGAACCGTCCCCAGCGTCCCACCGAGCCGGGTGCCGGGGCTACGGTGTCGGCCATGCGCAAATCGTTCGCGGAGGTGACCGCCCGCACCCAGGTGCAGCGGCTGCGGGCGCTGGCCGCGCGGGCGCTGCCGGTCTGGGGCATCGGGGACGCCCGGCTGCGGCTGCTGCACCACGGCTACAACAGCACCTTCCGGGTCGACACCGCCGACGGCGGGCGGTTCGCGCTGCGGGTGAACACCCAGCCGCACAAGACCGACGCCCAGCTGGCCGCCGAGGTGGCCTGGCTGGCCGCGCTCGCCGCGGACACCGGGCTGCGGGTGCCGACCCCGCAGCGCACCCTGGACGGACGGTGGTCGGCGCGGATCCCGAGCGCCGACCATGACCGGGAGCTGCCCGTGGTGCTGTTCTCCTGGCTGGACGGCCGCAACCTGGGTGAGCGGCCGACCCAACGGCAGCTGCGGGCCGTCGGCGAAGCGATGGCGGTGCTGCACCGGCACGCCGAGGCGTGGCGGCTCCCGGCAGGCGCCGAGCTGCCGCTGTTCGACGACGTCCTGACCGACCTGCCCAACCGGCTCGGCGACCATCCGGCGCTGGACGCCGAAGCGCGCGAGGTGCTCAGCGCCGCCTACCGGCGCGCCCAGCGGCTTCAGGACGAGGCCTTCGCCGACACCCCGGTCATTCCGCTGCACGCCGACCTGCACGGCGGCAACCTGAAGTGGCATGCCGGCCGGCTCAGCGTCTTCGACTTCGACGATGCCGGCCTCGGCGTCCCGGCGTTGGACCTGGCCATCGCCGTGTACTACCTGCGCGACGACGCCGCCGCGGAGCAGGCGCTGACGCAGGGCTACGCCGCCGTCCGGCCGCTGCCGCCGGTGCGTCCCGAGGTGTTCGAGGCGATGGTGGCCGGTCGCAATCTGCTGCTGGTCAACGACCTGATCGAACAACCGAACGCCGACCTGCGCTCGCTGGTGCCCGGCTACGTCCGGACCAGCGTCGCCCGGCTGCGGGCCTGGCTGGAGACCGGCCGGTTCCGCCGCGAGGTGCCCGGCGCGACGTCCTGAGCGGCGTCCGCCGAGGTCCGTCCGGACGCCCGGTAACGAGTTGATATCGGCCTGCGCCGATCACCCCATCGGGGGCAGACGCGCCGAGCGGCGATAGCTAATCTGACCAGCGGTGGGGGCGACCAGGGCCCCCGCTGTCCGGGGCCGACCAGGGCTCCCCACCCCACGCTCTTGCTCAGGAGGCAGGTTCCGTGAAGAAGTCCCTGATCGCACCGGTCGTGTTCGGTGCGCTCGCGCTCGCCGTCGGCGGTTGCGCCACTCCGCCCGCCGCGTCCACCTCGGCCGCGCCGTCGACCGGCGCCTCGACCACGGTGGCGCAATCCGATTTCAAGGCCTGCATGGTCTCCGACGCCGGCGGCTTCGACGACAAATCGTTCAACGAGACCGGCTACAGCGGCCTGATGAAGGCCGTCCAAGAACTGGGCGTGCAGCACGCCGAGGTGCAGTCGAAGGTCGCCGCCGACTACGCCAAGAACGTGGAAGAGATGGTCAAACAGAAGTGCGACATCGTGGTGAGCGCCGGGTATGCGCTGGGCGACGCCACCCTGGCCGCCGCCAAGAAGAACCCCGACACCAGTTTCGCCATCGTCGACTTCGCCTACACCAACGACAAGGGCAAGAACACCGCACCGAGCAACCTCAAGGGCTTGCTGTTCAACAGTGCCGAACCGGCGTTCATGGCCGGCTACGCCGCCGCCTCGCTGTCCACGACCGGCAAGGTCGGCACCTTCGGCGGCGCGCCCTACCCGTCGGTGACCTCGTTCATGGACGGCTACGCCCGCGGCGTCGCCTACTACAACAAGGCCAAGGGCGCCAACGTCGCGGTGCTCGGCTGGGACATCGACAAGAAGGACGGCACCTTCATCGGCGGCCAGGATCCGTTCGGCGACCTGCCCGGCGGCAAGAAGGTGGCGTCCAATCTGATGGCGCAGGGCGCGGACGTGCTGCTCCCGGTCGCCGGCCCGTCCGGTGAGGGCGCCCTGCAGGTGGCCAAGGCCAGCAACGGCAAGGTCGCCTCGCTGTGGGTGGACACCGACGGCTGCGTCAGCCAGGAGAAGTACTGCTCGGTGATCCCGACCTCGGTCGGCAAGGCGATGGACGTGGCCGTCTTCGAGGCCATCAAGGCCGCCAAGGACAAGGCCTTCAGCAACGAGGTCTACATCGGCACGCTGGCCAACGGCGGTGCCTACCTGGCCCCGTTCCACGACTTCGACTCGAAGGTGTCCGCCGAGACCAAGGCCGAGCTGGACAAGATCAAGGCCGAGATCATCGCCGGCACCATCAAGACGACCGCCTGAGGCTGTACCGGACGAACAGGAAGGGGGCGCCTGCCGCGCCCCCTTCCTGCCGTACGCCGATCATCACGAGGAGCGGTGTGGAATGACCAGTCCTGCGACAGGCCGGACCCCGGCTGCCGGATCGACCAAGACGTCCGGCCTGCAACTCCGCGGCATCACCAAGCGGTTCGGCACGTTCGTCGCCAACGACGCGGTCGACCTCGACATCCGGCCCGGCGAGATCCACTGCCTGCTGGGTGAGAACGGGGCCGGCAAATCGACCCTGATGAACGTGCTCTACGGCCTCTACCAGCCCGACGGCGGCGAGATCGTCATCGACGGCCAGGTCCGGCACTTCGCCGACCCGAAACAGGCGATGGCGGCCGGCATCGGCATGGTGCACCAGCACTTCATGCTGGTCGAGGTGTTCAGCGTCGCCGAGAACCTGATCCTGGGACGCGAACCGGGCGTCGTGGTCGACATGAAGGCCGCTCGGGCCACCGTCCGGGAACTGTCCGCCCGCTACGGGCTGCCGGTCGATCCGGACGCCGTGATCGAGGACCTGCCGGTCGGCGTCCAGCAGCGCGTCGAGATCCTCAAGGCGCTGGCCAACGACGCCAAGTACCTGATCTTCGACGAGCCCACCGCGGTGCTCACCCCGCAGGAGATCGATGAGCTGATGGTGGTCATGCAGCACCTGCGCGACGAGGGCCGCGGCATCGTGTTCATCACCCACAAGCTGCGCGAGGTGCGGGCGATCGCCGACCGGATCACCGTGTTGCGCCGCGGTCGGGTGGTCGGCCAGGCCGAGCCGGGGACGTCCGAGGCGGAACTGGCCCAGTTGATGGTGGGCCGGGCCGTCGACCTCAGCGTCGACAAGGAGCATGCCGCGCCCGGCCCCGTCCGGCTCGAGGTGAGCGGGCTCACCGTCGCCAACGCGGCCGGCGCGGTGGTGGTCGACGGCATCGACTTCGAGGTGGCCGGCGGCGAGATCCTGTGCATCGCCGGCGTCCAGGGCAATGGCCAGTCCGAACTGGCCGACGCCCTGCTCGGCAACATCCCGGTGCTGTCCGGGCAGGTCCGGCTGGACGGGGTGGACATCACCCGCGCCGGCCCGAAGCAGACCATCGCGGCCGGGATGGGTTTCGTGCCCGAGGACCGCCAGCACGACGGCTTCATCGGCAGCTTCACGATCGCCGAGAACCTGGTGCTGAACCGTTTCCACAGCGCACCCTTCGCCCGCGGGCTGTCGCTGGACCTGAAGGCCATCGACGAGCACGCGGCGGCGTTGCGCGACGAGTTCGACATCCGCACCCCGGACGTGCAGAACCCGGGCTCGTCGCTGTCCGGCGGCAACGCCCAGAAGGTGGTGCTGGCCCGCGAACTGAGCCGGGAGCTGTCGGTGCTGGTGGCCTCGCAGCCGACCCGCGGCGTGGACGTGGGGGCCATCGAGTTCGTGCACAAGCGGATCGTCGCCGAGCGGGACAAGGGCACCGCGGTGCTGCTGGTCTCGACCGAGCTGGAGGAGGTGGAGGCGTTGGCCGACCGGGTTCTGGTGATGTACCGCGGCACGGTGGTCGGCATCGTGCCGCCGGACACCGCGCGCGACGTGCTGGGCATGATGATGGCCGGCGTCCCCTACGCCGAGGCGGTCGCGGTCACCACGCGGGGGGAGGGGCAGTGATGGCCGAGCGGTCGACGGCGTCCCGGGTGCGGGACTGGGCCGGCAGCCGGTGGCGGGACTGGACCATCACCCTGGCCGCGTTCCTGCTGGCGCTGGTGGTCGGCGCGATCCTGATGATCGCCGCCGACCCGTCCGTCGCCGGCAATTACGCCTATCTGTTCACCGCGCCCCAGCTGGCCCTGGGGGCGTCCTGGGCGAAGGTGTCCACCGCCTACGCGGCGCTGCTGAACGGGGCGATCGGCTCGCCGGAGGCGCTGGCCGCCACCACCGCCGCCGCGGCGCCGCTGATCTGCGCCGGGCTGGCCGTCGGGCTGGCGTTCCGGGCCGGGCTGTTCAACATCGGCGCCCAGGGGCAGGCCATCGTGGCTTCGATGGCGTCCGCCTACGTCGGGTTCGCCTGGTCGCTGCCGCCGGTCGTGCACCTGGTGGTCGCGGTGCTCGCCGGGCTGATCGCCGGCGGCGTCTGGGGCGGTCTGGTCGGCTGGCTGAAGGCCCGCACCGGGGCGCACGAGGTGATCGTGACGATCATGATGAACTACATCGCCTCCGGCCTGCTGGCCTGGGCGTTGACCACGACGGTGTTCCGGCGTCCCGGACGCGAGGACCCGATCGCGCCCGAGGTGCCGGACTCGGCCGCCTTCCCGCAGCTGTGGGAGCAGCTGCACCTGGGCTTCTTCGTGGCACTCGCCGCGGCCTTCGGTGTCGCCTGGCTGCTGGAGCGGTCCACCACCGGCTTCGCGATCCGCGCGGTCGGCGCCAACCCGTCCGCCGCCGGAACCGCCGGCATGAACGTGAGCTCCACCACGATCGTCACGATGATCGTGGCCGGCGCGCTGGCCGGCCTGGCCGGCGTCCAGTCGGCGCTGGGACCGTCGGTGAACGGGGTGCCGGTGCCGCTCACCGAGGGTCTGGTCGGCACCGTCGGCTTCGACGCGATCACCGTGGCGCTGCTGGGCCGCTCCCGGCCGCTCGGCATCGTGCTGGCCGGCCTGCTGTTCGGCGGGTTGAGCGCCGGCGGCCTGGCGATGCAGAGCGTGGCTCAGACGCCGCTCACCCTGACCCTGGTGCTGCAGGCCCTGGTGGTGCTGTTCGTGGCCGCGCCGCAGCTGGTCGCCACGGTGGTGCCGTTCCTGAAAGCCCGCAAGGCCCGGGTCTCGCTGACGGGAGTGGACGCATGAGTGCCGAACCGCACCTGCCCAGCCTGACCGACGCGCCGGGCCAACTCGACTTCGAGGTGATCGAGTCACGGGACGCCCGGCGGGCCCGGATCTCCACCGGCGCACTGATCGGGGTGGTCGGGCTGCTGCTCGGCGCGCTGTTCTTCAGCACCACGGGCAGCGCCGACTTCGCGCTCTCGGACGCCTTCGCCGACGTCCAGCTGCCCACCATCAGCGTGCCCGGCGCACCCACGGTGGCGGTCGCCGCGGTGGCCTGCCTGCTGGCCGCCGCCGCCTTCCTGTCCGGACGGATGCGCGGCCGGGAACGCGTCATCGCCGGGGTGATCGCCGGCCTGGCCGTGGTGATCGGCTTCCTGACCTGGGCGGCCGCCGGCCGCGACCTGCCGTTCCCGGTGGCCAACCAGCTGGCCGGCACCGTGTTCACCGCGACCCCGCTGATCCTGGGCGCGCTGTGCGGCGTGGTCGGCGAGCGGGCCGGGGTGGTCAACGTCTCCATCGAGGGCCAGTTCCTGACCGCCGCCTTCGCCGCGGCGCTGGTCGGGTCGATCACCCAGTCGATCCCGGCGGCGCTGTTCGCGGCGGTGCTGGCCGGCGTCCTGATGGCCGCCGTGCTGGCCCTGTTCGCGATCAGGTACCTGGTCGACCAGGTGGTGCTGGGCGTGGTGATCAACCTGCTGGCCTCGGGCATCACCGGGTTCCTGTTCGACCAGCTGGTGCAGCCCAACTCGCGGGCCCTGAACAGTGCGCCGACCATGGACGCCATCGCGATCCCGCTGCTCAGCGACATCCCGCTGCTCGGGCCGGTGCTGTTCCAGCAGACCATCCTGGTCTACCTGGCGGTGATCGCGGTGGTCGTGGTGTGGTTCGGCCTCTACCGCACCCGCTGGGGGTTGCGGGTCCGGGCGGTCGGCGAGCACCCCAAGGCGGCCGACACGGTCGGCATCTCGGTGAAACGCGTCCGCTGGCAGGCGGTGCTGGCCGCCGGTGTGTTCTCCGGGCTGGGCGGCGCCTTCTTCACCGTCGGCTCGATCGGCTCGTTCAGCAAGGACCTGACCGCCGGCAACGGCTTCATCGCGCTGGCCGCGGTGATCATGGGCCGCTGGCACCCGGTGCTGGCCGCCACCATGGCGCTGTTCTTCGGCTTCGTGGTGCAGATGGCGTCCCAGCTGCAGACCCTGAACACCCCGGTGCCCAGCCAGTTCCTGCTGATGCTGCCCTACGTCGCCACCATCATCGCCGTCGCCGGCCTGATCGGACGCACCCGGGCCCCGGCCGCCGACGGCGTCCCCTATGCGAAGTGACGATGGGACGCCGGGGACGGTTCCTTTCGGTCCACTGTTCCGTTCGTTGGTCAAGCGCGACGAGACCGATCGGATGATGCGAGGTGATGATGGCTGAGATCGACTGGGACGCGTTGCGAACCCGCGCCCGAGAGGTGTGCGAACGTGCCTATGCGCCCTACTCGGGGTTCCCGGTGGGGGCCGCGGCGCTGGTCGACGACGGACGCGTGGTGGCCGGCTGCAACGTCGAGAACGCCGGCTACGGGGTGACCTTGTGCGCCGAATGCGGGCTGGTCTCGGAGCTGGTCGCCACCGGCGGCGGACGCCTGGTCGCCTTCGCCTGCGTGAATGTGCTGGGCGAGCCGCTGATGCCGTGCGGCAGGTGCCGGCAGCTGCTCTACGAGTTCGGCGGACGGGAACTGCTGCTGGACACCCCCGAGGGCGTGCTGCCGATGACCCAGGTGCTGCCGCAGGCCTTCGGCCCGGACGACCTGCGCCGGGTCACCGGGGACTCCTGACCGCACTGGACTTCAGGGTGCTGGGACTCCACGGCGCACCGGGGGCTCCTGACCGCGCTGGGACTCCTGACCGCACTGGGATCACGGTACTGGGACCGCCGGCGGCTCAGGACTGCGGCGTCGGCCTGCCCCTGCTGGCCGGAGTTCTCGCTCATCGGCACCCTCGAACCACTTTCTGGTGGTTATCACGTCGTGCTCGCGGCACGATTCCGCCTCGAACCACTTTCTTGTGGTTATGGGCCGCTGCGAGGGTTCTCATAACCACCAGAAACCGGTTCGAGGCGCAAATCAGGCTGGCAAGGGCGGCCATAAGCACCAGGAACCGGTTCGAACCTCGAGCGGATCGGAGCAGCCCCCGCCGCCAGGTGCGTCATCCGGGCGGCGTCCTCAGGCGATCAGGATCCGCACCGGCTCGGACGCGGTGTCGCGGTCGTCCAACGCCCGCCAGGCGGTGTCCAGGATGTCCACGGCGGCCAGCAAGTCGTCGGTGGGCCGGGTGTAGGGCAGCCGGACGAAACTGGCCAGCCCGCCGTCCGGCGCGAACACCGAGCCGGGGGTGATCAGCAGGCCGCGACGCTCGCACTCCAGGGCCAGCGCCGCCGCGGCCGGGCGGGGCAGCTCGCACCACAGCGACAGCCCGCCGGACGGCGTCCGGAACCGCCAGGACGGCAACCGGTCGGACAGTGCGCCGGCCAGCAGGTCGCGCTGCAGCCGGAGCCGTTGCCGCTGCTGCCCGGCGGAGGCGTCCGGGCCGGTGAGCAGCCCGGTCAGCACCAGCTGCTCCAGGATCGGCGCCCCCAGGTCGAGGCCCAGCCGAGCCTGGGTGAGCCGGCCGGCCTGGTTCGCCGGAACCCGCAGCCAACCCACCCGCAGCCCGCCCCAGAACGCCTTGGACGACCCGCCGACGGTGATCGCGGTCGGGCAGTGCGCCGCCATCGGGGCCGGCCGCGGGCCGCTGTCGAGATGCAGGTCGGCGTGGCTCTCGTCGACGATCGCGGTGGTCCGGGTGCGGGCCAGCGCGGCAGCCAGCCGGTCCCGTTCGGCGTCCTCCATCAGCAGTCCGGTGGGGTTCTGGTAGTCCGGAATCAGGTAGGCCACCCGGGGTGCGGCCTGGCGCAGCGACGCCTGTGCGGCGTCCAGGTCCCAGCCGTCCGGATCGACCGGGACGGTCACCACCCGGGCCCCGGCGCGGCGCAGCGAGGCGACGGCGTTGGGGTAGACCGGGGACTCGACCAGAGCGCGATCACCGGGGTCGAGCAACGCCTGGGCGGCCGCGGCGATCGCGGCGATGGCGCCCGAGGTGACCAGGATCTGCTCCGGCGTGGTGGGCAGTCCGCGGCGCCGGTACCGGGCGGCGATCGCCTCGCGCAGCTCCGGCAGCCCGAGCGGGAAATAGCCGTGACCGGTGAGATAGGCCGGCAGGGCGGCCTGGGCTGCGGCGTAGGCGCTGGCCAGGCCGGGGGTGCCGGACGGGGCCGCGCAGGTCAGGTCCATCAGCGACGGCCGGTCCGGCTGGGGCAGCAGCGCCCGGTCCCGGCCCCGCGCCGGTCCGCCGGGCACCTGCGTCCAGGTGCCGGAACCCTGTCGGGCGCCGGCGTAGCCGGCCTCACGCAGGACGCCGTACGCGCGGGTCACCGTCGTTCGGGAGAGACCCAGCGCGGACGCCAGGTCGCGCTCGCTGGGCAGCCGCAGGCCCAGCGGCAGCAGCCCGTCCGCGATCAGTGAGGCGAGCCGGGACGCCAGCCCGTTGAAGGCCGGGGACGGCACCTCGCCGACGAGACTGGCCACGCGTCCGACCGGAATGGATCCACTCACCAGGCCACCGTGTCACGATTGGCTCTTTCAGACAAGGCCATTGGACGCGAGGATGGCGGTCATGGTCACCCGTCCGATCGAGATCTCCAACCTGGGCCCGCTCAGCCAACTGCGCACCGGGCGGCTGCGGCGCCGGCTGGTGCAGCTGTTCGCCGGCCTGGTGCTGTTCGGCTTCTCGATCGCGCTGATGATCCGCGGCAACCTGGGCGTCGCGCCGTGGGACGTGCTGACCGTCGGCCTGAGCCGTTGGCTGCCGTTCAGCTTCGGGCAGCTCACCATCGCGCTGAGCTTCGTGATCCTGCTGCTCTGGCTGCCGGTGGGGGAGCGGCCCGGGGTGGGCACGCTGGCCAACGCCGTGGTGATCGGGTTGTCCGTGGACGCGTCCCTGGCCTGGTTGCCGGTGCCGGACGGCTGGGCGGCGCAGGTCGCGCTGATGCTGGCCGGGGTGGTCCTGAATGGTGCCGCCGGGGCGATCTACATCGGTGCCCAGCTCGGTCGCGGGCCTCGCGACGGGCTGATGACCGGGCTGTCCCGGCGTACCGGACGGAGCCTGCGCCTGGTCCGGACCCTGATCGAGGTCACGGTGCTCGCCGTCGGGCTGCTGCTCGGTGGTACCGCCGGCCTCGGCACCCTGGTCTTCGCGCTCACCGTCGGTCCGCTCAACCAGTTCTTCCTGCCCTGGGCGCTGGTGCGCCAACCGGAACCCGCCGCCGGCTGAGCGCCGAGGCTAGACCCCTCCCTAACTATCTACGCCCTCCCACATGCGGGAGGGCGTAGATAGTTAGGGAGGGGTTTGTGGGTCGGGCAGGGCGTCGCCGGGTCGGGCGGGGGTTGCCGGGTCGGGCGGGGGTTGCCGGGTCGGGCGGGGGTTGCCGGGGTCGGGCAGGGTCGCGAAGCGGAGTCAGAGGCAGGGGCGTGGGCGAGGCAGCGGGCAAGGCGCAGAGTCAGAGGTCCGCAGGCGCTGGGCAGTTGCTCAGCCGTTGAGCAGACTCTGCGCGGCATCGGCCAGCGCTTGGGCGACCTGGAGGCGGAAGGCCTTCGACTTCAGCAGCGTCAGGTCCTTGCTGTGCCGCATATTGCCCATCTCCATCATGATGCCCGGCGTCGCGGTGAGCAGGTTCAGGGTGGCGATGTCGGAGCGCGAACTCAGCGCCGTCCCGCGTCCGATGTAGGTGGAACGGGGCATCGCGGTGTGCGCGGCCAGTTCGGTGCGGGCCAGCTTCGCCAGCTTCTGGGACGTCTTCTCCAGCCCCGAGCCGCCGGCCATCGTGGTGGAGACGATGATGTGGAAGCCGCGGGCCTTGGCGGCGTAGCTGCCGTCGGCGTGGATCGAGATCAGCAGGCCGGCCTTGGCGTCGTTGGCGACCTTGGCCCGCTTGTCCACGCAGGGCCCGAGACCGGCGTCGTTCTTCCGGGTCAGCAGCACCGTGGCGCCGCGGCGTTCCAGTTCGGCCTTCAGCAATCCGGCCTGTGCCCAGTTGTAGGCGTGCTCGGTCAGCTTCTTGCCGGTCGTGCCCGAGGAGTTGCAGGCCTTCTTCTTGCCGTTGCCGGCCGGGACCTTCTTGGTGTTGAACGACTTCTGGTACTTGCCGTTGTGGCCCGGATCGACCACGATCGTCCGTCCGGCGAGCGGCTTCTCGTCCTTCGCCGGAGCCGTCGTGGCCTGGACGGTGGCGGTGACCGACGGCTGCGGCCGGGGTGCGGCGAGTTCGGGGGAGGACGTCGCGCAGCCACCGATCAGGCCGGCGACCAGAACGAGCGCCGCGCTCGAGAGGGCGTTCCGGACGGCGCGTGACCGGCCGGCCGGACCAGGACGCTGCGGGACCGCCGCCATGGTCAGCGCTTGCTGATCGTCGGCAGCATGCCGTCGAAGCCGATGGTGTAGCCGAAGCCGTGCGCCACGATGTAGCTGATCCCCAGGGCGATCGCCAGCAGCACCACCGAGAACAGGGCGATCGCCAGCACCCGTCCGATCGGGTTGCGGGACGTGCCCGGCAGGTCACCGTTGGCCCAGGCCAGCGACTTCACCCCGAGCGCGAACAGGATCGGCAGCCCGGCACCGAGCAGCAGGCCGGCGACCAGGATGCGCCAGCCGTCGTCCAGAGCGGTGAGCCACATCAGACCCCCACCCCTTCCCGGTTGTCGTTCTTCTTGGGAGCCGGCGCCCAGTCGTCGTTGACGTTGTGATGCCCGATCGGCTCCTTGCGGGAGTGCAGGTACATGTACAGCCCGGCTCCGCAGAGCAGCAGCACGACGACGCTGGCCCCCAGGCCGGCGCCGAGCGAGTTCCCGATCACGAACATCAGCGCACCCACCGCGGCCGCCGAGGGCAACGTGGTCAGCCAGGCCGACGCCATCCGGCCGGCGACGCCCCAGCGCACCTGGGCGCCCGGACGCCCGACCCCGGAGCCCAGGATCGAACCGGTCGCCACATGCGTGGTGGAGAGCGCGAAGCCGAGCTGGCTGGAGGCCAGGATCACCGACGCGGACGCCATGTCGGCGCTCATCCCCTGCGGCGGCTCGATCTCGACCAGGCCCTTGCCCATGGTGCGGATGATCCGCCAGCCGCCCAGGTAGGTGCCCAGCGCGATGGTGATGGCGCAGGCCAGCTTCACCCACAACGGCACCTCGTGGGTGGTGTCCCACTGACCCGAGGCGATCAGCGCCAGGGTGATCACGCCCATCGTCTTCTGGGCGTCGTTGGTGCCGTGCGACAGCGACATCAGGGACGCGGCGCCGACCTGGCCCCAGCGGAAGCCGCGGGTGCGGTACCGCTCGCTGAGCCGGGCGGCGACCTTGAACACCAGGCTGGTGCCGACCAGCGCCACGATCATCGCGATCGCCGGTGACATCAGGGCGGGCAGGATCACCTTGCCCACCACGCCGTCGACCTTGCTGCCCTCGCCGATCCACTTCACGCCGCCCCAGCCGAGCCCGGCCAGGGTGGAGCCGATCAGGCCGCCGAACAGCGCGTGCGAGGAGCTGGACGGCAGCCCCCACAGCCAGGTGGCCAGGTTCCAGATGATCGCGCCGGCCAGCCCGGCCAACAGGATCAGCAGCAGCCTGGTGCCCCCGTCGGCGAGCAGTTCGGGCCGGGGTGAGCCGTCCGCGTTCTGCAGGTTGATCACCGCGTTGGTGACGGTCAGGGCCACTTCGACCGAGAGCAGTGCACCCACCAGATTCAGGGTGGCGCACAGCACCACAGCGGTCTTCGGGGTCAGCGCCTTCGTGGCGATCGACGCAGCCATCGCATTGGCCGTGTCGTGAAATCCGTTCGTGAAGTCGAAGGCCAGGGCCGTGACGACGACGAGCGCCAAGAGTATGAGCTCGGGGGACACGTGTTCATCGTAGGGACATTCTCGTCACCGCGGAAACGATTGGTTGAGGGTCTGCCGTAACCCCTTGTTAACCCTATGTTCACCGAGAGCCGAGCAGCCATCGGAGGGCGGGCGTCCGGCCCGGGTTCGGGAAGCCTTTAGGATGCCGATCATGACTTCTCCCATCCTGACCGCGGTGGCTTGGCCGTATGCCAACGGTCCGCGGCACATCGGCCACGTCTCCGGCTTCGGCGTCCCCTCGGACGTCTTCTCGCGCTACATGCGGATGGCCGGCAACGACGTGCTGATGGTTTCGGGAACCGACGAGCACGGCACCGCGATCCAGGTGCAGGCCGAGAAGGAGGGTCTCACCCCGCAACAGACCGCCGACAAGTACCACCGGGTGATCGCCGAAGACCTGGCCGGCCTGGGCTGTTGCTACGACCTGTACACCCGCACCACCACGCTCAACCACCGCGCCGTCGTCCAGGAGCTGTTCCGGACGCTGCACGCCAACGGCTACGTGGTGGCGCAGCGGCAGCAGGGCGCGATCAGCCCGTCCACCGGGCGCACCCTGCCCGACCGCTACATCGAGGGCACCTGCCCGATCTGCGGCTTCGACGGGGCCCGCGGCGACCAGTGCGACAACTGCGGACGCCAGCTCGACCCGATCGACCTGATCAACCCGCGCTCCCGGATCAACGGCGAGACGCCGCAGTTCATCGAGACCGAGCACTTCTTCCTCGACCTGCCGGCGCTGGCCGGGGCGCTGGGGAAGTGGCTGGAGACCCGCACCGACTGGCGTCCCAACGTGCTCAAATTCAGCGAGAACCTGCTCGCCGAGCTGCGTCCCCGGGCGATCACCCGCGACCTCGACTGGGGGGTGCCGA
The DNA here is from genome assembly GCF_047607385.1 of Micropruina sp. GTDB lineage: Bacteria > Actinomycetota > Actinomycetes > Propionibacteriales > Propionibacteriaceae > Micropruina. Next base: position 13,173 of record NZ_JASGDE010000136.1, read on the forward strand.
TCCCGCTGGAGGGCTGGGAGGACGCCCCGATGAAGCGGATCTACGTCTGGTTCGACGCGGTGATCGGCTACCTGTCGGCGTCCATCGAGTGGGCCAAGCGGTCCGGCGACCCCGAGGCGTGGCGCCGCTGGTGGCAGAACGACGACGCCCGCTCCTACTACTTCATGGGCAAGGACAACATCACCTTCCATTCGGTGATCTGGCCCGGCATCCTGCTCGGAGCCAACGGCCAGGGCGACCGCGGCGGTGAGCCGTCGGCGTTCGGCCGGCTCGACCTGCCCACCGAGATCGTCTCCTCGGAATTCCTCACCATGTCCGGCTCCAAGCTGGCCAGCTCGCGCGGGCACGTCATCTACGTGCGTGATTTCCTGCGCGACTTCGGTCCGGACGCGCTGCGCTATTTCATCGCGGTCAACGGTCCGGAGAATCAGGACACCGATTTCACCTGGGAGGAGTTCGTCCGCCGGATCAACTTCGAGCTGGCCAACGAATGGGGCAACCTGGTCAACCGGTCGATCTCGATGGCGCACAAGAACGTCGGCGCGATTCCGGCGGCCGGCGAGCTGACCGCCGACGACGAGGCGCTGCTGCAGGCCGCCAGGGACGCCTACCCGGTGGTCGGCGACGCCTGGGGCCGGTGCAAATTCAAGCTGGCCACCACCGAGGCGATGCGGGTCGTCGGCCTGGCCAACAAATACCTCTCCGACCAGCAGCCCTGGAAGTTGAAGGACGACCCGGCCCGGCGCGACACCGTGCTGCACGTGGCGCTGCAGGTGGTGCAGGACTGCAACACCCTGCTCACCCCGCTGCTGCCGCACGCCGCGCAGGAGGTGTTCGAGGCGCTCGGCGGCGAAGGCGTCTGGGCGGCCCAGCCCGAGCTGGTCGAGGTGACCGAGCCGGGCGCCGAGGCGTCCTACCCAGTGCTGCGCGGCGACTACGTCAACCAGCAGGCGGTGTGGGCGTCGCGTCCGATCGCGGTCGGGACGCCGCTGGCCAAGCCGACCCCGATCTTCACCAAGCTCGATCCCAAGCTGGCCGAGACCGGCCCGGAGTGGGCCCCGATCGGCTGAATCGCTCCGCCGGTTTCGGTGGTCGAGTCTCTGCCTCGGGTCACGGACTCACTCAGTGAGCCGGCGTTCGGCGTCGGAGTAGCTGAGCGCGTCGAAGCCGTTGGCGAGGGCGCGGCGCTTCAGGGCACCCTGGGCTCGCCACAGGGCGAGGCCGCGGCGCAGCAGCACCCAGACGCTCTTGCGGTGCTGGCGCAGGTCGCGGCGCAGCCGGTAGCGGGCGACCAGGATGCCCGGGCGGTCCAGGTAGATGCCGGACGCGTCCAGCCCGGCGGCGCGGATCAGCGGCAGCGCCTCGACGGCGAAGATGCCCTCGGCCAGCACCACGGTGGCGTCCTCGGGCAGCACCAGCTCCTTGTCGCCGACCTTCCGCGACTCCGGGATCGAGTACTCCGGGGTGCGGGTCCGTCCGGTGGCGAGCAGTTCGTCCAGCGCCTCGATGGCGGCCGCGGCGTTCCAGGACGCCACGTCGTCCCAGTCGACGATGCCCAGGGTGCGCGGCAGCCCGGGATGGTCGGCGTCGTGGTAGAAATCGTCCAGCCGCACCGTCGGCAGCCCCGACCTGCGGGCCAGCCGGGTCTTCCCGCTGCCGGACGGCCCGGCGAGCAGCACCAGCCGTCGCGACCCGGGCATCGCTCAGCCGTCCAGGCCGAGGACGCCGGCCAGTTCGGTGCGCAGCCGGGCCATCAGCACCGCCGCCTCGGCCCGCGCCACCGCCAGATCGGACGCCGGCGGCAGCCGCACCTGCAGGTAGCACTTCAGCTTCGGCTCGGTCCCGGACGGCCGGACCACCGCCCGCACCCGCTGCCCGGTGAACACCAGCGCATCGGTGGCCGGCAGCGCGGCACTGCCCTCGGCCAGGTCGGCGTAGTCCACCGGCTCGCCGGCCAGCACCGGCGGCGGCGCGGCGCGCAGCCGGGTCATCGCGTCGGCGATCAGCGACAGGTCGGCCACCCGGTAGCTCAACTGCTCGGTGCGGCAGACCCCGTGCTCGGCGGCCAGCTGGTCGAGCAGCCCGGCCAGGGTGCGTCCCTCGGCCTTCAACCGGGCGACCAGGGCGAGCACCCGCAGCAGCGCGGTGATGCCGTCCTTGTCGGCGACCGCCTCCGGGTCGAGGCAGTAGCCGATCGCCTCCTCGTAGCCGAAGGCCAGCCCGGGCACCCGTCCGATCCACTTGAACCCGGTCAGGGTCTGCACGAACGGCTGGCCGTGCGCCGCGGCCAAGTCGCCCAGCAGCGTGCTGGACACCACCGAGCAGGCGTAACTGCCGCGGACGCCGGCCTCCAGGCTCGCGGTGGCCAGCAGCCAGCCCAGCTCGTCGCCGCTGAGCATCCGCCAGCCGCCGTCCACCGGGCAGGCGACGGCGCAGCGGTCGGCGTCCGGATCGTTGGCGACCGCGACGTCGGCGCCCACCTCGAGCGCCCTGGCCAGCGCCAGATCCATCGCGCCGGGCTCCTCGGGGTTGGGGAAGCTGACGGTCGGGAAGGCCGGGTCGGGTTCGGCCTGGGCCAGCACCTGCCACGGTTCCGGGAAGCCGGCGGAGGCCGCCGCCCGGGCCACCACGTCCGAACCGACCCCGTGCAGCGCGGTGTGCACCCAGACCAGGTCGCGCTCGGTGCCGTCCGCGACCAGGGCGACGGCCCGGTCGACGTAGGCCTCCACCAGGTCGTCGCCGAGCAGCTCGTAGTCGTCGCTGCGCGGAACCTGGGCCAGCGGCCGGCGGGCGGCCTCGGCGATCCGGGCGGCGATCTCGGCGTCCGCCGGCGGGACGATCTGCGACCCGTCGCCCAGGTAGACCTTGTAGCCGTTGTCCTGCGGCGGATTGTGCGACGCGGTCACGATCACCCCGGCCACGCAGCCGTAGTAGCGGATGCCGAACGCCACCACCGGGGTGGGCTGGTGCTCCTCGCAGAGCAGCACCCGGAACCCGGCGCCGGCCAGGATCTCGGCGGTGTCGGCGGCGAAGGCGTCGGAGTTGTAGCGGGCGTCGAAGCCGACGATGACCCGTCCGCCGGCCTGCCCCTGGTCGATCAGGTAGCGGGCCAGTCCGGCGGCGGCACGTCCGACCACCACCCGGTTCATCCGGGCCGGGCCTGGGCCCAGGGCGCCGCGCAGGCCGGCCGTCCCGAAGTCGAGCGGGCCGGCGAAGGCGTCGGCGAGCTCGACCCGGCGGCGCGGGCCGAGC
>NZ_JASGDE010000137.1:0-46229 GCF_047607385.1 Micropruina sp.
CGACCATCGTGGTCGCCGCGGGTGGTGCCCCGGCACCCCAGCCGATCGACGTGCTCAACCAGGCCGCCGCCGTGATGGACGCCGGCGCCGCCGGGATGACCACCGGCCGCAACATCTGGGGCGCCGAGGATCCCGCCAAGATGGTCCGTGCGCTCAAGGCGATCGTGCACGAGGGCGCCACCGTCGACGCGGCCGCCAAGCTGTTGGACTGAGACCCGGCATGGGCACCTATCTCGGTCTTGACCTAGGTACCTCGGCTACCAAAGCGATCATCGTCAGCGACTCGGGGGAAGTGGTGGCGCGAGCCCGCGCCACCCATCCCGAGTCCCGGCGCGGCCTGGTCGGCCGGGTCGACTCCCAGGCGTGGGCCCAGTCGGTGCACGACGCCTGCCGTCAGCTGGGGCCCGCCCTGGCCGGCGTGGCCGGGGTCGGCATCGACACCCACTGCCCGACGGTGATCCCGCTGGGCCGCCAGGGCACCCCGGCCGGTTTGGGCATCACCTGGGACAACCCCCAGCTGACCAGGTACTTCCGCCGTCACGGCGACGACCGGTCGGCGGCCGAGATAGCGGCGACGGGCAACCGTCCGTCGCCGTCCACCTTCATGGCGATCGCCCACTCCTTCCTGAAGGAGGAGGAGCCGGAGACCTTCGCCGCGATGACCACGCTCGGGCTCGCCGGCACCTGGCTCGGGCAGCTGCTGACCGGCACCTCGGCGATCGATCCGACCCAGGCGTCCTACACCGGCGTCTACGACACCACCGGCGACGGGTTGGACTGGCTTCCCGGCGCCCTGGAGGCGATGCAGATCGACCCGGCGGTGCTGCCGCCGCTGCGCGAGCCGATCTCGATCCTGGGCACGGTCACCCCCGGCGCGGCGCAACTGCTCGGCGTCCCGACCGACCTGCCGGTGGCCGTGGGCTGCGCCGACACCCCGGCCGCCTCCTACGTGCTGGGCACCGCACCCGGCACCCAGCCGTTCCTGATCATCGGCACCACGCACGTGGTGAACAGCTGCCTGGAGGGGCCCGACCGGCGCTCGCTCGCCCTGCAACGCCGCGGGCTCCGACCGGGGGAGTGGCTGATCAACGGTGTCACCAACGGCGGCGACGCGCTGGCCACCGCCGCCCGCTGCTACGGATTCGGGGACGCCGAGACAGCCGTCCGGGAACTGATCCGGACCGCCGCGCAGGTGGGTCCGGCGGAGGCCGAGGGTGCGCCTTTCTTCGTCCCGCACGTGATGGCCGAACGAGGGCCGTTCTGGTTCGACGCGGCACGCAGCGGGATGACCGGGATGAACCGGAACACCACCCGGGGACAGGTCGCGCGGGCACTGCTGGAGGGCGTCATCTTCGCCGACCGGATGGTGCTGGAATCGACGATCCCGGTCGGCGACGAGCCGATCTACCTCACCGGCGCGTTCGGCGTCGATCAGGTGATCCCGCAACTGCTGGCCGACGCCACCCGCCGGAGCTTCGACCTGGTGGTGGAGACCGACCTGCCCAGCCTGGGCGCCGCCGGCATCTGTGCCGAAGCGGTCGCCGGAACCAGGCTGCCGGCACCCAACTCGACCCGGGTGCTGCCTCGCGACGACCGTTCCGATCTGGACGACCGGCGTTGGGACGGCTGGACCGGAGCCTGGAGCCAGGTCACCGGTCAGGCGCCGATCGCGCCGATCTGAGGTCCGCGTCCCGGGTGGCCGGTCAGAGCAGGCCGGCCATCCAGGCCTCGACGGCGTCCGGGTCGCGCGGCAGTCGCGCGGAGAGGATCTCGCAGCCGTCGGCGGTGATCAGCACGTCGTCCTCGATCCGGACGCCGATGCCGCGCAGTTCCTCCGGCACCAGCAGGTCGGTGGACTTGAAGTACAGCCCCGGCTCGACGGTGATCACCATGCCCGGCCGCAGCACCCCCTCGCGGTACTGCTCGTTGCGGGCCTGCGCGCAGTCGTGCACGTCGATGCCGAGATGGTGGGACGTGCCGTGCACCATCCAGCGCCGGTGGTGGCCGCCGGTGGACGGGTCCAACGACTCCTCGACGCTGACCGGCAGCAGCCCCCAGTCGTGCAGGTGCTCGGCGATCACCCGGATCGCCGCCGCGTGCACGTCGGAGAACTTCGCTCCCGGACGGGCCGCCTCGATCCCGGCCTGCTGGGCGGCCAGCACGGCTTGGTACACCTTCCGCTGGGCGGGTGAGAACCGTCCGGAGACCGGCAGGGTGCGGGTGATGTCGGCGGTGTACAGGCTGTCCCGTTCGACCCCGGCGTCCAGCAGCAGCAGGTCGCCCGGTCGCAGGTCGCCGTCGTTGTCGATCCAGTGCAGCGTGTTGGCGTGGTCGCCGGACGCCGCGATGGTGTCGTAGCCGACCGCGTTGCCGGCGTGCCGGGCGTACAGCCCGAAGACGCCCTCCACCCAGCGTTCGCCGCGACCCCGCCGCACCGCCTCCGGCAGCGAGGCGACCACCGCCTCGAAACCGTCCGCGGTGGCGTCGCAGGCGGCCCGCAACTCGTCCGCCTCGAAGGCGTCCTTGACCAGCCGCAGCTCGCTGAGCGCCACGCTCAGCCGTTCGTCGGACGCTGCGTCCGCCTCCGCCCCGACGGACGCCCGCTGCGCCTGCAGCGCGGCGGTGACGGCCGGGTCGGCGTCCGCCACGATCAGCACCCGGGTGCTCCCGGCGTTCTTGGCCAGCGCGTCCGGCAGTTGCCCGATCGCCGCGCAGGACAGGCCGGTCAACGCCTCCATCTCGGCCAGCGACTCGCGTTGTCCGACCCACATCTCGCCGTAGCGGGAGTCGGCGTAGAACTCCGGATCGGTGCGCGGCGCCCGCGGCTTGAAGTACAGCGTGGCGTCGTGACCGTCGTCGGTGGGCTCCAACACCAGCACCGCGCCCGGCTCGCGGTCGGTGCCCAGCCCGGTCAGGTGGGCGAACGCCGAATGCGGCCGGTAGCGGTAGTCGGTGTCGTTGGAGCGCACCTTCAACTCACCGGCCGGGATCACCAGCCGATCGCCGGGGAACTGCGTGCTGATCGCGGCCCGGCGAGCGGCGGTGAAGGCGGTCGCCGGCAGGGCGTCCGGCAACTCGTCGGGGTACGGCGCCCACCCCTGCGGGATGAACTCCTTGAACGCCTCCGAGAACGGGGTCTGTCGGTTCGGCAGTTGATCCGGGCCGTCGGACGGGGTGGTGTCGTCGGTCATGGTTCAGCTGTTCCAGCGCAGGACCGCCCAGGATTCCTTCTCGCGGCCGAGGATGGAGATGCTGGCGGTCTCGACCGGGAAGGCCTGGCCGAAGATGAGCGGGAAGTCGAGCCAGCACAGGGCGAGGACGCGGGAGGCGTGGCCGTGCCCGAAGCAGATGGCCTTGTCGACGCCGCTGGCGCGGACCCGGTGGACGACGCGGGTGAGGCGTTCGCGAACCTGGTCGGCGGTCTCGCCGTTGGGGACGCCGTTGAACCAGAGCCGCCAGCCGGGATGGTGGTGGGCGCGGATGTCGGCCGAGGTGATGCCCTCGTAATCGCCGTAGTTCCATTCCTGGAGGTCGTCGGTGATTTCGTAGTCGCTGAAGCCGGCGAGTTCGGCGGTGCGGCGGGCGCGGAGGCGCGGGCTGGAGAGGACCAGGCCGAATTCGTCGGGGTTGAGGCGGGGTCGGAGGGCTTGGGCTTGGGCTACGCCGTCGGGGGTGAGATCGATGTCGGTGTAGGAGGTGTGCTGACCGGACTTGCTCCATTCGGTCTGTCCGTGGCGGACGAGGTACAGCAGCGTCATGCCGCCCATCTAACCGTGTCCGCCGCCGATTGTGCAGCCCGGCAGGCGCGTTGCCTGTCCGCCGGGGGCACGTTGCCCTGCTTCGGCGTCCTTCACTTGGTTCAAACCGGGGAAATGAAGCCGAACCAGGGCAACGTCGGGGCGGACTCATGAGTAGAGTCGGAGGCCACAACTCCAGGAGGTCTCCATGCAGGCTGCTGCCACCGCTCAATCGAGGCTGCTGGGGCTGCAGTCGATCGACACCGCGATCGCCCAGCTGGAGCACCGCCGGCGCTCGTTGCCCGAACTCGCCCAGATCGCCGAGAAGCAACAGCTGCGGCGCCGGCAGGGTGAGCAGTTGATCGCCGCCAACACCGCGGTCAGCGACCTGGAACTCGACGTCGCCAAGGCCGAGGCCGACCTGGTGCCGGTCCGGGAGCGGCTGGAACGCGACCAGCAGCGGGTGAACTCCGGGGCGGTCACCGACCCCAAGCAGTTGAACGCCCTGCTGGACGAGATCGAGCACCTGAAGCGCCGGATCGGCGACCTGGAGGACGTCGAACTGGAACTGATGGAGCAGCTCGAGCAGGCCACCGCCACCCGGGACGAGGTGAACGCCGCCCGCGCCGAGGGCGAGGTCGAGTTGCGTGCCCTGCTGGCGGTCCGCGACGAGCAGCTGGCCGTCCTGGACGCCGAACTCGCCGAGCGGAACACCGAGCGGGCCGCGGTCGCCGCCGAGATCCCCGGGGAACTGCTCGACCTGTACGACCGGATCCGGGCCAAGAGCGGCACCGGGGCGGCGGCGCTGGTCCGCCGGCGCTGCTCCGGCTGCCAACTGGAGGCCAACGCGTCCGACCTGACCCGGTACCGGGCCGCACCGCCGGACGAGGTGCTGCGCTGCGAGGAGTGCAACCGGATCCTGGTCCGCACCGCCGAATCGGGGCTGTGATGGCCCGGGCGCCCCGCCTGCCGCAGGGTGCGGCGTCCGATCGAGACCCGGATTCCGACACCCAGGACGCCGAGCAGCTCACCGAGGAGTCGGATCCCGGCCCTCCTCGTCAGTCCGACCCTCCTCGTCAGTCCGACCCTCCTCGTCATCCCGGCGGATGCCGGGATCTCCCATCCGGCCGTGATCGTGGGTCGTTGGGAGATCCCGGGGCAAGCCCGGGATGACGGTGTGGCCTTCGTCAACCTCCCCGGGCTTGGCCGTCTGTGTTCCCCCTCGTCATCCCGGCGGATGCCGGGATCTCCCGAACGGTGCGGTTGGCGGGTTGTCGGCAGTCGGCGACGAGCGGTCGCGACGACGTCACCGCGGCAGGCGCAGGTATCACCGGTGCCGCGGGGCACTACCTTGGGATATGCGATACCGGTCCCGTTCGGTCCGGGGTATCCGGGCCCACGCCGTCTGCGGCGTCAACACCGTCTCGTTCGCGCTGACGGCGACCGAGTTCGCCCGTAAGGGGCTGCTCGGATTCTGTGTCGAACGGGCCGCCGACGGCGGGCCGTTCCTGTGGTTGCGGGGCTTCAAGGTGTTCCGCTCGCTGGTGCCCGATCCGCAGCCGGACGACGAGGTGTCCACCTACACCCACCCGATCCAGGCGCTGGTCTGGGACGACTTCACGCTGCGCCCCGACACCAGCTACACCTACCGCTTCCACCCGATGCGCGGCACGCCGGCGAAGCCGCGGCGCAACCAGCCGATCACCATCACGATCCGCACCGAGCCGCTGCTCGGCGGCGTCCACGACGTGGTGTTCAACCGCGGCGTCGCGTCCAGCCAGGCCTATCAGCGCCGGTTCGGCGGCAAGCCGCCCGACCAGCAGCCCACGCCGCAACGACGCCAGGAGGCGCTCGACTGGCTGAGCCGCGACCTGGACGACGTACTGCTCGGCGTGATCCGCTCCGCCGGGCCGGGTGACTCGCTGCGCGGCGCCTTCTACGAGTTCAACTACCGTCCGGTGCTGGACGAACTGGTGGCCGCGACGGGGCGCGGGGTCGAGGTCCGGCTGGTGGTCGACTTCAAGGAGGTCGAGGGCGGGCCGCGGACGTCCAACGCCGCCGCGATCGCCGCCGCCGGCTTCCCGCCCGGGACGATCGTCGAGCGGACGGCCCGGGTCTCGGCGATCGCGCACAACAAATTCCTGGTGCTGGCCCGGGCCGACGTCCCGGAGCAGGTCTGGACCGGCTCCACCAACCTGACCATGGGCGGCGTGCACGGCCAGTCGAATGTCGGGCATCTGATCACCGATGCGGCCACGGCTAGGGTTTTCACCAGCTACTGGGAACTGCTGGCGACTGATCCGGGCGGACGCCGGGACGACTCGGCGGCACTGAAACGCAGCCGCAACGCCGCCTTCAAGGCCGACGTGGCGACGCTCAGCCCGGCACCGGCGGACCGGGCCGGTGTGGCGTCCGGGATCACCCCGGTGTTCAGCCCGCGTCCCGATCTCGGCGCGCTGCAGCTGTACGCCCGGCTGATCGGCGGCGACGCCACCTCGCTGGTCTGCGCCACCTTCGCCTTCGGCATCGCGCAGGAGATCGCGGACGCCGCGGCCGCCGGCACCCCGGACGGGCCGCTGCGGTTCTTCCTGCTGGAGACCCGCGGCACGGCCACCGTCCGGTTGGACGCCAGCCGCAACGTGTACCAGGCCTGGGGCTCGGAGCTGAACCATCCGCTGGGTCGGTGGGTGGCCGAGACCACCACCCGTGAGCTCGGGCTGAACCGCCATGTGGCATTCATCCACGACAAATTCCTGCTCTGCGACCCGCTCGGCCCCGACCCGGTGGTGGTCACCGGCTCGGCGAACTTCTCCCGGGCGTCCACCACCGAGAACGACGAGAACATGGTCATCGTCCGCGGCGACCGGCGGACCGCCGACATCTACTTCACCGAGTTCAACCGGCTGTTCTTCCACTACTACTTCCGCTCGGTGGTGCAGCGGGTGTCCGCCGGGCCGGACGCCGCGGCGTCCGATCAGCACGCGCTCGACATGGTCGAGGACGACTCCTGGACGGCCAAATACGCACCCGGGACGCTGCGCGCCAAGCGGGTGGCGAAGCTGGCCGAGATGGCGGACGCGCAGCCCGGCTGAGCCCTCCGGTCGAGTTCCTCGACCGGGCGAGGGCGACTACTTCTCGGCGTCCGAGACCAGGTGGGCGGTGCCGGCCACGACGGCGGTGACCGCGAGCACCGACGGCCAGGCGCCGATCTTCTTGGCCAGGGGATGGGAGGCGCCGAAGGCGGCGACGTACAGGGCCGACAGCCCGGCGGCGGCCGCGACGCCGTGCCGGGCCTGCCAGGTCCGGAAGGCCCAACCGCCGGCGAGACCGAGCAGGACGCCGCCGAGCGGGCGGATCCCGGTCTCCCGGGCGGTCAGCCAGCCGCCGATCAGGCCGACGGTGGTGACTGCTGCGGTGTTCACGTCCTTGGCGGGCTTCATGGCCCCAGCCTAGGTTGTGCGGACGGAGGCCTCCGAACCGGGAAGCCGGGCCTGTCGCGTCGGCGTCCGTGCCCCACATCGCCTGCCCAAAGGCACATCGCCTGCGTTCTACCGCAGGCGATGTGCCCGTACGCAGGCGATCTGCGAGCGGCGTCCGAGGGACGGCGTTAAGGTGAGCGCAACCGGTGAGAGGAGTCCGTGTGGGCGCCTGGTCAGGGGTCGGCCTGGTCTTGGGGCTGGCGATGTTCCTGGTCTCCTTCGCGCCCAGCCTGCTGCCCCGGCAGTGGTTGTGGCAGGGGCTGGTGGGCGGTTTCAGCGCAGCCACCGGCTACCTGGTCGGCTACCTGCTGGAGATGACCGCGGACGCCATCATGCGGCTGCTCGGCATCGAGGTGCAGGTCAGTTGGCACCAGACCGGCGGCTTCTGGATCCTGGTCGTGCTGGGCGCCGCCGCGCTGGCCATCGGCTGGTGGTGGTCGGTGCGCGAGCACCGCGAGACCGCCCGGCTGGTCGGCATGCCGCAGCGGCCGGCCTGGCACGACATCGCCGCCACCGCCGTCGCCCTGGCCACCATGGTGGTGCTGATGCTGCTGATCCGGGGCATCGCGCTGTTCACCACCTGGGTCACTCAGGGTCTGGATCTGTTCCTGCCCTCGGTGCTGTCGATCGTCGGCGCGCTGGTGGTGGCGATCATCGTCGTCCGGATGGTCAACAAGATGGTCTTCAACCAGGCCCTGGAGCGGGTGTCCCGGCAGGCCGACAAGCTGGACCGGCGGCGTCCGCGCGGCCTGCGGGCGCCGCAGCTGTCCACCCGCAGCGGCTCGCCGGGCGCCGTCCAGTCCTGGGACGAGTTGGGCCGGCGCGGCCAGATCTTCACCTCCTGCGGGCCGGGCGCCGACGACATCACGGCGGTGATCGGGTGGCCGGCCGTCGAACCGATCCGGATCTACGCCTCGCTCGGCGACGGCGGCGTCGAGGAGGCCGTCGAACTGGCGATGGCCGAGGTGCGCCGCACCGGGGCGCTGGAGCGCGGCACCCTGGTGTTGGACACCCCCGCCGGCCGCGGCTGGGTGGACGAGTTCTCCGTCCAGGCCGTCGAATACCTGACCGCCGGCGACTGCGCGACGGTCTCGGTGCAGTACTCGAAGCTGGCCAGCGCGTTCGTCTTCCTGGCCGATCCGGAGACCCCGCGGGCCTGTGCCCGGGCGCTCTTCGCGGCACTCGATGAGGCCATCGCCGACCTGCCGCCCGAGCGGCGTCCCAAGGTGTACACCAGCGGCGAGTCGCTGGGCTCCTACGGCGGGCACGGCGCCTTCGTGGACGCCGACGACATGCTCGCCCAGGTGGACGGGGCGCTGTGGATCGGCACCCCCGGGTTCACCGAGATCTGCCGCGACCTGACCCGGTCCCGGATGCGCGGCTCGCCCGAGATCACCCCGGTGATCGACAACGGACGGCACATCCGGTTCGTCACCACGCCGACCGAGCTGGTCGCCGACGCGTTCGGGCGTCCGCTGGGGGAGTGGGAGGCGCCGCGGGTGGTCTACATCCAGCACGCCTCCGACCCGATGTGCCGGTTCACCGGCGACCTGGCCTGGCGGGAGCCGGACTGGATGCGCGAGCGGGCCGGCAGCGACGTCAACGGGTCGCTGCGCTGGTGGCCGCTGGTGACCTGGTTCCAGATCTCCACCGACATGCTGACCAGCATGGACACCCCGGCCGGTCACGGCCACATCTACGAGGACGAGCTGGTGCCGCTGTGGGCCGCCGTGCTGGGCCGCACCGACGCCCCGGTGACCGCGATCACCGCCGCCATCCGGTCCTCGGTGGACGTGTTGAAGCGCCCGCTGTCGCTGTCCGGCTCGGGCAACTCGGGGTCCTGACTCGCGGTTTCTGGGCCCCACCCATCCCGCGCTCCCGTCCCATCCAGCGCTCGCCTAACTATTTGGGGCTCGCTGAATTCAGCGAGCCCCAAATAGTTAGGCGAGCGCTGAGTGGGGGCTGGGCCGGACGCGGTGGGTGCGGAGGTCGTCTAGGGTGAGCCCGACGTCGAACGGAGGTCGCCGATGCCCAGCCGCCATGTTGCTCTTCGGGAACGGGTGCCCGCGCCGCTGCGGCAGGGACTCGCCCAGCTGCGCGAAGCGCTCGGGGTGCCCAACGGGTTCGACGAGCGGGTGCTGGCGGAGGCCGAACGGGCCGCGGCCGGCGTCCGGATGCCCGATCGCGACCTGACCGACGTGCCGTTCGTCACCATCGATCCGGAGGGCTCGATGGACCTGGACCAGGCCCTGCACATCGCCCGGGACGGCGCCGGCTACCTGATTCGCTACGCCATCGCCGACGTGGCCGCCTTCGTCACGCCCGGCGGCGCCATCGACGCCGAATGCCACCAGCGGGTGGAGACCCTCTACGCCCCGAACCGGCGGACGCCGCTGCACCCCGAACTGCTCAGCGAGAACGCCGCCAGCCTGCTGCCCGACGTGGTCCGTCCCGCACTGGTCTGGGAGTTGAGCCTGGACGCCGCCGGCGCGCTCACCGCGACCTCGGTGGCCCGGGCCCGGATCCGGAGCCGGCGCAAGTACTCCTACGACGAGGCGCAACGGCTGCTGGACGCCGGCGCGGCCGACGAGGTGCTGACCCTGCTCGCCGAGGTGGGGCCGCTGCGCGAGGCGTCGGAACGCGAGCGCGGCGGGATCAACCTCGGGGTGCCCGAACAGGAGATCCGGGTGCAGGGCAGCGCCTGGACGCTGTACTACCGCACCACCTTGCCATGTGAGGGCTGGAACGCCCAGATCTCGCTGCTCACCGGGATGGCGGCGGCGCGGCTGATGCTGGACGCGGGCGTCGGCATTCTGCGCACCCTGCCGCCGGCCGAGGACCACGCCATCGAACGGCTGCGCCGGACCGCGCAGGGGTTGGGCATCTCCTGGCCGCGCCGGGTCGGCTATCCGGACTTCGTCCGGGGCCTGGACGCCGCGGTGCCCCGGCAGGCCGCGATGCTGAACGCCTGCACCACGCTGTTCCGCGGCGCCGGCTACGACGCGTTCACCGACGGTGCGCCGGCCAACGCCGAGCACGCTGCGATCGCTGCCCCGTACGCCCATGTCACCGCGCCGCTGCGCCGGCTCGTCGACCGCTATGCCGGTGAGATCTGCGTCGCACTCTGCGCCGGCGAGCCGGTGCCCGCCTGGGTGCTGGCCGCGCTGGAGAACCTGCCCACCGAGATGGAGGTCTCCGGACGGCGGTCGAGCAGGTACGAGCGCGGCATCGTCGACCTGGTCGAGGCCATGGTGCTGGCGCCGCGGATCGGGCAGGAGTTCACCGGCCTGCTGATCGATGTCGACCCCGACCGCGAGGCCGGACGGCTGCAGTTGCGTGATCCGGCGGTCGAGGCCCGGGTCAAGGGTGGACGCCGGCTGCAGCTCGGCACCGAGATCACCGCGACCCTGGTGGCGGCCGACCTGGTGGCCGGAAAGGTCGACTTCCGGGCCTTCGTCTGACCCGGTCGCAGCTCCTTGCCGGCGGCGGTGCTATGCGGTCGGTTCGAGCCGGGTGGTGAAGACCCGCAGGAAGGTCTCGGCCGCGGAACGGTCGCCGGTGATCCGCAGGGTTCCGGACGCCTCGGCGTCCGGCAGCGGCAGACCGTGCCAGAGCAGCCGGGTGAGCACCCCTGGGGTGGTCTCGATCAGGGCGGACGGCTGGTCGCCGGTCTCGCGTCCGATCGCCAGGCGTCCGTCGTCCAACGACACCATGAACCGCTCCACGCCCAGCGCCAGCCCGACTCGGATCGACACCCTGGCCGCCCGCTCGGGCCGGAACACGGTGAGCAGGGCGACGGCGAAGGCGTCCGGGGTGAGCTCCTCGGGATGCTCGGGCAGCGGCAGCCGGCTGCCGAACCGGCCCAGCGCGACGAGCACCGGCTGCAGCTCGCGGCCCCGGTCGGTGAGCCGGTAGACCCGGGCCCGGCCGGGTCCGGTGAGTTCGGTGCGCTCGGCCAGGCCGCCGGCCTCCAGGTCGCGCAGCCGTTGCGCCAGCACGTCCGGCGCGATCCGGCGCAGTGCGGTCTGCAGGTCGGTGTAGCGCTTCGGCCCGAGCAGCAGTTCGCGCACCACCAGCAGCGTCCACCGGTCGCCGATCAGGTCGAGGGCGCGGGCGATGCCGCAGGAGTCGTCGTAGGTCCGTCTCGCCACGGTTTGATCGTACAATCCTAGCTAGTACTTGGAAAAACCTAGCAACAGGGTCTAGCGTGGGGCTATGAGCGAACGATCGAGCTATCCCCACGGCGTGCCCAACTGGGTGACCTGCCTGGCGACGGACGTCGCGCAGGCGACCGACTTCTACCGCCGCGTCTTCGGCTGGACCTTCGAGGATGGCGGCGGCTACACCCTGGCGCGGCTGCGCGACCGCGAGGTGGCCGGCATCGGACCCGTCGCCGAGGCGTCCGACGGCGCGCACCCGTCCTGGATCACCGAGGTCCGGGTGGACGACGCGGCCGAGACGGCACGCCGCGCGGAGCGTGCCGGCGGCCGCGTGCTGGCCGGTCCGATGGACCTGTCCCCGGCGTCCTTGCTGGTGGTGCTGGCCGACCCGTCCGGGGCGGTGCTGTGCGCCACCCAGCCGGTCGGACGGCAGGGTGCCGAGCTGGTCAACGAGCCGAGCGCCTGGTCGATGAGCACGCTGGTCGTCCCCGATCTGGGCGCGGTGGAGGGCTTCTACGGCGAGTTGTTCGGCTGGCAGCGCGAGTCGTACGGCACCAGCAGCCTGTGGCGGCTGCCCGGCTATGTGGGCGGGGAGCCGACCCAGCCGGTGCCTCGCGACGTGGTCGCCGTCGGCGTCGAAGGACCCGGTCCGGCCCGCTGGGACGTCGACTTCTGGATCGCGGACGTCGAGGCTGCGGTCGCCGAGGCGACGGACGCCGGCGGCTCGGTGCTGGCCGGGCCGTCCGAGGTGCCGGGGCTGCCGTTCCGGTCGGCGACGCTGGCCGATCCGGGCGGTGCGGTCTTCTCGGTCAGCCAGCTGCTGGGCTGATCGCAACAGACCCTAGGGTGACGGGGTGCGTACCGAGGGCTCAATCGATCCGGCCGTGATCGTGGAGCGGGCGGGTCGGCTCGGGTTTCACGAGCGAGACCTGGACGATCTCCGGGTCTTCCTGGACGAACTCCCGGCCGGCGGCGGGTGGCGAACCGAACTGGCCGGATATCTGGACCGGTTGCGGGCCGGGATCGGTCGGCTCGCGGTGGACGGCCCGGACCCGTGGGCGGATCGCAGCGACGCCCGCGACGACGGGCGGCTGTCCGTGCTGGCGTTGCTCGTCGTGGCTCCCGAGGCCGTCGCCTTCCAGGTCGGGCGCGGCGTCCCGGAGGGTGAGGCCTGGCGCAACCTGTCCGATCTGGGGCAGCAGGTCTGGGTGCACCGGCTGGTCTACGGACGGTTCGGGCTGCACAACCAGGACTGGCTGCGGATCGTCTGGGCCGGGGGATTCGCCTGGCTGGGGCGCCTGCAGTTCAACCTGCAGTGGCTGCCCGGCGACGAATGGGTGCTGTCGACGCACATTCCGCGCCGCAGTCCCGAGGGGTCGGGTGCGCTGACCCCGGCGGCGGTGGACGACTCCTTCGCCTGGGCCGCCCGCTTCTATGCCGACCACTTCTCCGACCTGCCCACGACGGACTTCTGGTGCCACAGCTGGCTGTTGGCGCCCGAACTCGCCGCCGCGCTGCCCGGCTCCAACATCGCGGCGTTCCAGCAACGCTGGGCGCTCGACGAGCACGTCCAGGACGGTGACGACGACGCGGTCTACTTCACCTTCGCCCGTCAGGCGCCCTACCAGGTGGACCGACTGCCGCAGACGACCAGCCTGGAGCGGGCGGTAGTGGCCCGCCTGGGACGAGGGCTTCACTGGACGCTGCGGCGCGGCCGGATCCCTCGGGCAGACTTCTCGGGCGATCAGCCGCTGCGCTGACCGCCCGAGAGGACGAGGTCCGATCAGTCGTCGTGGCCGTAGCGGTCCTCCCAGCGGTCCTCCTCGCGCTCGCTGGCGTAGCGCTGCTTGACGGTGTCGTTGCCGGAACCGCCGCTGACCTTGTCGGAGCCCGGTCCACCCTCGACCAGATCGTGGCCGGAGTTGCCGTAGAGCTTGTCGTTTCCGCTCTCGCCTTCGAGGTGGTCGTTGCCGGAACGACCGTGGATCTCGTCGTT
Source organism: Micropruina sp. (assembly GCF_047607385.1). Taxonomy (GTDB): domain Bacteria; phylum Actinomycetota; class Actinomycetes; order Propionibacteriales; family Propionibacteriaceae; genus Micropruina. Next base: position 13,373 of record NZ_JASGDE010000137.1, read on the forward strand.
GCCGCGACCGCCCTCGAGTTCGTCGTGCCCGGAGCCGCCGTCGATGTAGTCGTTGCCGGAGCCACCGTCCACCTCGTCGTTGCCCGATCCGGCGCAGATGATGTCGTCGCCGCCGTTGCCGTCGATCTCGTCGTCGCCGGCCAAGCCGACGATGACGTCCCGGCCGCTGGTGCCCTCGATGTCGTCATCGCCGTTGGTGCCGACGATGGTGGCCTGGTAGCCGTTGCAGTAGTAGGTGGCCGCCTGGGCGGTGGGGGCGGTGAACGCACTCAGGCTGAGGCCCATCCCGATCGCGATGGGCAGGACGGCCCAGCGACCGATGCGCTGGGGGGTGGTGGCGTCGGACATCAGGTGCTCCTCTGGTCGGACGGCGGGCCGGCTGCCCGCCTGTTGACGCCAGTGAATCGAGCGCCGATGAGACCGGCGTGACGCTTCGATGAGGATCGGCTCATCCAATGGCGTGGTGCGCGGCGGCGTCCGATCGATGCGCGGTACTACGATGGCTCCGGACGAGTCGGCCGGGTGATCGCGGCGCAAGCTGAGGAAAGTCCGGACTCCACAGGGCAGGGTGGTGGGTAACGCCCACCCGGGGTGACCCGCGGGAAAGTGCCACAGAGAACAGACCGCCGCCGGCGACGGCGGTAAGGGTGAAACGGCGGTGTAAGAGACCACCAGCACCCCAGGTGACTGGGGTGGCTCGGCAAACCCCACCTGGAGCAAGACCAAGAAGGGCCCATCTTCGGACGGGCTCGCGGACGCCGTTCGAGCGCTGCCCGCGCGAGGCGTCCGGGTAGGTTGCACGCCTTCGGGCGAAGGCCGCCGGCAACGGCGGTCGCAGATGGATGATCACCGGCCTTCGGGCCACAGAATCCGGCTTACAGGCCGACTCGTCCCTTCTGAAGATGGTTGTCGGAGCGTCATGGAAGAATCAGCCGTCGTCGATAGGAGATCGTGATGAACGACGCAGAAGCGCTTGGACGAGCAATCGAGTCCGAGATGGTCGCCAATGGGTTGACACGCAAGGAGTTGGCCGACGTGATGGGTGTGTCCGCCGACAGCCTGGGCAAGTACCTCCGCGGCGAGGTCGAGCCATCACTGGGGAGGCTGCGGGTCTTCGCCACCGCGCTCAACTGCACGGTCGGCTACTTGATCGGTCGGCAGGAGCAGATCATGGGTTGGACGCGCGGTCCGGTGACGCAGGCGATCCTGGGGGAGGGGAACAACCAGGTGACCGGCCTGTCGAGCACGGTCGGCGACGCCAGCGCGGATGATCAGTCGGTGAACATCGCCGGGGCTACGGTTTTCGGCGACGTCAAGGTCGTGCGGCCCGATGGTGACGAAGAGCGATGACCCCACACTCGAGTGCTCCTATTCTGTAGTTTTGATCTGGGAAGAGCCACTAAGCTTGCGAGCCAAGGACACCACACAGACGTGGAATTCCTGGTCCGGAGAATTTCTGGACCGTCACGCTACCCCGGGGGAACAGCAATGCAGTCACCAAGAATACGCACGTGGATTTGCGGAATCGTCGCCGCAACCATGTCGCTCACCACGATATCCAGCATCCCAGCGGCGTCGGCCGCACCTACACCGGCACGGTATCCACCGACCGCCGCGCCGACCCCACCACCCGCCGTCGTCCCGACCCTCACCGCCGTCACACCCAACCGCGGACCAGTCGCCGGCAACACCACGATAACCCTCACCGGCACCGGCTTCGCCCGCGCCAACAAGATATGGTTCGGCGGCAACAGGGGAACCAACCTCAAGATCATCTCCAACACGAAACTCACCGTCACCACACCCGCCGGATGGGGAACCGTCCCCGTCCGCGTCGCCACCAAAGACGGCACCGCCTCACCCACCACCAACCAAACCAGATACCGCTATGTGGCCGCACCCATCATCACCAAGGTGACGCCCACCGCCGGGGGAGCCGGCGGCGGCACCACGGTGACCATCCACGGTAAGAACTTGGTCGACGTGGCCAAGGTCCTCTTCGGCAACAAACCCGGCACCCGCCTGGAGGTCATCTCGGAGAACAAGCTCGTCGTCACCGCCCCTGCCCACACCGCCGGCACCGTCAACGTACGGGTCATCACCGCTCACGGGATCTCCACCACGAAGGGGCGCTTCAGCTACATCGCTCCCCCGAAGGTCCACGGCATCTGGCCGAAGAGCGGCCCGGCGACCGGCGGCACCAAGGTCACCATCATCGGAACCGGATTCACCGACCTCGTCCACGTCCGCTTCGGTGGGGTGCCCGGCAGCGACCTGAAGGTTCACTCCAGCACCCGACTCACCGTGAACACGCCCGCCGGCAAGCCGGGCACCATCGGCGTCGTGGTCGCCGGCCACTACGGCACCAGCACGCCTGGGAAGAACGCTCGCTACACCTACACCGGCACCACCCCCTGCACCTCCTCGGTGGTCGTGGTGAACGGCATCGACATCCCCTCCGATCTGCTGCGGCCGATCGATCCGTTGCTGCCCCCGACCATCGACGGCGATGTCACCTGGCGCGCCGACTGCGGGACCGTCTACCACGTCAAGGGCGTCGTCATCATCGGCGCGGGCGCCACGCTACGGGTGCCGGCGGGTGCCATCGTCAAATTCGACCCGGCAGCGGGACTGCATGTGCGCGACGGCGGCTCACTGCTCGTCGACGGCACCGCGTCCAACCCGGTCTCATTCACCAGCATCACTGACGACACCGTGGGCGGCGACACCAACAAGGACGGCAGCCAGACCACCCCGGCTGCGGGCCAGTGGGGACTCGTCCACGCCGAACCCGGCGCCACACTCAAAGCGCACCGGCTCAACCTCCGCTACGGCACGTCCATCACCGGGTACGGCGCAGCGGTGTTCCACGTGATCGACTCCACGCTCCTGCACCACACCGGCGCCCCGCTCGGCGGGATCGGCGCTGGGCGGGGCGTCTGGTGGGACCACCAGGGCCCCAGCGAGATCGTCATCACCGGCAATACGCTCACCTCGTCCGGCACCATCTCCGTCCAGTCCCGTGGCTCTGCGGAGGAGATCCCGGACGTCCCGATCCGGGTTTCGGGGAACACGGTCACCGGCAGCGTGAGCGAGGCACCGGCGTACGCGATCCACGATCCCCGGCTCCGGCCCTCGGACCTGACCGGCAACACGGGCAGCAACAACCGGTTCAACGCGATCGATATCTCCGGAAGGATCGTGGAGGACTGGACGATGCCCACGACCGGACTCCCCTACGTGGTGTGGACGCCGGATGGGCCGGATGAGGACAACCTCGAGGTCGCCGAGGGTGCCACCCTCACCGTTCCTGCCGGAGGCATTTTCAAGATCCGCGGCATCCTCACGGTCGACGGGACCCTGGTCACCACGGGAACCGCCGCCAACCCGGTCATCTTCACCAGCGTCTACGACGATGAGGTCGGCGGGGACACCAACGGCGACGGCGACGCGACCCTCCCGGGTTCGGACACCCCGGCAAGTCCCACCTGGTACCTCGCTACTGGCCCCAATGGAACCCTCAACACCGACGGCCTGGTCATCCGCTACGGCATCCGCTGGTAGTAGCGGATCGGCCAACCACCCCATCGATGTCCGCGTCATGCACCTGGCGCGGACATCGATGCGTTGCACAACGGTCACCCCGGTCCATCGCAGGACTCGACGCAGGATGCTGGTGTCGATGACGGTGGCCACGCTGGCCACTCGTCTCGCAGTTGAGCCATTTCGGCGTCGGTGAGAGTGTGGCGATTGCCGTGAGCTCCCACCGGCGGAGGGAAGGGCTTGTCGGGCGGCCGGCTCAGGCCTGCCGGTACCGCACCCGCGCCGCGTACAGGCCGACCAGTGAGATCACGCAGATCGCCATGTAGTAGAGGCTGGGCACCTGCAGCCAGCCGGTGGCGTCCAGCAGCCAGGTGAGCACCAGGGGCGCGATGCCGCCCAGCAGGGTGACCCCGACGTTGTAGGCGACCGACAGTCCGGAGCCGCGCACCGCGGCCGGGAACAGCGACGACATCATGCCGGGCAGCGGGCCGAAGTAGAACGCCATCAGGGTGCCCAGCACGGCGATGACCAGCACCAGCACCGGCACGGACGGGTTCGTCACCATCAGCTGGAACAGCGGCCAGGCCAGCACCAGCGCGGCGACGGCCGCCCAGGTCATCACCTTGGCCGGGCCCACCCGGTCGGCCAGATTGCCGATGAACGGCACGGCGACCATGTTGATCACGCCCGCGACCACGCCGCCCAGGTAGGCGGCCGTCGGCGGGATGTGCAGGTTGGTCACGGCGAAGGTGGGCATGTACAGGATCATGTAGGTGGTGATGGTGGCGACCCCGATCACCGCGCTGCCGGCCAGCACCCGTCCGTAGTGCTGGGCCAGCAGGGTCTTCAGCGGCGAGTGCTCCTTGGCCGACGAGACGAACTCCTCGGTCTCCTCGAGCCGGGCGCGGATGTACAGGCCGACCGGGCCGACCAGCAGGCCGACGAAGAACGGGATCCGCCAGCCCCAGGCGTTCAGCGCCTCAGGCGTCAGCCAGGTGTTCAGCCCGAATCCGAAGGCGGACGCCAGGAACATCGAAGCGCCCTGGCTGACGATCTGCCACGAGGCGTAGAAGTTCTTCTTGTGCGGCGCGGTCTCGACCAGGAAGGTGGTGGCGGTGCCGAACTCGCCGCCGGCGCTGAAGCCCTGGATCAGCCGCGAGATCAGGATGATCACCGGCGCGGCGAAGCCCACCGCGGCGTAGGTCGGGGCGAGCGCCATGATCAGGGTGCCGACCATCATCAGCGTCAGGGTCAGGGTCAACGCCTTCTTGCGTCCGCTGCGGTCGGCGTAGCTGCCCAGCACCATGCCGCCGATGGGCCGGATCAGGTAGGTGACCGCGAAGGTCGCGAAGGTCAGGATCAGGCCGATGGCCGGCGGGGCGTCCGCGAAGGTGAAGAAGTTCTTGGCGATCACCGTCGCGAAGGACGCGTAGACGATCACGTCGAACCACTCCAGCGCGGCACCGATCGAACTGCTGATCACCGCCTTCTTGGCCGCCAGCAGGCGTTCGGGGGTGACGTCGGGGGTGGTCGTTGCGGTCACAGGTTTCCTCAACTGGGTTGTGCGTTTGGATCGGACGGGGCGTCAGCCGCGGGCGTGGGCGATCACCTGGTCGATGAAGTCCTCGCAGCGGGCGATCTGCTCCAGGTCGATGAACTCGTCCGGCGTGTGGGCCTGGGCGATGTCACCCGGTCCGCAGACCACGGTGGGAATGCCGGCCCGGAAGAACAGGCCGGCCTCCGTCCCGTAGGTGACCTTGCCCTCGCTCGGCTCGCCGCCCCAGGCGGTGGCCAGCCGGACGATCTCGGAGTCGAGTTCGCCGTCCAGTCCCGGGGACGACGAGTTCACCTGGAAGTCGACGCCGGCGGCCGGGTTGGCCTGTTTCATCAGTCCGTCGAGACGGTCGGCTTCGGCCCGGTAGCGGGCGATCAGCTCGTCCGGGTCGACCGCGACCAGGCCGCGGAACTCGAAGTCGACGGTGCAGTCGGCTGGGATCGTGTTGATCGCGATGCCGCCGCTGATCATGTTGGCGGTGGTGGTGGTGAACGGCACCGGGAAGGCGTCGTCGAACGGGCCGTTGGTGCGGAAGTCCGCGGCGACCTCTTCGACGAAGTCGACGAATCGGGCGGCGTAGGCGATCGCGTTGACGCCCTGTGGGGTCAGGGACGAGTGGGCCGCGACGCCGCGGAAGTGCGCCGACATGGTGTTCATCGACTTGTGCCCGCGGATGATCTGCATGCTGGTGGGTTCGCCCACGATGCAGCCGCGCGGCTTCAGGCCGAGTTCGATGATCCGGTCGACCAGCGAGACCGCGCCGACGCAGCCGACCTCCTCGTCGTAGGACAGCGCGAGGTGGATCGGCTCGGCGAGCGGCTGGGCGACGAAGTCGCTCAGCTTGCTGAGGATGACTGCCAGGAACGACTTCATGTCGGTGCTGCCGCGTCCGTAGAGCCGCTGGTCGCGCACCTCTGCGGTGAACGGGTCGCTGCTCCACGGCTGGCCGTCCACCGGGACCACGTCGGTGTGCGCCGAGAGCACGATGCCACCGGTGACGCTGCCGTCCGCGGCCGGAAAGCTGGCCAACAGGTTCGTCTTGGTGCCGTCCGCGTTCGGCACCAGCGCCGACTCGATCCCGACGCCCTTCAGCAACGCGACGACATGATCGATCAGCGGCAGGTTGCTGTTGCGGCTGGTGGTATCCATCGAGATCAACCGGACGACCTCGTTCAGCGCGGCGTCGGTAGGCAGGCGGGACACGGGGCATGCTCCTAGCGGGGGGTTGTTGGGTCGGCGCGATCATCCCACATTGGTGCTACGAATATGGGCCGGTTCGGTCCGTGACCCGACCGGGCGGCTCGGCGATGATGGGCGATGACATCGGCGTTGACGATGAGAACCGTTGTCAAATATAAACATATTGCAATCTACTAATAAGTGTGGTGACATGGAACCCATGGACGCGGAATCCGGTCTGGCCGCGGCAGCGCAACTGTTCAAGGTGCTCGGCAACGAGTCCCGGTTGGCGTTGCTCAGGTTGATCGGAGAGGAGCCGCGAACCGTGGGGGCGTTGACCGCCGCAACCGGGCTGTCGCAGCCGCTGGTCTCCCAGCATCTGCGGACGCTGCGCCAGGGCGGGCTGGTGACCGCCAGCCGTTCCGGCAAGGAGGTCACCTACCGGCTTGCCGACCGGCACGTCACCCACGTCATCGCGGACGCCCTCGCCCACGTCCAGGAGCCCGCATCCGACCCGGATGTGGACGATTCGACCCAGGGAGGGACCCCATCATGACCACCGATCACATCGCCGCCGAGCACACCACGGCCGAGCATGCCCACGGCCAGGACTGCGGCCACCAGGCCGTGCAGCACGGCGATCACGTCGACTACCTGCACGACGGCCACCGGCACGCCGCGCACGGCGACCACTACGACGAGCACGAGGCCAAGGCCGAGCACACCGCGGCCGAGCACGCCCATGGCGACGACTGCGGGCCCGAGGCGGTGCGGCACGGCGACCACGTCGACTACGTGCACGACGGCCACCGCCACGCCGTCCACGGCGATCACTACGACGAGCACTGAGTCTCGCCATCGTCGGTCGAGCTTGTCGAACCCGATGAGGGGGCGGCAAGCTCCCCCGGCGATGAGGTGGTCGTCCTTCAGTAATGCCGGACGTGCCCCGACGGGTCGCGGGCCCCGCCCATGGGCCCATGGGTGTGGGTCGAGGCTGACGCCGGACCTATATCAGAGCGAGCTGTTTCGTATACGATAAAGCTATGAGTGAGCATCTTCTGCGCGGCAAGCCCGTGACCGACGAGCAGATTCGGGCGTGGGCTGATGAGGCCGAGGCCGGCTATGACCTGGCGAAGCTTCCCAAGCCGCGTCGCGGGCGTCCGCCGGTGGGTGAGGGCCCCGGCGTGGTCGTGCCGGTGAGGCTCGACGCGGCTACCCTCGCGGCGCTGACCGCGCGGGCCGAGGCGGAAGGTATCGCCACCCGCTCGGACGCGATCCGGGCCGCGGTGCGCGAGTGGGCAGCCCACGTTGCCTGAGCTGCACCAGTCCGCGCGCAAGCACTACGGACGCGACCGGCTCGATGACGACGTCGTCCTCTATGCGGCCGCGCACGTTCTGCATTCCCGCCCGCTGGACGACGAGGATGATCCTCGCCGTTGGCTCATGGTTGGGACCGACCGCGCGGGCCGGCTGCTCGAACTCGTTGCCCTGGTCTTCGATGACGGCTACGAACTGGTCATTCATGCCATGAAGGCCCGCTCGAAGTATCTCGACGAGATCTGACCCCATCGTCGCCGGTCGCGGTGGCCGGTTCAGGAGCGATCTACTCGGGCGGGCTCGGGAGCCGATGGATCGCTCATCCTATGCATCCTACGTGCGATGTATGTATAGCTATCGGATCGCCGGACGGAGCACCCGGTAGGACGACGTCCAGACCAGCCGCCCGCCGGGTTGGGCGAGAGCCCGTTGCGGCGAGGTCGGATCGACGAGCGTGCAGAGTCGGTGCCAGTCCTGTACCGACAGTTCGGGCGCGGCCAGGTTGCCGTGGAAGCTGGCGAAGTCTTGCAGCAGGTACTCCTCGACCACCTCTGGGACGGGGCAGTGGAACTCGACGGTCTCCTGCCAGGCGTCCTGGTCCGACCAGCCCGGGACGTCCCCGGTGGGTGGAGCGACGAACCCGGGGCCGCCGCGCGAGGCGACCCAGCCGTCCAGTCCGGCGAGTGTCGCGACCCGCACCCGCTCCGCGAATCCGGGATCGACGTCGGGCGGTAGCCAGTCCACTCCGGTGGTGGCGCGTAACACCAGGCGTCCGTCCGGTCGCAGCACGCGACGGATCTCTGGCAGGATCTCGTCCCGCCAGAAGTCGCCGACCCACACCACGTCGAAGGCCGCGTCGGGGAAGGGCAGCGGACCAGTCGCATCGGTGGCCGTCAGGGTGAGCCCTGGATGTGTGGGCAGGGCGAGCGCCGCCGCGATCATCGCCGGGGACGCGTCGACGGCGTCCACCCGCCGGGCGCCGGCGGCCAGCAGCACCCGACTCACCATCGCCGGGCCGCAGCCCAGATCGAGCACCCGGGCGCCGTCCACGCCGGCGCGGACCGCGCAGGCCCGCAGCGGCTCGACGCAGGCCAGGGTGTGCAGCGCCAGCCGGGTCGGGTAGGTGGCGCTGCGGGTGGCCTCCTCGGCAGCCGGCCCGTTGTGCCGCGCCGAGCCGGCGTGGGCGAGCACCTCGTCCCGCGGGACGAAGGGCAGCGCGGCCCTGAGCTGGTCGAGACCGGGAACCGCGGACGCCACCGCCACCGACGCGTGCCGCACCGACGCGTGCCGCACCGGCGCCAGGCCTCGGTCCGACGGCCCCAATGTCAGTCCCGCGGCGTGCAGTTCGTCGCGCAGCTCGTCCGGTGACGGCATCGCCCAGGACGAGGTGAACGTTGCCGAGCGGAGCAGCCGATTGCCGTCGAACACCTGGTACTCGGAGACCGAGGTGCCAGCGAGGTCTGTCGGCAGTTGGCGCTCGATGTAGCGGTGCCGGCCGATCCGGCGTTCCTCGACGACTTCGGTTTCGGGCGCGGACTGCGGAGAGACCGTGATCAGGCCGACCCCGTTCGTGGCGAGCAGGGCGGACAGCCGCTGGAAGGTGGCCCGGCGTTCGCCGACGCTGAGGTGGCCCAGCATGTGCGCGCAGAGGAAGCCGTCCACCGGCCCGTCGATCTGGTCGAGGATCGCCGGCGCGGCGCCGGCGTAGACGCTGACCCGCTCGGACAACTCAGGGTCGTCGCTGACCCGGGCCAGCAGCATCGACCGCATGGTCAGCGACGGCTCGATCGCCACGATCCGGGCCCGGGTGGCCCGGGCCAGCCGAACGGTGCCGAGTCCGCTGCCGGCGCCCAGATCGACGATCGTGGCGTCCGCGCCGAGGTGGCCGAAGGTGGTCGCCAACGGGCCGACCAGGGCGTCCCAGGCGCCGGGCATGAACAGGTCGTGGAGCTCGCCGAGCTCGTGGTAGTGGTCGGTCATCAGCGAGCCTCCCGCAGCCGTGGGTGCAGCAGCACGAACGCCACCACGATCGCCATGATGATCGTTCCCAGGACGATCGGCAGCGGCGGCCAGGCCCCGTACAGCGCGGTACCCAGGGTGGGTGCGATCACGAAGGTGAGTCCGTTGGTGGCGCCGATCAGGCCGGCCAGGCCGCCCTGCTCCTCGCGCCGCATCAGCAGTGAGGGGCCCGCGGTATAGCCCGGGGTGGCGATGCCCAGCCCCAGTCCGATCAGCAGGATGGCCACGAACAGCAGGGTGGCGCCGGCGTCCGGGATGAGGGCGACGAAGCCGGCCAGCGCGATCATGCCGCCGACCCGCAGCAGCCTCGGCGGCGCCCAGCCGCTGCGCGGCACGATCACGCCCTGCGCCAGCACCATGCCCACCCCGGCCGCCAGCAGCGCTCCGCCGGTGACCAGGCCGGTGGCCCGGGCGTCCAGGCCGAGCCGGTCCTGCACCACGAAACCGGTGATCACCTGGATGAAGCCGAGCGCGGTGAACATGCCGAAGCCGGCGACCAGGAACGGCCAGACCCGGGTGTCGAGCGGGCTGATCCGGGGTGGCTGCTCGACGAGTTCGGTGTGCGTTTCGCGACGCAGCCGGACGGCGATCAGCAACAGCCCGGCGGCCAGCAGCGCCGGGACGGCGATCAGCGGGACGAGCAGCCCGACGGCCGCCAGCAGCCCGCCGAGCACCGAACCGCCGACCATCGCAACGCCCTGCACCGCGCCGATGCCGGCCATGCCCTTCACCCGGGTCGGTTCGTCGTCGGTGACGTCGGCGATGTAGGCCTGCGCGGTCGGTGGGACGGCGGCGATCGCCGACCCGAAGCCGATGCCGCGGAGCAGCACGAACAGCACGAACAGGGCGGTGCCGGTGAGCACCCCGGCCATGCCCAGCCAGGCCACCAGCGCGAACGCCGCCATCGTCGCGGTGGCGAGCCCGAACGCCGCCACCAGCACCGGCTTGCGGCCCCAGGACTGCGATCGGCGTCCCCAGAACTGGCTGGTCACCACGAGCATGACCGCGGCGGCGCTGATCGTGACGCCGATCTGCCACTCCGCGAGGCCGACCTCGCGGGACAGCGGCGCGATGATCGGGTTGAGGGTCATCTGGCCGAGGTAGGCCAGGAAGACGGAGCCGAGCAGCAGGCCGATCTGCGGCCGCGGGCCGGCGTCCGGGTGCGGGGTGCTCATGGCGCGGAATCCTCCGTCCGGTCGAGGGTCGAGGCCAGCCCGGCGATGGTGACGTCGACGACGAACCGGTAGTAGTCGGTGCGCATCCGGGCCGCCGTCTCCCCGCCTTCGGCGAACGGGCGGATGAAGCGGCCCATGGTCCGGACGTCGTCCGATGCGGTGGGCAGCTGGCGGAACTCGGCCATCATCGTGGCGTGGTCGCGCGGCCCGTCCTCCTCGTGCTGCAGCCGGTCGTCACCCATCGAGATGGTCAGCATGGCGTTGTTGAGCAGCGCCGCGTAGGCGAAATCGGTGCGCTCGCCGAACCCGGCGGCGCGCAGGATCGCGATCCCGGCTTCCAGCACGGGAAGCATCGCCGGGATGGTCGGGCCGTGCATCAGCATCCACTTCGCCACGCCCGGATAGCCGACCGCCAGCGGGCCGGCGGCGTGCAGCAGGGTCCGGAACCAGTCCTGCCAGGCCGGCGTCGCCGGGGGCAGCTCGATCCCGGCCAGGACGCGCTCGACGACCCGCCGGCAGAGCAGGTCCTTGCCGCCGACGTGGTGGTAGATCACCGACGGCGCCACGCCCAGCCGGGCGGCCAGGTCGCGGATCGACCAGCTCATCAGATGCGACTCCGCGGTCAGTTCCACGGCCGCGTCGATCACCCGGTCCGGGGTCAGGCCGACGTGGAACGGCGTGGCGACGGTTTCGCTCATCGGCGTTTCCTTTCGTTGGTAGCTCGACCACCGGGTCGTCTCGTCTCGCGGACAGATTAGAACAGTGTTCACACTACGCGAAGATAATGGTTCTCAATTCAGTCGTGGGAGGGGCGGACGGGATGAGCCAAGAAGCGCGCGAGTCGTTCTTCGCGCCGGTGCGCGGCAGCCTCGCCGCGATCGTCGTGCTGAGCCTGATCGGCGCGGTGAGCAGCGTGGTGCCGTTCGTCGCCATCGTCGAGTTGGCCCGGACGCTGCTGCCGGCGCTGTCCGGGGCGTCCGTGGACGCGGGTCGGGTCTGGGTGATCGTGCTGGTGGCGGTGATCGCCCTGTTCGTCAGCGCCGGAACCGCCTTCGGGGCCGGTGCGGTGGGGCACTTCGCGGACGCCCGGCTCCAGCTGTCGCTGCGGCAGCGGATCGTCCGGCACCTGCAGCGGCTGCCGCTGGGATGGTTCGACCAGCGCTCGTCGGGCACCGTCCGCAAGCTGGTCGAGAGCGACGTGACCGCTCTGCACCAGCTGGTCGCGCACACCATCCAGGAGCTGCTGACGGCCCTCGCCGTGCCGGTGATCGGCCTGGCCTACCTGTTCGCCGTGCAGTGGCAGATGGCCCTGGCGGCACTGCTGCCGCTGGTGGTCGCGATGATCCTGTTCCCGGTGCTGATGCGGGGCAGTGAGGAGAAGTACCGGCAGTACGACGCGGCGACCGCGGCGCTGGCCGGGGCCACCGTCGAGTTCGTCCAGGGCATCGCGGTGGTCAAGCGGTTCGGGCAGCTCGGCCGCAGCCATCGCCGCTACCGGGACGCCACCACCCGCTACGTCCGCTTCGTCGGCGAGTGGACGGCCGAGACCGCCGTCGCCTTCACGATCATCGAGGTGCTCACCTCGCCGGTGGTGGTGCTGGTGTGGCTGCTCGCCGCCGGCTACTGGCTGGTGTCCTCCGGCGCCGCGACCCCGATCGACGTGCTGCCCGGGCTGCTGCTTGGTCTCGGGCTGACCGCGCCGCTGATGAAACTCGGGTCGTCGGGCCAGTTCCTGCGCAACGCGACCAAGGCGCAGCAGTCGCTGGCGGCCTTCTTCGCCCTGCCGCCGGTGTCGCAGCCGGACCGGCCGATCAGCCCGGCCGGGCACGACATCTCCTTGGCGGAGGTGTCCTTCGGCTACGACCCAGACCACCGCGTGCTGCACGAGATCGCCGCGGCCTGCGCGCCGGGCACGGTGACCGCGCTGGTCGGTGCCTCCGGCTCGGGCAAGTCGACGCTGGCCAGGCTGTTGCCGCGGTTCTACGACGTGGACGCCGGGCGGGTCGCCATCGGTGCGGCCGACGTCCGGCAGATCGCCGGGTCGGAGCTGTACCGGACGGTCGGTTTCGTCTTCCAGGACGTCCAGCTGCTGCGGACCAGCCTGCGCGACAACATCCGGCTGACCCGTCCGGACGCCACCGACGCCGAGGTCGAAGCGGCAGCCAAGGCAGCCCAGATCCACGACCGGATCCTGCGCTTCCCGCGCGGCTACGACGCCGTCGTCGGCGAGGACGCCAACCTCTCCGGCGGCGAGGCGCAGCGGGTCACCATCGCCCGCGCCCTGCTCGCCGACACCCCGATCCTGGTGCTGGACGAGGCCACCGCCTTCGCCGATCCGGATTCCGAGGCGGCGATCCAGCGGGCGCTGTCCACCCTGGCCGCGGACCGCACCGTGCTGGTCATCGCGCACCGGCTGCACACCATCACCGGGGCCGACCAGATCCTCGTCCTCGACCACGGACGCCTCGTCGAGCGCGGCAGCCATGACGAACTGGTCGCCGCCGGCGGCCGGTATGCCGGGATGTGGGCCGACTACCAGCGCAACCACGCCCGTTCCCTCCCGGAAGGAGCCGCATCGTGATCGGCCGGATGCTGCGCTACTGCACGCCCGAGGCGCGCCGCCTGGTCGTCGCCGAGCTCGCCTTCGTGGTCGCCACCGCCGTGCTGCAGGGCGTCGCCTTCCTGATCCTGGTGCCACTGCTGCGCGCCTTCTTCGCCGGCGACCACGACGCGGCCGGACGCTGGCTGATCGGCACCGCGGTCGTCGCCGTCCTCTACGCGCTCGCCGCCTGGTGCGCCAGCCAACTCGGCATGAAGGCCAGCGGTGCCGTGCTCGACTCGCTGATCAACCGGCTCGGCGACCGCCTGGTCGAGCTGCCGGTGGCCTGGTTCGGCCCCGACCGCACCGGCCTGGTCACCGGCATCGCGACCCAGGGCGCGATGTTCGTCTCGACCATGCCCTACGCGATCCTGCGGCAGATCCTGGCCGGCTTCATCACCCCGGGGGTGGTGCTGGTCGGCATGTGGTTCTTCGACTGGCGCCTCGCCCTCGCGATGACGCTGATGGTGCCGGTGCTGGTCGTCGCCTACCGCTGGCTGAGCCACCGGATCGGCCAGGGCGACGCCGCGCACGCCGAGGCCGTCGCGGACGCGTCCAGCCGGGTGATCGAGTTCGCCCGGGCGCAGCCGGCGCTGCGCACCGCCGGGGACGCCTCGGTCGCCGACCACCTGGTGGAGCAGGCGCTGCAACGCCAGCACCGCGCCTACCACGGGATGCTGGTCAGTGGCGGCGCCGGCATCGCCACCTTCGCCGGCATCGTCCAGCTCTCGCTCACCGTGGTGCTGATCCTCGGCGCCTTCCTCGCCCTCGGCGGCGGCATCGACGTCGCCACCCTGATCGGGCTGCTGGTGCTGGGCGTCCGGTTCAACGAGCCGATCGTGCAGGCCGGCGATCTCGGCGGCGGTGTCGCAGTGGCCCGCACCACCATCGACCAGCTGGACGAACTCGCCGCGGTGGCGGCGCTGCCCGAACCGGCGACACCCGGGAAGCCGGACGGCTGGGGCATCGAGTTCGACGAGGTCAGCTTCGGCTACGGCGGCGACCCGGTGCTGCGGAACCTCTCCTTCGCCGCCCCCTCGGGCCGGATGACCGCCATCGTCGGACCGTCCGGCTCCGGCAAGACGACCATCACCAAGCTGATCGCCCGGTTCTACGATCCCGAGGACGGCACCGTCCGGCTCGGCGGAGTGCCATTGCCGAAACTCGGCACCGACGTCGTCGAGGCCGCGGTCGCCCCGGTGTTCCAGGACGTCTACCTGTTCGACGACACCATCCTGAACAACGTCTGGATCGGCAACCCCGACCTGTCCCGGGACGAGGTGATCGCCGCCGCCACCCGGGCCCGGGTGGACGAGATCGCCGGACGCCTCCCCGGCGGCTGGGACGCCCGGGTCGGCGAAGGCGGCTCCAACCTGTCCGGCGGCGAACGGCAGCGGGTCTCGATCGCCCGGGCACTGCTCAAGGACGCCCCGGTGGTGCTGCTCGACGAGGCCACCGCGGCCCTCGACATCGGCAACGAGATCGCCATCGGCGAGGCCATCGACGCGATCCGCTCGGACCGGACGCTGATCGTGGTCGCGCACCGGCTGCAGACGATCATGACCGCCGACCGGATCGTGATGCTGGACGGCGTCGGCGGCATCCGGGAGTCCGGAACCCACGCAGAACTGCTCGCCGCGGATGGCGCCTACGCGCGCTACTGGCGCGAACGCGTCGACGCCGCCGGCTGGCAGCTCGCCCCGCAGCACTGAACCCGCCCGTCCGCTGGAAGGAAGCGCCCATGACCGAACTGACCCCGTCGGCGGCTGCCGCGGCGTCCCGGTCGCCGTCCGCCGTGCGGTTCAGCGCCCGCGACCTGCTCAACGTGGCGATCTTCGCGGTGATCTATTTCGTCATCGTGTTCGCCATCGCGATGCTCGGCATCATCGGCCCGCTGGTGATGCTGATCACCCTGCCGCTGTCCGCGGTCGCCGCCGGCGTGCCGTACCTGCTGTTCCTGACCCGGGTCCGGCACGCCGGCATGGTCGCCCTGTTCGACGTCGTGCTCGCCCTGCTCTACCTGATGATCGGGCATCCCTGGCAGAGCACGGCGCTGACCATCCTGCTCGGGGTGCTGGCCGAGCTGGTGCTGCGCGCCGGCGGGTATCGCTCGACCTGGGCCGCGGTCGGGACCTACACGCTGTTCTCGGCGTGGTTCATCGGTCCGTGGATCCCGCTGTTCCTGGACCGCGAGGCCTACCTGCGCTCCCAGGGCCTGACCGCGATGGGTGCGGACTATGTCGCGGCGTTCAACCAGGTCGTCTCCGTCCCGGCCCTGCTGATCATGTTCGCTGCGACGTTGGCCTGCGGCTTCCTCGGCGCGCTGCTCGGCACCGTGCTGCTCCGCAAGCACTTCCGGAAGGCGGGCCTGGCATGAGCGCACCCACGCCGGCGCCCACCCGGCCGAGCCCGGCGCTGCGGTTCAGCGCCCGCGACCTGCTCAACACCGCCGTCTTCGCGGTGATCTTCATCGTGGTCGTCTACGCCATCGGCATGCTCGGCGTCGTCTCCCCGGTGGTCTGGCTGGCCGCGGTGCCGCTGCAGGTGGTCGCCGGCGGCATCGTGGTGATGCTGTTCTTCACCCGGGTCCGGCACGCCGGCATGGTGGCCCTGTTCGCCACCGTCGTCGCCCTGTTCTACCTGATCAGCGGGAACACGCCGCTCAGTTCGCTGGCCATCGTCGGGCTCGGCCTGGCCGCCGAGGTGCTGCTCCGGGCCGGCGGGTATCGCTCGAAGTGGGCGGCGATCTGGGCGTATACCGTCTTCGCGCTGAGCTTCTTCACCCCGCTGCTGCCGCTGCTCACCGACCGGCAGGCGTACTTCGCCAGCCTCAGCTGGACCGAGATGGGCACCGAATACGTGCAGGCGGCCGATGCCCTGCTCAGCCCGGAGGTGATCGGATCGCTCGCGGCGGCCATCGCCGTGGCCGGATTCCTCGGCGCCCTGCTCGGTTCGGCACTGCTCCGGAAGCACTTTGTCCGCGCCGGCCTCGCCTGATCGCGGGACGTGGGGACAGACCCCTCGCACCACCGACGGCCTGCCCGCTGAGGTCGCGGCCGGGCCGGAGCGAGGCCTGGATCCGCGGTCCAAGGTGCTGTTGGTGCTGGCCTGCAGCATCGCGGTGATGAGCGCCGGCGGGTTGCGGTTCGTGCCCGCGGTGCTGGCGCTGGCCGTCCTACTGGCCGTCACCGAACGCGCCTGGGCCCGCGCCGTCGGGATCGTGGCCACCACGGTCGCCATGTGGTGGTTGGGCTGGGTGCTGCCGGTGTGCTGGCCGAACCCGGTCACCGCGATCCTGGCGATCGCCTGCGGCTACCTGATCCGCTTCGTCGCCGCGGTCGGGGTCGGGACGCACCTGATCGCCACCACCTCGCCGACCCAGCTGGCGGCGGCGCTGCGGGCCTGGCGGCTGCCGCGTCCGATCTCGGTCACCCTCGCGGTGATGCTCCGCTTCTTCCCGGTGGTCAGCGCCGAGTCCGCCGCGGTGCTGGACGCCCTGCGGCTGCGGGGACTGGCCGGAGCCGCCGGGGTGCTGCGCCACCCCGTCCTCACCCTGGAACGGTTCACCGTGCCGATGATCGCCGCCAGCCTGCGGGCCAGCGAGGACCTCTCCGCATCCGCGATCCTGCGCGGCCTCGGCTCGCACCGGAAGCCCACCACGATCCGGCCGCCACGGTTCGGGCCGGCCGACGGCCTCCTCGTCCTGGCCGTCGCCGCGCTCACGGTCGCCGCCCTGAACCTTCCGGGGCCGCTGGCATGATCGGCGTCGACCAGGTCAGCTGGAGCTACCCGCACGCCGAACAACCCAGCCTGCGCACGCTCGACCTGCAGATCAAGCCGGGCGAGTTCGTCATCCTGTGCGGCGCGTCCGGCTCCGGCAAATCCACCGCACTACGGCTGATGAACGGCCTCATCCCGCACTTCCACAACGACGGCGTGCTGACCGGCACCGTCACCGTGGACGGCATCGTCACCGTCGACGCCGAACTGGACGCGATCGGCCTGGTCACCGGCACGGTGCTGCAGCACCCGCGCCGGCAGTTCTTCACCGACACCGCCCGCGAGGAGACCGCCTTCGCGATGGAGAACTTCGGGCTGCCGCCCGACCTGATCCGGCACCGGGTGGCCGGGGTGCTCGCCGAGCTGGCCGACCACGTCCCGGTCGAACAGCGGCTGCGGGAGCTCTCCGGCGGCCAGCAGCAGCAGGTCGCCATCGCCGCGGCGTCCGCCCACGGCCCCGGCGTCCTGCTGCTCGACGAACCCAGCTCCAATCTCTCCGCGGACGCCGTCGATCGGCTCACCGCCACCCTCGCCGCACTCAAGGCCCAAGGGGTGACGATCGTGGTCGCCGAACACCGGCTGAGTTACCTGAGCGAGCTCGTCGACCGGGTGATCGTGATGCGCGACGGCACCATCGACGCCGAATGGACGGCCGACGAGTTCCGCGCCGTCACCGACGCCGACCTGGCCCGCGAAGGGCTGCGCGGACGGGTCCGTTCGGTCGAGCTGCCCACGCTGCCGGCCATCGGGGACAGCGTCGCCGCCGGCCGCGCCGAGTTCGCGGTGGACACCGGCGGGCTGGAACTGGACGGGGTGCGCTGCCGGCTCGGCGGACGGGTAGTCCTCGATCTGGAGCAGGCCGTCTTCCCGGCCGGCGAGGTGACCGCGATCCGTGGCGTCAACGGCGCCGGCAAGACCACCTTGGCCCGGGTCGTCACCGGCCTGCAGCGCAGCACCGGCCGGATCCGGCTCGGCGGCGTGACGCTCGGCACCCGGGCGCGGCAACGGGCCAGTGCGATCGTGATGCAGGACGTCCAGCGCCAGCTGTTCACCGACAGCGTCGAGGCCGAGATCGAGCTGGCTGCCTCGGACGCCGTCCGGGTCCCCGCGACGGGCGACGTCCTGGACGCGCTCGACCTCGCCCAGCTCGCCGATCGGCATCCGCTGTCGCTGTCCGGCGGTCAGCAGCAGCGCCTGGTGGTCGCCTCGGTCCGGGTCTCCGGGCGGCGCATCGTGGTCTTCGACGAACCCAGTTCCGGGGTGGACCGGCGGCATCTGCAATCGATCTCCGACCAGATCCGCCAGGTCGCCGCGGACGGCGCGGTGGTGCTGCTGATCAGCCACGACGACGACCTGCTGGCGCTGGCCGCGGATCGCCAGCTCACGCTACGTCCTACCGAGCGCTGATCAACCCGCTCCCTCGTCATCCCTGACGTGATCCGGATCTCCCGCCGATGATGTGGGGTCGTAGCCCGCGATGAAGCGGATCATCGGCGCTTCCTCATCGGTGGATCGTGGCGTGTCCACACCCGGCCACCCCTTCGAACCGGATCCTGGTGGTTATCACGCCCGAGAAACAGGCCGATGCGAGCTCGAACCACTTCTTGGTGGGTATGGGTTACCCCCTGGGGGTATTCGTATCCACTAGAAAGTGGTTCGAGCTCCGGTGGAGCGGCGACACCGCCCGGATAACCACCAAAACCTGGCAGTAGCGACCTTTTCCTCGATGGAAGCGCGGATCAATGCGGCTCGATCCCGGACGCGATCGGGATCTCGCCCGACTGTGGTGCTGTCTTTGCCTCGGTTGACCGGGCGAGTCTGGCACGTCCCAGTTCGATTGCGACGCCCGTCACAGCTCGCTCTTCGGGCGTCCGGCGGAAGCGTCGCGGTCGAACACCGGAGCCGGATACCCCAACCCGGGGTTGGGCAGCAGCCGGACATCGACGCCGAACGCGCGGGGGAGTTCGTCGCCGGCGAGAATCGCCTCCGGTGGCCCGATGACGCGTAGTCGTCCAGCGTCCATCAGGGCGATCCGGTCGGCGAACCGGGCGGCCGTCGCCAGGTCGTGCAGCACCACGACAACCGACAGTCCGGTACCGGCCAGCTCGCGGATCAGCTGCAGCACGTCCAGCTGGTGACCGGTGCCGTCATGGTTCGCTCCTTATGTAGCGATCGCTAGATATATGCACCGTAGCGCATTAGCTAGCGATCGATATAAAATGATGGGATGGCCGCCACTGTGACGCGAGGGCGTCCGCGCTCCTTCGACCGCGATGCGGCACTCGACCGCGCGATCCGGCTGTTCTGGCGCAAAGGCTACGAGGCGACGTCGGTGCGCGATCTCAGCGAGGAACTCGGGATCGGCCAGCCCAGCCTGTACGCCGCTTTCGGCGACAAGCGCACCCTGTTCGACGAGGCCGTCGCGGTGTACGACCGCAGATACGGCGGCTTCATCCGGGCTGCTCTCGACCAGGAGGCCACCGCCGTCGTGGCGATGCGCCGCATCCTCGCCGAAGCCCCGGCGAGGTACACGCGGCGAGGGCTGCCGCGGGGATGTCTGGTCCGCTGCGGCGACGTCGGCACCGAGGACGCGCAGGTGCGGGCGTCGTTGTCCCGGATGCGTCAGGAGAACGCACACCAGCTCCGACGCAAGATCGAAGCAGACGTCGCCGCAGGACTCCTCCTGGACGGCACCGATGCCGCCGGGCTGGCCGGCTACGTCCTGGCGATACTCAACGGCATGGTGCTGCAAGCGCGCGACGGTGCCACACGGCAGGATCTGGAGAAGGTCGCAGGCCTCGCGAAAGCGGCGCTCCCGGCAGAGACCCCCTCGGCCGAACGCGCTGCACCGGGCGCCTAGAGCAATACCCGGGGTTGTGGGCCGACAACCATGGTCGGCCGGACCCGTTATCGCACGATCCGCGCTCCCCGCGCTTGCCAAGCGGCTGGACGGGGGAGAGCATCGGGGAGTGAGTTCCGGCATCATTCGCAACGCGGGCGTCCAGGCGGGGATCGCCTCCGCCGTCCTGTTCGGCGCCGGGACGCCGGCCGCGAAGCTGCTGCTGGGCGAGGTGTCGCCCTGGCTGCTGGCGGGGCTGTTGTACGTCGGATCGGGCCTCGGTCTCGGCCTCTATCGGATGGTTCGGCGGTTGCCGCGAGTCCGGCTCGCGCCGGAGGAGCGGCTGCCGCTCGCGGGTGCCGTGCTGTTCGGCGGGCTGCTCGGGCCCGTGCTGCTGATGGCCGGGCTGTCCGGGATGCCCGCTTCGGGTGCTTCGCTGCTGCTGAACGCCGAAGGGGTGTTCACCGCGCTGCTGGCCTGGTTCGTGTTCCGGGAGAACGTCGACCGGCGGATCGCGATCGGCATGGTGGCCATTGTCGGCGGCGCCGTCGTGCTCGCCGTCCCTACGGGCGGGGTCGAGTTCGGTTCGGGCTGGTCGTCGCTGGCCGTGCTCGGCGCCTGCCTGAGCTGGGGTGTCGACAACAACCTGACCCGCAAGGTCGCACTCACCGACGCGACCTGGCTGGCGGCGGTCAAGGGTGCCGTGGCCGGTCCGGTCAACCTGGTGCTGGCCTTCCTGCTCGGGGCCACCGTCCCGCAGGCGACGAGCGTGGTCGCCGCCATGGGTGTCGGTCTGTTGGCCTACGGCGTCAGCCTGGTGTTGTTCATCGTGGCGCTGCGGCAGGTGGGGACGGCTCGCGCCGGCGCCCATTTCTCGGTCGCCCCGTTCTTCGGCGCAATCGTGGCGCTCACCCTCGGAGAACCGCTGACTGCGCCGCTCCTGGTGGCCGCCGCGTTGATGGCGCTCGGCGTGTGGCTCCACCTGAGCGAACGGCACGAGCACGAACACGCCCATCAGCCGGTGCGGCACGACCACTGGCACCGCCATGACGACGGCCACCACGATCATCCGCATGCCGAGCCGGTGGCGCGCGGAACCTGGCACCGTCACGAGCACGTCCACGAGGCCGTCACCCACACGCATCCGCACTTCCCGGACTCGCATCACCGGCACGGTCACTGATCGGCCGGAGCGCCGCAGCGCCGGGTGTGTCTCCGGCGTCCCGCTCCGGCAGGACGCCCTTGCCGATTCGGCATGAGGATTTTCACCAACCCGCTCCGGTCTCGTACCGTCGACAACAGCTATTGAGAACCGTTGTCACTGGCTGGGGTAAGCCCGGCCAGGCTCGAAAGGTGCACCATGAAGACTCTCCGAACCCGTCTCGGGATACCGGCGTTGGTGCTGGCCGGCCTCGTCTTCGCCGGTTGCTCGCCGGCCTCGACCAGCACGCCGTCGGCGGGCGCGCCGGCGTCCGGCTATCCGGCGACGATGGCCTCCTGTGGGCGTGACTTCAGCTACGCCCAGGCGCCGTCCCGGGTGGTGCTCGGCAACTATCGCACCCTGAAGACCCTGGACGCCTTGGGCGTCGCCGGCTCGGTGACCGGCTACCTGCTCGGGCCGGACGACCGCGGTATCCGTCCGACCACGCTGCCGGCGAACCTCGAACTGGTCTCCCCGGACGCCATCCCCGCCCGCGAACCGGTGATCGCCGCCAAGCCGGATCTGTTCCTGTCCTTCAACGAGGCCCAACTCGTCGGCCGCGGCACCCTCTCCTACGACGACCTCGCCGACATCGGTGCGAACGCCTACGTGATGGGCGGCTACTGCGCCACCGCCCCCAACAATCGCACCATCGACACCGTCTATGCCGACATCGCCAACCTGGGCACGATGTTCGGCGTCCCCGACCGCGCCGAACGGCTGAACAAGCAACTGAAGGACCGGGTGGCTGCGGCGAAGCAGTCGCTGGCTGGCAGCACCGGCACCGTGGCCTTCCTCAAGGTGCTCGGCGGCAAGGTGTACGCGATCGGCGGCTACCCGGCCTCGGCGATGCTCGGTGCGCTCGGCCTGACCAACCAGTTCGCCGACCTGCCCACGCCCTTCGCCGAGCTGAGCGCCGAGCAGGCCCTCGCGATGAAGCCTGACCTCGTCTTCGTGAACTACGTCGGCGACGAACGGGCCGCCATCGCCGCACTTGGCAAGGTGCTGCCCGACCTGCCTGCCGTGAAGGAGGGGCGCGTCCGCGGCGCCGACGAGAACCTGGCCCAGGGCAGCGGCGTCGGGGTCGTCGACGCCCTCGAGGCACTTGCCGCCGACGTCAAGAGCGTCCGACGCTGACCCGAAGGAGGACGTCATCATGAGCAACCCGATGCCCAGCGCCCCCGAGTTCTGGGACGGCTTCTACGCCGACCACACCCACGCCGAGCGCGGACCGGTCAACCGGAACCTGATCGCCGAGGTGGACGGCCTGGAACCGGGCGGCGCGCTCGACCTCGGCTGCGGTGAGGGTGCGGACGTGCTCTGGCTGGCCGAGCGCGGCTGGACGGTGCTCGGCGTCGACGCCTCCGCCACGGCCCTCGACCGGGCCCGCGCGCACGCCGAACGACTCGGGCTGGCCGGACGGGTGACGTTCGCGCAGCACGACCTGGCGACGTCCTTCCCGGCGGGGGAGTTCGACCTGGTGTCGGCCCAGTTCCTGCACTCACCGGTCGCCGCCCCCGGCGAACGGGAGCGCATCCTGAACCGCGCCGCCGCCGCCGTCGCGCCGGGTGGGCACCTCTTGGTGGTCTCGCACTGGGGCGTGCCGCCCTGGCACCAGGGCATGCCGCCGGTCGACCACCCGGTCAACCTGACTCTGCAGTCGCCGGAGCAGAATCGGGCCGCGCTGCAGCTTGCGGACGGGCGGTGGCAGACCGTGCGCGACGAGCTCGACGTGGTCGAACTGACCGGTCCCGACGGACAGCCGGGCACTCGCGAGGACCACGTCCTGCACGTCCGCCGGACCGGACGATGACGACGGCCGTCCGCGGCCGGCCCCGGTAGCGGCATGGCCGGCCCGGAGGATCGACCCGACCTGACCCGCGCGGTGCTGCGCGAGGTCGGGCCGCGGCTGCGTGCCGCCCGGCTGAAACGTGACCTCACCCTGGAGGCGCTCGCGGAGGCCACTGGAATCTCCGCCTCCACGCTGTCCCGGCTCGAGGCCGGCAAGCGGGCTCCGAACCTCGAACTGCTCCTCCCGGTCACCCGAGCGCTGCGGCTCAGCCTCGACGACCTGCTGATGTGGACCGCGCCCGACCCGCGCGTCCGGGCCCGGATCAGGCGGTTCGGCAACCTGTCCGTGGAGTACCTCTCCCCGGAGAACGCTCCGGTCCAGACCTTCAAGATGACGTTCGTCCCGTCCGATGAACCTATTCGGACCCGCTCCCACGACGGCTACGAGTGGTGCTACGTGCTGCGCGGCCGGGCCCGCGTCGTCCTGGGCGACCGGGAACTCGTGCTGGAGGCCGGCCAGGCGGCCGAGTTCGACACCCGGCTGCCGCACGGGGTGGCCGCCCTGGGTCGCGAGCCGCTGGAGATCCTCGCCATCTTCAACCGCAGCGGCGAGCGGATCCACCTGCCCGGAGGAGTCGTCCCCGAGATCCATAAGAGAATGAGAATCACTCGCAATTAGGTTAGGCTGGGTCCGATCCCACGAACCGATCCGGCAAGAGCCGGCCAAGGAGGCCCTTCATGTCCGACCAGCAGATGCTGACCCGCTTCGAGACCGGCGACGGCTTCATCGCCGCCCTGGACCAGAGCGGTGGCAGCACGCCCAAGGCGCTGAAGTCGTACGGCATCGACGAGTCCGCGTACTCCACCGATGCCGAGATGTACGACCTGATCCAGGCCGCCCGGGCCCGGATCATCACCAGCCCCGCCTTCACCAGCGAGAAGATCCTCGGCGCGATCCTGTTCGAGGCCACCCTCGACCGGCGGATCGACGGCCTCGGGGTCGCCGACTACCTGTGGCAGCGCAAGGGCATCATCCCGTTCGTCAAGATCGACAAGGGCCTGGCCGACCAGGCCGACGACGTCCAGCTGATGAAGGACATCCCCGGCCTGGACGAGCTGCTCGCCAAGGCCCGCGACCTGGGCGTCTTCGGCACCAAGGAGCGCTCGGTGGTCCACGCCGCCAACCCGACCGGCATCGAGGCGATCGTCGCCCAGCAGTTCGAGCTGGGGGAGCGCGTCCTGAACGCCGGGCTGATGCCGATCCTGGAGCCCGAGGTGAGCATCGGCGCTCCCGACAAGGCCGAGGCGGAAACCCTGCTGAAGGCCGCGATCCTGGCCCGGCTGGACGGGCTGGGGGAGCGCAAGGTGGCTCTCAAGCTGTCCATCCCGAGCGTCGACGGCTACTACACCGACCTGATCGAGCACCCCAAGGTGGCCCGGGTGGTGGCCTTGTCCGGCGGCTACAGCCGAGACGAGGCCAACGAGCGGCTGGCCCGCAACCCGGGCCTGATCGCCAGCTTCAGCCGGGCGCTGCTGGACGGGCTCACCGCGCAGCAGAGCGACGAGGAGTTCGACGCCGTGCTGGCCGAGACCAGCGCGGCGATCTACGCGGCCTCGGTCGCCTGATCGGTTCCGGTCCGTGAGCATCGATCAGGGTTGGGTGAGCGACGCCCAGTATCGCTGCATCCGGGCCGGGCTGCGGGTTCTGTCGGCATGGACGCGGCCGTCCCGCGACCCGGACGCCGCGCTCGGCCGGGCGCTGCGCTACGAACCCGACGGTGGCCAGGTCGTGGTCGGCCTGGCCACCGTGGCCCGGCTGCTCGCCATGGAGCTGGCCGCCGCCACCGGACGCACCGAACAGGAGGTGCTGACCCGGACCGGCGCCACCGTCGAGCGGCTGCAGTACACGTCCGCGAATCCGGGCGCGGAGTGACCCCCGCCCGGTCGCGCATCTTCACCGGAGTGGCGGACGCCGAGGCGCCGCCGCCGGTGCTGCCGCGGTTGTCGCCCTTCGCGCTGTTGCTCGCCGGGCTGTCCGGGGGCGTGTTGGTGCTGGCCCTGGTGTCGGTGTCGATCGGGTCGGTGCCGATCTCGATCGGCGAGGTGTGGCAGATCGTCGCCGCGCACCTGGGGCTGGCCGGGGCGTCCGGCGACTCCGTCTTCGACCAGATCGTCTGGACGGTCCGCATCCCGCGCACCCTGTTGGCCGTCTTGGTCGGCGCCGGGCTGGGTGTGGCCGGCACCGTCATCCAGGCGGTGGTGCGCAACCCGCTGGGCGACCCGCAGCTGATCGGGGTCACCCCGGGTGCCGGTTTCGGCGCCGTGCTGGTGATCGTGCTGGGCAGCGACGCGGTCGGCGGCGCGCCGCTGGCCGGCGCCGCGTTCGGCGGTGCGCTACTGGCCTTCGCCGTCGTCTTCCTGCTCGGACGCCGCGGCGGCGAGTGGCCGCCGGCCCGGCTGGTGCTGGCCGGGGTCGCGGTCGGCTACGTGTTCTCGTCCGCCACCTATTTCCTGCAGATCCTGGCCACCCCGACCCAGGTGCAGCGGGTGCTGTACTGGTCGCTGGGCAGCGTCTCCGGCGCCCAGTGGAGCGACCTGACGCTGTTGACGGTCGTCGTCGGGCTGGGCGCGGGCTGGCTGGTGATCGCCGGTGGACGCCTCAACGCCCTGGTCTCCGGTGCCGACCTGGCCCGCTCGCTCGGCGTCGACGTGGGACGGTTCCAGTTGCAGCTGATGCTGCTGGCCGCGTTGGTCACCGGCTGCGTGGTCACCGTCTCCGGCGGCATCGGCTTCGTCGGCCTGATGGTGCCGCACATCGCCCGGCAACTGGTCGGCGCCGACCACCGCCGGGTGCTGCCCTGCGCCCTGCTGATCGGGGCCGCGGTGCTGCTGGTCGCCGACCTGATCGCCCGCCTGGTGCTGGCCCCGGCCGAGCTCCCGGTCGGGGTGGTCACCGCCGCCATCGGCGCGCCGTTCTTCGTCTGGCTGCTGGCGAGCGGACGCCGTCCGGGGCGGACGCGATGAGGGTCGACGTCACCGGGCTGCGGGTCGAACTGGCCGGACGCCGCATCCTGCACGAGGCCCGGCTGGCGGTGGCCGACGGCGAGTTCGTCGGACTGGTCGGGCCGAACGGGTCCGGCAAGACCACCCTGCTGCGCAGCGTCTACCGGGCGCTGCGGCCGAGCTCCGGCGCGGTGGCGGTGGGCGGCGACGAGGTGTGGCAGCTGCCCGCCCGCGAGGCGGCCCGGCGCACCGCCGCGGTGCTGCAGGACGACGTCCCGGACTTCGAGTTCTCCGTCCGCGAGGTGGTCGAGCTCGGACGGGTGCCGCACCTGGGACGCCTGGAACGGTTGCGCGACGACGACCACGACGCGGTCGATGCGGCGCTGGCCACCGCCGGGGTGTCCCAGCTGGCCGACCGCGGCGTCGGCACCTTGTCCGGCGGTGAGCGGCAGCGGGTGTTCGTGGCCCGCGCGCTGGCCCAGGCCACCCCGGTCATCGTCCTCGACGAACCCACCAACCATCTCGACATCCGCGCCCAGGTGGAGCTGCTCGAACTGCTCCATTCCCTGCCGGTCACCGTGCTCGCCGCCCTGCACGACCTGAACCTGGCCGCGGCCTACTGCGACCGCGTCGTCGTCCTGGCCGCCGGACGCGTCGTCGCCGACGGCCCCACCGACGACGTGCTCACCCCGGAGCTGATCGGCTCCGTCTACGGCGTCGCCGTGCACCGCGGTCTCAACCCGCTGACCGGACGTCCCACCCTCAGCTACGCACCCGCGACCGGGCCGGCCCCAGCAGGGCCCACCCCGACCGACAGCGTCCCAACTCACAGTGCCCCAACTCGTAAGGAGAACAGATGAAGGTCATCACCCGGTCCCTGGTCGCGACCGCCCTGGCGCTCGCCACGGTGGCCTGCAGCGGTCCCGCCGCACCGGTCGGCCCGTCCCCGTCGGCTGCTCCGGCCGGCTATCCGGTCACGGTGGCCAGCTGCGGACGCGACTTCAGCTACGCCAAACCGCCGTCCCGGGTGGTGCTCGGGTACCCCGGCACCCTGGACACGTTGACCGCGCTCGGCGTCCAGAACAGCGTGCACGGCTACGTGCTCGGTTCGCTCGGCAAGCTGCCGGCGGGCGCGCCGGACGGCATCGTCCAGGTCTCGCCCGACTACACCCCGTCGCGGGAGTCGATGGTCGGCGCCCGGCCCGACCTGTTCCTCGGCAACGACGAGGGCCAGCTGACCGGCGAGGGCACGGTCAGCTACGAGGACCTGGCCGGGATCGGCGCCGGTGTGTACATCATGGGCGGCTACTGCGCGAAGGCGCCGGCCGGACGCACCCTGGCCACCATCGAGGCCGACGTCACCAGTCTGGGCCGGATCTTCGGTGTCGAGGACAAGGTCCGTGCCCTCAACCAGGAGATCGAGACCCGGGTGGCGCGGGCCAAGGCGTCACTGAACGGCAAGCAGCTGCGCATCGCGTACGTGCAGTCGTACAACGGCAAGCTCTACGCCAACAGCGGCTACCCCGCGGCCACCATCATCGAGGCACTCGGCCAGGTCAACGAGTTCGACGATCTCAAGCAGAGTTGGGCCGAGATCAGCCGTGAGGACGCCCTGCGCCGCAAGCCGGACGTGCTGATCGTGAACGTCTCCGACGGCAAATCCGAGGCGGCCGTCGCCGAGATCAGCAAGACCCTGGCCGGCACCAAGGCGGTCGCGGCGGGCCACGTCCTCAGCATCGACGGCGGCGACTTTGAAGCCGGCGGGGTCAGCGTCATCCGGCAGCTGGAGGAGGTCGCGGCCCAACTGGCGACGCTGTAGCGGGCCGGCCCGGCCGACGAACGCCGGAGGGTCAGCGGGTGGGCAGCCGCCCAAGAAAGTTATGAGAGTAGTTATCATTACCGATGGAATCACGAGCACCAGCCGCGCCGTCCCCCCCTCGGGTGGTGACCGCCGGCCCCGACCAGATTGGACAACCATGAAGCTCACCCGATTCGCACTGCCGCTCACCGCGTCGTTGGCGGCGCTCGCGCTGGCCAGTTGCTCGTCGCCCACCGCGGCGACGACCTCGCCCGGTGCGTCCGGCAGTCCCAGCGCGAGCACGGCAACCGCCCCGATCGACGTCGTCGCGTCCACCAACGTGTGGGGCGACATCGCCGCGAAGGTCGGCGGTGACAAGGTGAACGTCACCTCGATCATCGACGACCCCGACAAAGATCCGCACGAGTACGAGGCGAGCGCCCAGAACCAGCTGGCGCTGTCCAAGGCGAAGGTCGTGATCGAGAACGGCGGCGGCTACGACGACTTCGTCGACACCATGCTGTCCTCGGCCAAGAACACCTCGGCCACGGTGCTCAACGCCGTCACCATCTCCGGCAAGAAGGCCGCGGCGGGCGAGGAACTGAACGAGCACGTCTGGTACGACTTCCCGACCGTCGAGAAGGTGATCGACCAGATCCAGTCGTCCTACGCGACCATCGATCCGGCCAGCGCCGACACCTTCGCCAACAACGCCAAGCAGCTCAAGGGCTCGATCGACGCCCTGGTGAAGAAGGAAGGCGACCTGAAGGCGACCTACAACGGGCAGCCCGCGTCGATCACCGAGCCGGTGCCGCTGTACATGCTCGAGGCGATCGGGCTGAAGAACAAGACGCCGGACGCCTTCTCCGAAGCCATCGAAGAGGACACCGACGTCGCGCCGGCCGTGCTGCAGGCCACGCTCAAGCTGTACAGCGGACACGCGGTGAAGCTGCTCGCCTACAACGAGCAGACCACCGGCGCCCAGACCGAAGCGGTGCTCAAAGCCGCCAGGGACAACAACATCCCGGTCGTCGGCGTCACCGAGACCCTGCCCAAGGGCGAGGACTACGTCTCCTGGATGACGAAGAACCTCGACGCCATCGGTGCCGCTCTCGCGAAGTGACGACCGACATCGCAACCCGGTCCGCCTCGTCGCCAGTGTCCGGCGACGAGGCGGTGCTGCGCTTGCGCGGCGCCGGCCTGAGCTTCGGTGAGCGGCTGCTGTGGAGCGGGCTGGACCTGGACGTGCACGTCGGCGAGTTCATCGCCGTCCTCGGCGCCAACGGCTCCGGAAAGTCCAGCCTGCTCAAGGCGATCCTGGGCCAGCTGCGGCTGTCGGAGGGAACCGCCGAGTTCCTCGGGCAGCCGATCCGGCGCGGCAATCGCCGGATCGGCTACGTGCCGCAGCAGAAGCTGGCCGACGACGGCGTCCCGCTGCGCGCCCAGGACCTCATCGGCCTGGGCCTGGACGGGCACCGCTGGGGCATTCCGCTGCCCAGCCGTCGGCGTCGGGCCGCCGTCGACGCACTGATCCGGGACGTGCACGCCGAACGCTATCGGCGCTCGCCGCTGTCCACCCTGTCCGGCGGTGAGCAGCAGCGGCTGCGGATCGGGCAGGCGCTCGCCGGCAATCCCCGGCTGCTGCTCTGCGACGAGCCGCTGCTGTCCCTCGATCTGGCCTATCAGGCCACGGTCAGCGAACTGGTCGACGCCAGCCGGCGCAGCCACCCGCTCGGCGTCCTGTTCGTCACCCATGACATCAATCCGGTGCTCGGCTTCGTCGACCGGGTGCTCTACATCGCCGGTGGCCAGGTCCGGCTCGGCACGCCCGAGCAGGTGATGCGCACCGACGTGCTCAGCGAGCTCTACGGCGCCCCGGTGGACGTGCTGCGCACCCACGGCCGGATCGTGATCGTCGGCGCCCCGGACAGCCATCCCACCCATCATCACGGCCACGGCGAGGTGCCCGACGGCGACCCTGCGGCCGCCACCACGGAAGCCGGACGCCAATGATGACTTTCGCCGAGATCGGCCAGGACTGGTGGTCGCAGCTGTTCGTCTTCGACAACTACGGCGAGCTGGTGGCGTTGCTGCACAACTCGATCCTGGCCGGTGCCGTGCTCGGCGTGGTCGGCGGCCTGATCGGGGTGTTCGTGATCGCCCGGGACATGCCGTTCGCCGTGCACGGGATCAGTGAGCTCTCCTTCGCCGGGGCCTCGGCGGGGCTGCTGCTGGGCATCGGGGTGGTCGCCGGCGCGCTGGCCGGCTCGGTCCTGGCCGCGCTGCTGCTCGGCGTCCTGGGCGCCCGGGCCCGGGACCGCAATTCGATCACCGCGGTGATCATGCCGTTCGGTCTCGGCCTCGGCATTCTCTGCCTGACGCTCTATCCGGGCCGTTCGGCGAACAAATTCGGCCTGCTCACCGGGCAGATCGTGGCCATCGACGACCCGCAGATCGGGGCGCTGATCACCATCTCGGCGATCGTGGTGGCCGGGCTGCTGCTGATCTGGCGGCCGTTGCTGTTCGCCAGCACGGACGCCGACGTGGCGGCCGCCCGCGGCGTCCCGACCCGGCTGTTGTCGATCGTGTTCATGCTGCTGCTGGGCCTTGCGGTGGCCGTCTCGGTGCAGATCGTCGGCGCGTTGCTGGTGCTGTCGCTGCTGGTGACGCCGGCCGCGGCGGCGCTGCGGGTGTCGTCCTCGCCGCTGCTGGTGCCGCTGCTCAGCGTCTGCTTCGCGGTCACCTCGACCGTCGGCGGCATCCTGCTCGCTCTCGGCGGTTCGATCCCGATCAGCCCCTACGTGACCACGATCTCGTTCACCATCTACCTGGTCTGCCAGCTGATCCGGGCCGTTCGAGGCCGGGGCTCGGGCCGGGCCGGCCGGACCCGCCGGCTGCTCGCGGTGCGTTAGCGCCGGCTGGTCGGCACAGCGCCATGGTCACCCCGACGAGGAGGGGCACCCCTCAGCAGGACGCCGTGATCGCCCTGCTCGCCGCCGCCGATCACTTCCTGTCCGCGCGGATGATCCGGGACGAGCTGGCCGGGTCGGACCGACCGGTCAGCCTGGCCACCGTGTACCGGACGCTGCGCGAACTCACCGAAGCCCGCACGGTCGATCGCGTCCACAGCGCCACCGGCGAGACGTTGTACCACCTGCGAGATCGCGTCGACGGCGGCTACCTGGTCTGCCGTTCGTGCGGGGTCGCCGTCCCGATCAGCACCGAGTCGACGCGGAGCCGGGCCGCGGTCGTCGCCACCGCGCGCGGCTTCACCGACGTGGTCGTCACGGTCGACGTCACCGCGGTCTGCCCGGACTGCTCGGCCTGATCGCGCGATCCGTCACTGCTCGCAGGAATCACCACTGCTTTCGGCATATTTCCCGAAAGCAGCGCATGGTCCCGACAGCTGTGGTCGATCGCGAAAGAACCGTCCCGCCGTGCCGAACCTCTCAGTCCTCGACGGGGGTGAGCCGGTCCAGCCGGTCGATCCGGCGCGTCCCCATCGCGAAGCCGGCCGCCAGGCTCACCAGCACTCCGGCGGCGCAGAGCAGCAGCGCCAGCCGGATGCCGCCGGCGCCGGCGATCAGGCCGCCCAGGGTCGCGCCGATCGGGGAGCCGCCCCAGGAGATCATCCGCGCCGTGGTGTTCACCCGGGACTGCAACCGGATCGGGGTCACCGTCTGCCGCACCACGATGGCGTTCAGGGTCACCGCGATCATCGTCGCGTTGAGCAGGGCGATCAGCCCGACGCCGACGATCCAGTCGGTGGTCAGGGCGAGGGTGGCGACCAGGGCGACGGTGGCGGCCAGTCCCGCCAGCGTGATCGTGCCCACCCGCAGTCGGCGCTGCAGCCGGGTGACCAGCACGCTGCCCAGGAAGCTGCCCACCGAGGCCGCCATGTACAGCACACCCAGCCGGCTGTCGTCGTCGGTGAAGCCGAACGCCTCCACACCGACCACCACCAGCAGGGCCGAGACCGCGCCGCCGCCGGTCACCGCCAGCCCCAGGCCGACCATGGTCAGCACCCGGATGACGTGCTGCTCCCAGACGAATCGCAGGCCCTCCATCACGTCCGCCAGCAGCGTGGGGCGTCCGGACGCCTCGGCTCGGACGCGGGGCAGCGGCAGCCGGGCGATCAGGGCCGCCTCCACCAGGTAGCCGACGCCGTCCAGGCCGACCACCCAGGCCGGGCCGACCAGGGTGATCAACATGCCCGCGACGCCCGGGCCAGCGATGCTGATCACCGTGTAGACGGCGGATTGGGACGCCGTGGCGCGTCCGACGTTGTCGCGTCCGACCAGCCGGGGCAGCGCCCCGAAGCCGGCCGCGTCGGCGAAGACGAAGGCCACCCCCACCACGAACGCGGTGACGATCACGTGGCCCGCGGTCAGCACCCCCAGGCCGTGCGCGAGCGACACCGACAGCATGGCGACCCCGGCCACCGTGCTCCAGGCCGCCATGGTGCGGCGGGCGTCCCAGCGATCGGCCAGCGCCCCGGCCGGCAGCCCGAGGATCAGGTACGGCAGCGCGCCGGCCGCCGCCAGCAGGCCGGTCAGCGCCGCGCTACCGGTCAGCTGGTAGATCAGCACCGGCAGTGCCACCACGCTCATCACGTTGCCGATCCAGGCCGCGACCCGGGCGGTGAGGTAGCGGGAATAGCCGGGAATCGAGCTCAGCCTGAGTGGCGCGTCGGTCATGGCCCTCCTCGGTGCTCCCTGCGCTCCGACGGAGACTAGCAAATGATTGTCGTTATCGTTTATGTTGAGACGTGTCCCAACTCGCGACGGCGTCCACCGGAGTCGGTCAAGCGATTCGCGCCGTGGTCCGGATCGCGACGCCGCTGGTCGGTCACGGCGTGGTGACCGTGGTGGTGACGATGAACGACGCCTTCCTGCTCGGCAGTTCCGGCGCCGCCGTGCTGGGATCGGCCGCGGCCGCGGGGGCGATCGTCACGGTCGGCACGCTGCTGCTGACCGGCCTGGTCGGCACCCCCACCCAGATCCTGGTCGCCCGCGCGGTGGGGGCCGGCGACGCCGCGGGCGCCGCGCGGGCCGCCGA
>NZ_JASGDE010000138.1:0-6726 GCF_047607385.1 Micropruina sp.
GCCCGCGCACCCGGGCCCGCGGCGACGCGCCGATCTCGCCCCGGGCGTAGCGCTGCGCCGCCCCGACCAGCGAGCCCACCAGCGCGGACGCCGAGATCGGCCCCGGGGACAGTTCGGCCAGCTGCTGCAACGCACCCGCGGACGCCTGCACCACCTCGCCGTCCACCCCCACGATCAGCACCGCCGGGCCGGCCACGGCCAGCGGCGCGGCGGTAGCCAGACTGGCCAGCAACCCGCTGCGCACCCCGCGGGCCAGGCTTCCGCCCAACGAGGCCAGGTAGCTGACCTCGTCGTCGTCGAAGGTCGGGTCGTCGGTCATCCGGAACAGCGCCACCCCGGCCCAGGCCTGGCTGCGTTCGTCCACGCAGATGGTCCGCAACTCGTCGGCGAAGCCGAACCGGGGACGCATGAACTCGGCCAGCCGACGCGACTCGTCCGGATCGCCGGCGGTGCCGGCCATCACGCCGGCGGCGGTGATCCGGCGGGAGTAGAGGGACGCGTACGCGGTCGGCTCCTGATCGCCGTACTCGATCAGCCCCCATTCGTGGTCGTGGGTGTTCAGGCCGTCCAGCGCCCCGGTCTTGCGGACGCCGGTGAGCAGCCCGGTACTCGGGTCGATCATCGCCACGCACGACCCGGCGAACGGCACGGCCCGCCGCAGCGACTCCAGTGATTCCGACACGAAGGTGTCCAGGTCGAGGCCGGCGCGCGCCAGCACCTCTACGTCACGGCGGACGCGCTCCTGAGCAAGGGCTTTCCCCACGAGAAGAAGTGTCGTCCCCCGTAGCCGCGATGGGTACCCCACAAACCTGGGACATCGCGTTCCCCGTTCGTCCGGGATGGTCCGGCGCTCCGGCGCCGCCCAGGATTCTCGTGGATCGCAACGAGAGGAAGTCCCCATGACCGACACGATCACCACCGACAGCGGACCGGCCGAGTCGCTGCGCGGCCTGTGCGACGGACGGGTGTTCCTGCCCGGCGAGCCCGGCTACGACGCCGCCCGGACGCCGTGGAACGTGGCCGCCGACCAGCGCCCGGCGGCGGTCGCCGTGCCGAGCAGCGTCGATCACATCGTCGCGGTGGTGCGCGCCGCAGCATCCGCCGGCCTGCGGGTTGCCCCGCAGAGCACCGGGCATCGGGCCACCGCGATCGCCGCCGATCTCGCCGGCGCCGTGCTGCTGCGGCTGTCCGACTTCACCGGGGTGAGCATCGACCCGGATCGCCGCGTCGCCCGGGTGGTCGGTGCGACCCTGTGGCAGCAGGTGGCGGAGGCGGCCGCCGAGCATGGCCTGGCCGCCATGCACGGCAGCTCGCCGGACGTGGCGGTGGCCGGCTACACGGTGGGCGGCGGACTGTCCTGGTACAGCCGAATGCACGGCCTGGCCAGCGACCGGCTGCTGGCGGCGGAGCTGGTGCTGGCCGACGGCAGCGTCGTCCGCACCGACGCGACCGAGCATCCGGAACTGTTCTGGGCGCTGCGCGGCGGCGGGACCTGCCTCGGGGTGATCACCGCGCTGGAGTTCAGCCTGCTGCCGCTGTCCGAGGTGTACGCCGGCATGCTGCTCTGGGACGGCAGCCGAGCCCAGCAGGTCTGCCGGGCCTGGGCGGACTGGACCCACGAGTTGGACGAGCACGCGACCACGGCGTTGCGGCTGCTCAGCGTGCCGCCGCTGCCCGACGTCCCGGAGGTGATCCGTGGTCGCCAGCTGGTGGTGATCGACGGCGCCGTGCTGGGCGAGCCGGACCGGGCGTCCGCGCTGCTGGCTCCGCTGCGTGACCTGCGACCCGAACTGGACACCTTCGGCCCGACACCGGCCGCGGCCCTGACCCGGATGCACATGGATCCGGAGGGCCCGACCCCGAGCGTCACCGATCACGACCTGTTGGCCGACTTCGACCAGGCCGCGGCGGACGCCCTGGTCGCGGTCGCCGGGGCGGCGTCCGGTTCGACGCTGCTGGCGGCGGAGATCCGGCACCTCGGCGGCGCGCTGGCCGTCGAGTCCGAGGGACGCGGCGCATTGCGCCGGATTCCCGGCGACTATCTCGGCTTCTTCGTCGGCATCGCAGCCACCCCCGACCTGGGTGCCCAGGCCCGCGCGGACGCCGCCAAGGTGGTCGCCGCACTGGCGCCCTGGTCGAGCGGGCGGAAGTTCCTCAACTTCTCCGACGACCCCACCGATCCGTCCAGCGCCCTGGAGCCGGACGCCTTGGCCCGGCTGCGGCAGCTGCGCGCAGCCATCGACCCGACGGGGCTGTTCGTCGGGTGAGGGAGGAACCCGTCGTCGGGGTGGGACGGGTGAACACGCGGACCGCGTCCGCCGCCGGGGGGATCGGCGGACGCGGCCCCGCACCATCGCGTCGACCAGATACGGCAAGCGCTGAGCCGCTGCAGTCGTATCAAGCTGCCCCGCGGCGCACACCTACGTTCGGACGGTTCGGACACCCCCCACGGTGTCGGTGCCGGCTGCTACGTTGAACAATGGACGCGGGAGCGAGTTCGGGGGCCCGTGCGCCTCCAGCTGACGCGCCATCGCTCGGCCTCACCCACCCCTCCCGACCAGACAGGAGCGGATCATGGCCGATCCGAGCAGCACTCATCCCTACCCCGACCAGACAACCCCCGACCAGACAACCGTGGCCCGCGGCAGCCGGCGACCGCGCCGCGGAGTACAACGGCTCGGGGCACTGTTGGTCGCGGCGACGCTCGGGTTGGGTATGCCGGCCGCCGCGCCCGCCGCACAGGCGGCAGCCCCCGGGTTCTGCGCCGACGGAAGCCAGCCGTACGTGCCGGTCAGCGAGGTCGAGTCGTGGAACGCCGGCGCGAGCGTCACCGGCCTCACCGTCAGCAAGGGCACCACCCCCGAAGGCTTCACCGGCAGCTACATCGGATCCATCGACGATGCCCTCGGCAAGGGCAAGACCCTGCTGTTGTTCCGGTTGAGCAACCCGACCATCGACGGCACCAACGGGCTCAAGCCGGCCGGCATCTGGGCCGGCATGTCCGGCTCTCCGGTGTACGCCCCCGATGGACGCCTGATCGGTGCGGTCTCCTATTCGCTGAACGCCGACAACCTGCCGGTGGCCGGGGTCACCCCCGCCGAGTACATGAAGTCGATCGGCAGCACCGGCATCGAAAGCGCCGCGCAGATCCGGTTGACCTCGGCCAACCTGAAGGCGTCCCCCGCCGCGGCCCGGGTGGCCGGCACCGCACTGTCCGGCACCGCGCTGACCCCGATCAAGACGGTCAACATCGCCGGCCAGGGTGGCGCGGGCGGCAACGCCTTCGCGAACCGGACCCTGGCCCGGACGCCGCGCACCGCCGGAGCGGCCGCCCTGCTGCGCAGCCGCAGCTTCATGGCCGCCCCGAAGCAGACCGCCTCCGTCAGCCAGCCGCTGGTCGCCGGCGGCAACGTCGCCGCCCTGTTCGGCAGCGGTGACCTGGTCAGCGGATCGATCGGAACCGTCACCGCCATCTGTGGCTCGACGGTCTGGGCGTTCGGTCACCCGATGACCCAGCAGGGCAAGGTCTCGATGCAGCTGGCCAACGCGTCCATCGCCATGGTGGTGCCGGACGCCACCGGCATCGTGGGCTCCTACAAGCAGGTTTCCGCGTTCGGCCCGTCGATCGGCATGGTCACCCAGGACCGCACCGCCGGTCTCCGCGGCACCGTCGGAGCGGTCACCTCGTTCCCGATCAGCGTGGCCGTGCAGGACGCCGGCGGCAAGCAGATCGCCTCCTACTCCGGCACCCTCTCCGACCAGGAGGTCGCACCCTCGGCAGCCGCCTACCTGATCGGACAGGCGGCCACCGAGCAGCTCGACCAGGCCGGGGCCGGCACCGGGAAGGTCACCTGGACGATCAAATTCCGCCGCGCCAACGGCGCCACCGGGTCGTTGACCAACTCGCAGGTGGTCAGCGACCGGGAGCTGTTCTCCGACGAACTCGGGTCCCCCGCCGGTGACGACATCTGGACGATCGTCAACCAAGATGTCGAGAACGTCACCATCACCAGCATCAAAGCCACCGTCAAGCTGATCTCCGCCGACGCCCTCGCCTACAAGGTGACCCGGGTCGAGCGGCTCCGCAAGGGCAAATGGACGGCGCTGTCGGGCAGCAAGCTGAAGGCCGGCACGAGCTACACCCTGCGTCCGACGTTCCGGTTGATGCGCAACGGCAAGCCGGCCCAGAAGGTGATCGGCTCGACCTTCACCGCCAAGCTCTCCGCGTCCGCACGGTCCCGGGGCAGCATGAAGATCGCGGCGCTGACCGGCGAGTCGGACTCCTGCGAGGTCACCTCCTCGCTCATCGTGCTCTGCTCGGATTGGGGCGACCCGGAGGAGCCGGACGTGAGCAGCTTCAACCAACTGCTCGCCCAGCTCTCCGCGCTGCCGTCGAACGCCGGCCTGCGTGGCACCCTGAGCTACCGGCTCACCAAGGGCTCCACCGTCCGCCTCTACTCCTGGACCGGGCCCGGCCCGATGTCCGGACGCACCTCGGCGGACTTCACCATCAAGAAGTAGCCGGGCAGCGGGCCCGGCCTCCTGCCGGGCCCGCTCACCGTGCTCCGGCCAGCTGCTCGACGACCGCGACCAACAGCTGCCTGGCCTTCGCCCGGGTGACTGCCGTCGGTTACCGCAGGCGACTCCGCAACGCCAGGAAGTCGCTCTTCACCGTCCGGCCGATGCGCTCGAACTCGGTGCCGAAGTGGTCGTCGGAGACCATGTAGGTCCAGGTGGCGCCCGGCCGGTACAGACCCGCGTCGGCGAGATCCAGGCGACCGTCGACGACCGGAGCCCTCTCCAGGACGAGCGCCGCGTCCGCGAGCGCCTCATCGATCGCGCTGGCGAAGGCGTCCGCGATCAGCCGGTTGAAGGCATGGACCGGCTCGTCGCGAACCAGGGCGCGCAAGTGGATGCCCTCGCGGACGGCGGCGGCGTAGCCGAGATGGTCGCGCCAGCGGCGGTCGAGGCTGCTCAGCACGATCAGCCGGGCGGCGGCGTCCAGTTCGTCGGGGTGGAGCTGCCGGCGAAGCCGAGCTACCCGGTGCGGCGCCCGCTCCGCCAAGAACCGGACGCCGTGATCCGTGGTCAGCACGCTCTCGCGCAGGTCGAGCAGCCTCGCCCGATGACCGGCGAGCAGCCGTCCGTAGCGGTGGGCCAGGTCACGAAGGCTGTGCTGTTGGCCGTCGGCGACCCGTTGCGCGTGGCCGGTCCAGCGGAGCAGCCTGCGGTCAAGGACGGTGCCGTCGCGGGCAACCTCAGCAGCTGGTCGAGGACGTCGACGCCCGAGCTGGGCTCCAGCCGCTCCTTGGCCTCCACCGCCTCCTGCAAGCCCTCCGGCCAGCGCTGCAACGCCTCGACCCGGCCACGGGACGCGCTCACCAGCCGCACCCGGCCGCCCTCCACCACGTAGTCGACGTCCCGGACCAGCAACGCCTCGGCGTGCAGCGCGGTGTGGAGGCGGGCCAGCAGTTCGTGATCGGCGCCGAACAGCTCCACGCCGGGGAATTGTTGCTCGGCTGCCTGCAGGCCCGCCTCGGTGAGGTGCACCGTGCGACGGTCGTCCTCGATCTCGTAGTGGTCGCTCTCGGTCAGGCCGGCGACGAACGCGGCCAACTCCCAGTCGGCGCCGACGGTCTCGGCGGCCTCACCGGCCAGCACCAACGGCACCCGGCCCTCGTCGAGCAGCACGGCGTCCGCCTCGTCCAGCACCGCGGCGTCCGGACGGATCCCGACCCGGTCCGCATCGTCCAGGCAGAGCCGGTCCCGCAGCACGTCGAACCCCGCCTCGGTCACCGGGACGTACACCACATCGGCGCGGTAGGCGTCCCGGCGGTCCTGGTGCGGCGATCCGGAGGTGACAGCGGCGACGCTCACGCCGGACGCCGCGAGCAGCGGCCCCATCCATCCGGCGTCCCGGCCGGCGAGGTAGTCGTTCGCCGACAGGACGTGGACGCGGTGCCCGGCAACGACCAGGCCGACGGCGACCATCGCGCCCACCAGCGTCTTGCCCTCACCCGTCGCCAGCTCCACCGACGTGCCACGCAGCATCGCGGCAGCCGCCCGCAGTTGGACGTCGACCGGCCGCAGCCCCACCAGCCGATCGGCCAACTCTCGGACGATCGCCAGGAACGCCGCCAGCGACTCGTCGCCGCGGGCGAAGTCGGCGGGCAATGCGGTGAGTCGGTCCCGCAGCTCGGTGTCGGCCAAACGGGCGAGGTCACCTGCCTGGTGACCGGCCGCCTCCGCCACAGCGCCCGACCAGGACAGGTCGGTCGCGCCCGGCGTCTCCAGCAGCCAGGCCTTCAGGCGATTCCATGCCGACGGCATGGGACCACTTCAGCACACCGGGCCTACGCTGGGGCACAGAGCCGTCCGAGACCTGCAACGCACCAGGGAGGGCACCATGGCGGGAGCACAGCATCCTTCGGTGACCGGCATGGACGAGCGCACGCTCGGCCGCATCGACCTCATCCTCTTCGACGCCGACTACCGCGACCCGCAGGACGCCGTCGAAGACTCCTGGCGGGTGGCCGTGCTGGCCGCCGATCCCCGTCTGAGCGCGGCGCGGGAGCGCGCCCGCGTCGCGGCGGTCCAGGCGGCAAACACACGTCGCGACCCCACCGGCCCGCCCGTGCTCACCTCGACGACGCTGCACCGCGTGGCGCTGGGCGTCGCCCTGGTCGCCGGCGTCACGGCGCCGGCGCTGCTGACCGCCCCGCGGAC
>NZ_JASGDE010000139.1:0-3327 GCF_047607385.1 Micropruina sp.
CCTGCCACGACGTCGACAACGCCCCCGTCGCGTTGTTGATCTGATGATGCGTCGTACCCTGCCAATCCGACACCAACGTCGACACCGTGTCGTTGGAGGCTCCGGTCCGCATCGCAACAGTCTGCCCGGCGTGACTGTAGTAGCGGTTCGCCGACACCCCACTCGTAGCGGTATTCAGCGTGATCTCACTACCCGCCACGTACAGGGTGGTCGTGTCGCCCTGCTGCCGCAGCACCCGGGCACCAGCCGCGTCATACACCATCTTCGCCACCGTCGCACCCGCCTTGGTGACCTCGGTGAGCTGGTTCAAGTCATCCCACACCAGCACCTGCTCGCCACCACCGGGCGCCGGCCTGCTCACTGTGTTGCCCGCTTCGTCCGCGGCATAGCTCGCGCTGCCCGCGGCATCACCGGTTGTGGTCGTGCCGGTGATGAAATGTGGCCGGGTCGACGTGGCCCCATCGGACGGATAGGCGTAGCTGGTGGTCGATGACGTGGACGGAGTCCGATCGACCCGGCTGGTCGTCTTCCCGATCGTGTCGGTGGCCCAACTCGTCCAGTACGGCGCCGGCCCACCCAAGGCCGCCTGGCTACGCGCGCCCGGATCACAGACAGCGGTGTTCGGCGTCCAGGCTTCGGTGAGTTGCTGCTGGAAGTCGTAGCTGAAACACTGGTTGTCGACCACGCCGCCGGGCAGGGTGGCCTTCACCTGGGTGATGTTGCCGGCCGGGTCATAGCTGATGCTAGTCTCCTCGTCGGTGACCCCCGGATTCACCTGACGGTGCAGGCCCATCCCGATCAGCCGCTGCGTGCCCGGGTCGCGCATCCAGCTCGCCATCGACGCTTTGCCCGCGTGCGTACCGAACAGCATCGCCGCCACGGTCCCCCACTGGAGGTACTGGGTGTCGGTCACATAGGTGGCTGTGGTCGAGCCGAGGCTCCCGGTCAGCGTGTCCGGCAAGCCGATGAGGTTCGTGTAGGCCGTGGTGAGCGTCTCAGCCGGCACCGGTAGGTGCCGGCCAGCTGACTGCCGATCAGTCCGGAGATCCCGGGGCAAGCCCGGGATGACGAAGGCCGGCACTGCGACGGTCACCGCCGAGAACTGTCGGAGCCGCCCCCTAGGGTGTTGCTCAGCATGACCGGACTGTTCCTTCACCGCACCGACGACGCCTCCGCGCTGGCCGCCGACCTGGCGTCCCGGCTGGGCGGCGTCCGCGCCGACCCGTTCGCCCTCGACGTGGTGGTCACCCCGCATCCGCATCTGCGGCGCTGGCTCACCAACGAGCTGGCGCACCGGATCGGACGTCCCGGCGAG
This sequence comes from Micropruina sp., assembly GCF_047607385.1. GTDB lineage: Bacteria > Actinomycetota > Actinomycetes > Propionibacteriales > Propionibacteriaceae > Micropruina. The sequence goes on from NZ_JASGDE010000139.1 coordinate 1,316, forward strand.
GGCATCTGCGCCGGCGTCCGGTTCCTCACTCCGGGGCGGCTGCTGTACGAACTCGGCGACCCGGCGCGGTTCTGGCGGCCCCGGCAGCTGGCCTGGCGGCTGCTGCAGGTGATCGGAGAGAATCGCGACGAGCCCCGGCTGGAGCAGCTCCGCCGGCATCTGGCCGGCTCCCGCAACACCTATCCGGTCGCGCACCGCATCGCCGGGCTGTTCGCCCGCTATCTGCACTGGCGGCCCGCGATGGTGACCCGCTGGGAGGCCGGCGAGAACACCGACGAACACGGCGCCGACCTCGGCTTCGACGTCTGGCAACCGATGTTGTGGCGGCTCGCCGCCGCCGAGACCAGTCCGTTGCTGGCCGGTGCGGAGTTCCTGGCCCGGCTGCGCCGCGATCCGGGGTCGCTGCCGCTGCCCGCCACCCTCTCCTTCGTCCAGCCCGAGCCGCTGTCGCCCTGGTGGCTCGACGTCCTCGATGCGCTCGCCGAGCACCGCACCGTGCACGTCTCGCTGCAACAGACCAGCACCACGGCCGCGGACGCCGGCCCGGCGGCCAGGTTGACCGGCTTCGCGGGGGTCGCGCACACCGGGCTGCTGGAGCGCGCCGCACTCAGCGAGTTGCCGGCGACGGCGTCCGAACCTCGAAGCACCCTGGGTTGGCTGCAACACACCCTGCGTGGTGCGACCGTCACCCCGCCGCCCGCCGACCGCTCGGTCCAGGTGCACGGCGGCCACGGACTGGAACGCCAGGTGGAGATCCTCCGCGACGCGATCACCGGCCTGCTGGCCGCCGATCCGACCTTGGAGCCGCGCCACATCATCGTCGGCTGTGCGAACCTGAGCGCCGCCGCGCCGTTGCTGCAGGCCGCCTTCCGGCTGCCCGCCGGGGTTGCCGGACGCCATCCGGCGAACGACTTCCGGGTGCAGCTGGCCGACCGCAGCTCGGCCGAGGTGAACCCGCTGGTCGGCGTCCTGGTCGAGGTGCTCACCCTGGTGGCGTCCCGGGCCAGCGCCGCCGACGTGATCGACTTCGGTTCGCGTCCGGCGGTCGCTGCCCGGTTCGGTCTCGATCCGGACGCCATCGACCGGCTGACCCGGCTGGCCAGCGAGGCCGGCGTGCGCTGGGGATTGTCGGCCCAGCATCGAGACCGGTACGGGCTCGGCCACGTGCCGCAGAACACTTGGGCGGCCGGCCTGCAGCGGATGCTGCTCGGTGTCGCGCTCAGCGAGCAGGAGCTTCCGGTGGTCGGCACGGTGTTGCCCCTCGACGACGTCGAAGACGGTGACCTGACGGCGTTGGGCGGGGTGTCCGAGCTGATCAGTCGGCTGTCCCGATTGGCGCTCGACTGCGACCAGCCGGCACCGCTGCGTGACTGGGTCGCCCGGTTGCAATGGGCACTGGACGCCTTCGCCCTGGTCTCCGGCGACGAGGTCTGGCAGCGCACCGACGCCCTGCTCCGGGTCGCCGACCTCGCCGAACGCGGCGCCGGTGACGAGAAGCTGAGCCTGACCGACATCACCGACCTGATCAGCGACGAGTTCGAACGCGGGGAGGCGCGGTCCACCTTCGGCAACGGTTCGCTCACCGTGTGCTCGCTGCGGTCGCTGCGCGGCGTCCCCTATCGGGTGGTCTGCCTGCTCGGCCTGGACGACGGGGTGTTCCCGCGTCCGCCGGAACGCGACGGCGACAATCTGATGCTGCGGGCGCCGCGTCCCGGTGAACCCGACCCGCCGGCCGAAGACCGGCAGGCGCTCGCGGACGCCATCGCGGCCGCCCGCGATGCGCTGGTGGTCGTGCACCAATCCCGCTCGGCACAGACCAACGAAGAGATTCCGCCGCCGGCTGCGCTGGCCGACCTGCTGGAACTGCTCGCCGAGGCCGGTGTCGCCGAGCAGCAGCATCCTCTGCAGCCGTTCAGCCCCACCCTGTTCGCCGCGGACGCGCCCCGCAGCTACGACCCGGCCGGGCTGCGCGGCGCCGTCGCGGTCAGCGGTCCGCGCTCGACGCCCGCGGC
>NZ_JASGDE010000140.1:0-15134 GCF_047607385.1 Micropruina sp.
CGCGCGCCATTGCCCCAGCCTGTCAGATCCGGCACCCGGTGATCACCCTTCGGCGGTCGTCCCTGGAAAGAGCGGGCGGATTCAGGCACCAACAGCTGTGCCGGAATCCGCCGGTTGTGCCCGACCTCGATGCGAGCCGGCGCAGGGCGCCGTCCGGCGCACCGCGGCCACCCGGGCCACTCGATCGCGCGATCAGCCACTAGTTTCAGGACCGGCGCCTGCTTTCGGGATATTTCCCGAAACCAGTTGTGCTTCCGGTCAGCAGTCGGACATGTCCTCATCGTCCGGCGGGGTGAATCCATCGTCAATCCCGATGGGTTCCAACGACCCGCGTCGGTGGTCTCCTACTCGGACGCCTGCTGATCGTGCCTGCTCGTGTCGAGGTGGCGAGCCCCCAGGTTGTGCCGCATCTCGTCCAGGCTGAGCAGGCGGGTCTCTGCATCCGCGCGCACGGACTCGTACCGGCCCAGCACAAAGCTCCGGAAGAGCGGCACCGTCATGTGCAGTTGGCCACGCCTGGGCGCATAGACGTCGCCCTCGATGAGCAGTTCTTCGCGGATCCATGAGATCTCACGTTGTTCACGCCCCAGCGCTGCCGCGATGTGACTGCTCGATGCCTGGCCGCCCAATAGCGCGAGCGCTGCCATGAACTCCATCTGCCGGTCACTGATCCGATCCCATCGTGGGCCCAGGGTCCGTCGCTCCAGTTGACCCGCAACAAGGGGGATGGCGGCCTCGACGTCGTTCCTGGTGATCCGATGAGGACCCGGCGCCGTTCGCCAGGCTGCGTCCGCAAACAGTTGGAGGTGTGCGGGGTAGCCGCTGCTCACCTCGACCAGCAGGTCGGCCGCCTCCGGTTCCCACAGCACGCCCGACTGCCTGGCGGGCTCGACTACCGCGTAGCGCGCATCCTCGGGGCTCAGGGTGAGGGGCAGCAACTGAACATCGAACAACCTGTCCGGATGCGTGACACCGGCGTCGCGTAACACATGCAAGGTATGCGGCAGCCCCGTGCCGGCGAACGCAACCGGCGCTTTCGGCTGGTCGACGTTCAGTCTGTGCAGGGCGGCGGCAAGGAGCGCAAGGTCGGGCCCGGCCGCCACCTGAAGCTCATCGACGGTGATCAGGGCACCGCCCAACTGCGCATCTCTGCGGACCTCCGCCGCGAGCGTGCTCAGCGCGCTGGCCAAGGAGCCGGCATCGCTCCCCTCGGCGGCAGGTTCCCGGTTCTGAAACGAAACGCCCGCGCCGACGCCGGCGACGCTCAAGTCCACGCCAGCAAGCCTCTCGAAAGCGGCCCGGGCGCGTTGCCACGGCCCGGCTCCTTCGTCGATGCGCGTTCTGGCGCGGTGGAGCAGCCCCGACACCAGCCCTCCCTGTCCACTCACCGCTTGCAGGTTGATCACCTCGAACCCCTGCGCTCGGGAGCGCGCGCAAAAAGCGGTGAGTGCCGCGGTCTTTCCCACCCCACGAGGACCGACCAGGATCGTGTCACGGGCGCTCACACGCCCGGAACCGGCGAGGTCGCTCAGCATCAACTGCCAGTCGCGCAGCAACTGGTCCCGGCCGGCCAACACCCTGGGCCTGTGCCCCGCCCCAGGGGTATAGACGCTCCTATCCACGCAGGCCTCCCCACCTAGATTCATCTAGAAAAGTGCCACTTTCTAGATCAATCTAGGTCGCCGATCTCCCTCGTATCAAGCCGCAAAGGACGCCGCATGGTCGATCGCACTCCTCGATACTTGATAAGTGACCTTTTAGTCACCTATGATGGTCGGCATGCAGGGAGACGTGTTCAAGGCACTCGCCGACGAGACCCGCCGGGCCATCCTCGACACCCTGCTCAGCATCGACGGGCAGACCCTCACCGAGCTCACCGAGCGGTTCCCGACGATGACCCGCTTCGGAGTGATGAAGCACCTGGCCGTACTCGAGGAGGCCGGACTGCTCACCACCGTCAAAGAGGGCCGCAGCAAGCGGCACTTCCTCAACCCGGTGCCCATCGCAGAGATCGCCAACCGGTGGATCAGTCGATACGCGCAACCCTTCACCACCGCCCTGGTCGGCCTCCGCGCCGGCCTCGAACAGGAGCCAGTCATGACCACCAAGCACGTCTACCAGACCTACATCCGCAGCAGCCTCGAGACCGTATGGAACGCGATCATCGATCCCGAGTTCACCCGGCAGTACTTCTTCAGCAGCCGGTTCGAGAACCCGCCGGTCGCCGGCCAGCCGTTCCGTTCGGTGCTGCCCGACGGCAGCCTCGGCGTCCAGGGCACGATCGAGGAACTCGACCCGCCGCACCGGCTGGTGCACACCTGGCAGGTGGGCTATGACGACGCGATGGCCGCCGAGCCGGCCAGCCGGGTGACCTGGACGCTCACCGAGGCCGGCGACGGGCTGGTGCTGCTGCGGGTCGTCCACGACGCGCTGGAGAACAGCCCGCTGACCTCGGCGAACGTCGCCGGCGGCTGGCCCTACGTGCTGGACGGGCTGAAGAGCCTGGTCGAGACCGGCGCGCCGCTGCCGCCGCGGTACCCGGTGCCCGCCGGGAACTGACCGGGACGGGTGCGCGGCGCGACCACCCGGTCAGCTTTCGGCGACTCCGGTCAGCCGGGGGTGCCCGCGCCAGGCCGGCAGGGACGCCATGTAGGCCCGAGTCTGCTCCTCGATGACCTGCTGCGGCTGGCCGGGATGGCGTCGGCGCTGCCAGCCGACCATCGCGGCGAAGCGGGTGTCGAAGTCCTGCAGGTTGCCGTCCGCGTCGGTGCAGTACGCGCAGTAGTGCCCGCTCTCGATCGGCATGCCGCAGCTCTCACAGGAGGCGGTCCGGGTGGTCATGATGATTCCTCTCGTCGAGCCGCGGCGGTCAGCGCCCTCAGGCCGTCGATCAGCCCGCGGCGGGTGGTGTCGTCCAGTTGCTCCATGGCGCGGGCGACCAGCGTCCGGTCCAGGACGTCCGCGTCGTGCCGCAGCCGGGCCAGGCCGGCCTCGGTGAGCCAGACCAGCGTCCGGCGGCGGTCGTCCGGGTCGGGCTCGCGTTCCAGCAGCCCGTGACCCTCCAGTTGGGTGACGATGTCGCTGACCACCGACTGCGCCCGATCGAGGTGCCGGGCCGCCTCGCCGATGGTGATCGGCCCCGATCCGGCCAGGTGGGTGAGCACCGCCCGGGACGCGTTGGTCAGGCCGTCACGACGTCCGTCGCGACGGTGAAAGGCCAGGTAGGCCTGCGGAAACGCCTCGCAGAAGGCGTCGGAGTCGGACATGTCATCATCGTCCGGCGGGGCGAATCCATCGTCAATCCCGATGAGTTTTCTGGTGCCCGAACGCCACGTGCACCCTGATCCGTGGATCAGGGTGCACGTCCGGCGTCGCCGACGCTCGGGCCGAACCCAGCGGTCCGGCCCGAGGGTCAGACCGCCGCGCTGACCGACACGACGCTGTCCCCGCGCTGAAGCGCGGCGTCGGCGCCGTCGAACTCGTTGACGGTGGAGACCTTGCCGAGATTGGTCACCAGCACCAGGATCACCGGGTCCTTGCCCGCGCGACGAACGGAGTCGAGGTCGACCCGGGCGATCCGGGTCGAGGGGTTGACCCGATCGCCCGGTGCGCAGAAGACCTCGAACCCCTCGCCCTTGAGCGAGACCGTGTCGATGCCGAGATGGACGAGCACCTCGACGCCGTCGTCGGTCTTCAGGCCGATCGCGTGCTTGGTCGGGAAGACCACGGTGACGGTGCCCGACACCGGCGCATACACGTCGCCGTCGGCGGGCTGCAGCGCATAGCCGTCGCCGACCGTCTTGCTGGCGAAGACCGCGTCGCTCACCTGCTCCAGGGGCACGAAGGCGCCGCGGGCGACGGCGACCAGTTCGACCTGGTCACCCTTGGCCCCGCCGCTCCCCTGCGGCGCCGCTTCCGCGACCGGGGTCGCGTCCGCCGCAGGTTCGGCCGGCACGAGCAGCAGCGTCAGGACGAACGAGGTGGAGATGGCGATGGCGATGCCGGCCAGCGCGAACGGGAAGTAGGGACCGACATAGGCCGGCAGGCTGAAGATCGAGGACAGGATGTAGGCGTAGATCCGGACGCCGAAGACCGCGAAGAAGGTGGACGCGATGGCGCTGCCGATGGTGGCCGCGACGAACGCCCGGCGGTATTTGGCCAGCACGCCGAAGAGGGCGGGTTCGGTGATCCCCAGCAGACCCGACACGGCCGCGGACGCGACGACCGTCTTCTGGTCCTTGTTGCGCACCTTGAAATAGATGGCCGCGGTGGCGCCGGCGATCGCCATATTGGCCATGAACATCATCGGCATCAGGTTGTCCCAGCCCCGGTTCGCGAAGTTCTGCAGCGCGATCGGCGTCTCGGCGTGGTGCAGACCGGTGAAGACCGCGATGGGCCGGGTCGCGCCGAAGATGATGCCGGCCAGGATCGGCGAGGTCGCGAACAGCCAGGCCACGCCGGCGGCGAGCTGATTGCCCAGGAAGATGCCGATCGGGCCGATCACGGTGAGCGCCAACGCTCCGGCGATGAAGAGCGAGAACGTGGGCGTGAAGACCGTCCTCAACACGCGCGGCAGCACCCGGTCCACCCAGCGATAGATGTGGCTGAGCGCGAAGACGGAGAAGATGATCGGGATGACGGTTCCGGCGTAATTGAACACGGGCACCGGGACGATGCCGAACAACATGAAGGCCGAGATCTCCTTCGCGGCGGCCGCGGCGGTCATCGTCGGGTATTGCATGGCGGCGGCGATGGCGACCGCCATGAACATATTCGTCTTGAAGATCTTGGCCGCCGACGCGGCCACGAAGAACGGCAGGAACGTGAAGACGCCGCTCGCGATCATGTCGATGACCAGGTAGGTGTCGTTCTTGTTCGAGATCACGCCCAGCGCCGCCAGGCCGGCCATCAGACCCTTGATCATGCCCGCGCCGGCGATGGCGGGGACGATCGGCCCGAAGACGCCGGACACCGTGTCCATGGCCAGGGCGACCCAGCCCCGTTTGGCACCGGACCCGTCGGCGTCGCCCGCCTTGTCGGCGAGGCCGAGCTGGTCGGCCAGCTGCTCGTAGTACTTCTCCACCTCGGTGCCGACGACCACCTGCAGTTCGCCGTTCTGCACGTTCGTCCCGATCACCTCCGGGATGGCTTCGAGTGCCGCGAGGTCCGCCTTGCCGGCGTCCTTGAGGTCGAAGCGCAGGCGTGTCATGCAGTGCCACGCGTTGCTGACGTTGCCAACCCCTCCCACCGCGGCGATGACCCTCTCAGCTACTTCGCTGTAGCGCATCTACAGTTCCTCTCTCCTCCAGCTCGGCGCTCAGTGAGCGGCGGGGCCGATCCAATCCTCGGCCCTGACTGCCCAAATTGGAGCATGCACGCCGAGATATTGCGAAGCCACGAACACATTGGACTGATAATTGGAAGGGTTTTCGGGACTTCACCGGGCCATGCTGGCGGCTCAACCCGCGCAGCCGGTTGAATGGCGGCGGAGACATCCAGCGAAAGGACCCTGATGACCCGCAGCACGATCACTCAGGTCGAGGCCATCGTGACCAAGCCGGACAAGCACAACCTGCTGGTCGTGCGGGTCACCACCGATGCCGGCGTCTCGGGACTAGGCTGCGCCACCTTCCAGTTCCGGCCCAAGGCGGTCCGAAGCGCGGTGGAAGACTATCTCCGGCCGCTGCTGCTCGGTCGCGACGCCAACGACATCGAAGACCTCTGGCACGTGATGCGGATGAACTCGTACTGGCGCAACGGGCCGGTGCTCAACAACGCCATCGCCGGGGTCGACATGGCCCTGTGGGACATCAAGGGCAAGCTGGCGGGGATGCCGCTGTACCAGCTTCTCGGCGGACGATCGCGAACGGCGATCCCGGCCTACGCCCATGCGGTGGCCGACGAGCTGGACGACCTCTACACCCAGATCGACTCCTACATCGCCGAGGGCTACCGCCACGTTCGGGTTCAGCTGGGCTTCTACGGCGGCAATGCGACCGATCTGCATGTGCCCGAGAACCCGCTGCCCGGCAGCTACTACGACCCGCGGCAGTACGCGACCACCACGCTGCGGCTGTTCAAGGCCGTCCGCGACCGGTACGGCGACGACATCGAACTGTTGCACGACGTGCATGAACGACTCAGCCCGTCCGACGCGATCCGGTTCGCGAAGGAGTGCGAGCCCTACGGGCTGTACTTCCTCGAGGACGTCCTGCCGCTGGAGCAGACGGCGTGGTACGAGAAGCTGCGGGCCCAGACGTCGACCCCGATCGCGACCGGCGAGTTGTTCAACAACCCCAAGGAGTGGGAAGAACTCGTCGGACGCCGCCAGATCGACTTCCTGCGCATTCACGTCTCGCAGATCGGGGGCATCACACCCGCCCTCAAGGTGGCGCACTTCGCCGACGCCATGGGCATCCGACTGGCCTGGCACACCCCCTCCGACATCACTCCGGTCGGCCTGGCGGTCAACACACACCTGAACGTGCACCTGCACAACGCGAGCGTCCAGGAGAATCTCGACGTGCAGCCGAACACGGCGACGATTTTCGGCGGCTACCCCGTGCAGTCTCGCGGGTTCCTGCGGCCTTCCGAGGAGCCCGGCATCGGCGTCTCGTTCGACGCCCAGGCCGCCGCAGCGTTCCCCGGGGTGTTCAAGGAGCACCCCTGGACCAGCAGCCGGATCCCCGACGGCTCACTCGTCACCCCGTGACCCAGGAACGCTAAAGACGGGCCTGGTGCACTTCCCGGTCGAACCGGCTGACATAGGACACCACGTAGTTCAACGCGATCATCTCGCTGTGCGCGAAGACCCGGCCGTCGGTCAGCACCCCGCGGCTGTCGATGGCCATCGCCGGGGCTCCGCGGCGGCATTCCAGAATGCTCGCGTCCTGCCGGGACACCGTCACGGGACGGTAACTCGTCATGTAGTGGGAAATGCGGTAGCCGGCACCCTCCACGAACTCCTGGACCGATCTCTCCAGGACTGCGTCCGACAGGGTCGGGAACATGGCCGCAGGCATCACCGTGCGTTCGATCTGGGAACTCACCCCGGCGATGACGCGCAGGCGGTCGAACTGCCAGATCTCGTCCCCGGCGGGAAGCTGAAGGAGGAGGGCCTCGTCGGCGCCGGGAGATCTGCGGTCCAGGTGCAGCACCCGTGATTCGATCTGCTCGTAGGGCGTGCGGGTCATCGTGTTGTAGATCAGCGGATTCCTGCGTAGACCCTCGCGCACGTAGGTGCCCGAACCCTGGGTCGAACTGAGGGCTCCGATCAGCGTCAGGTTCTCGATCACCGCCTGGATGGTGAACCTCGACACGCCGTACTCTCGTGCGAACTCCCGCTGCGTCGGCAGCTTCCCCGACGGCCATTGCTGCCGGAAGATGCGGCTCAAGATGTCGGCCACGATGAAGTCGACTTTCTTACCCATGGGCTCTTCTCACTCCAACGCCGACAACGGCCCCCGGTCCGGACGCCTCACCCTATCGACCACCCGTCCGGGGAACCGTGCCCGGTGGACCACACGACCGCCGGTGTCCCCGCCCGACCCTTTTGCGTCCCCGTCCGGGCCTGCGCGAAACTACCGTGCTATGAGCGGACGGCCATGACCCACGGCGACGAGCTCGACAGCGGCGCGGGATGCGCCGGGGCCTGTTCGTGCGGCACTCCGGATCGCCGCACGCTCGCGGTCGCACCACCCACTCGACCAGGGCCTGCCGCTCGCCCATCGACTCCGTCCGCGCACCGGATCGAGCAGGTCGTGGTTCCCGCGGGCAGCTTCACCATGGGCGACTCGTCCGGGGATCGCAATCCGCTCGACGGTGAGTTGCCGCGGCATCCGGTGCTGCTCGACGCGTTCACGATCGACGCGACCACCGTCACCAACGCGGACTTCGCCCGGTTCGTGGCCGACACCGGGTACCGGACCGAGGCCGAGACCTGGGGGTTCTCCGCGGTCTTCCACCTGGCGGTGCGGGCGCCGGCATCCGACCTGATGCGGCCGGCCGGCGGGACGCCGTGGTGGTACGGGGTCCGTGGTGCCGACTGGGCCCACCCCGGCGGACGAGACTCCTCGGTCGACGGCCTGGACGATCACCCGGTCGTGCACGTCAGCTGGAACGACGCCGTCGCCTACTGCGCCTGGGCCGGACGCCGGCTGCCGACCGAGGCGGAGTGGGAATATGCCGCCCGGGGCGGTCTGGAGTCGGCGAAGTACCCGTGGGGCGACCAAGAGCCCGATGTCGGCGGCTGGCGCGCGAACATCTGGCAGGGCAGCTTCCCGGACCGGAACACCCTGGACGACGGCTGGCTGACCACCGCGCCGGTGCGCAGCTACACCCCCAACGGCTACGGCCTGTGGCAGCCGGTCGGCAACGTCTGGGAGTGGTGCTCGGACTGGTTCGATCCCGGCTACTACGCGCGCTCCCCGCAGCGGAATCCGCCCGGGCCGAAACACGGGACGTCGCGGGTACTGCGCGGGGGCAGCTATCTGTGCCACGACTCGTACTGCAATCGGTACCGCAACGCGGCGCGCTCGCAGAACACCCCCGACTCGTCGATGGGGAATGCCGGGTTCCGGACGGTCGCGCTGGGCGGTCAGGCCCGCTGAAGGCGTCCACGGGTGGGGACGATCGGCCTCTCCCCCACCCCGCGGACAGCTTCAGTCCGGCAGCCCGGGAGTGGGCTCGTCGTCCCAAGGCGACGGCCCGTAGGGCAGCAACTCCTCGGCGAAGGCCTCCCAGGCGGCCCGCAGTTCCGCCACCAACTCCGGGTTCTCGGTGGAGATGTCGGCCTTCTCCCGCCCGTCCACGGTCACGTCGAAGAGCCGGTAGGACGGGCCGTCCCCGCCGCCGAAGAGCCGGTGGACCCAGCCCTTGGCGGTGCGGTCGATCAGCAGCTTGTACGGGCCGCGCCGGATCGCGCCCTGCTCACGGGTGCGCCAGAGCAGGTCCCGGTCGGGGGCCTCCGAGCCGTCCACCAGCCAGGGCAGCAGCGAGGTGCCGTCCAGCGGATGGCTGTCCGCCGGGGTCACGCCGGCGGCCTCGAGCAGGGTGGCCGTCCAGTCGAAGGTGGAGTTGGGCAGCGGGCTGACCTGACCAGGATCGATGGCCGCGGGCCAGCGCACCAGCAGGGGCACCCGGATGCCGCCCTCTTCCAGGTCGCCCTTCTCGCCGACGAACGGCCACAGGAAGGCGTACCGTTCGCCGCCGTTGTCGGAGGCGAAGATGACGATGGTGTTCTCGCGCAGGCCGCGCTGGTCCAGGGCGTCCACGATCTCACCGACGGCGGCGTCCAGCGATTGGACCATCTCCTTGTACTTGGCCAGCGAGCCACCCTCGGCGTGGAACAGGGCCTTGAGTGCAATCCCGCGGTCGCCCTCGGCGTCCGGCGCGATGCGTTCGCTGAGCTCGCGGTCCCCCGGCCCCTCCCAGGGCCAGTGCGGGGCGGTGAAGTTGACCTGCAGGTAGAACGGGTCGGGGCCTGTGCCGCGGATGTAGTCGGCGGCACGCCGGCTGACGATCTCGGTGTAGTAGCCGTCCTCCTGCACCGGCTGTTCACCGTCCCACAGATCCGGCAGGCCCGCGGTGTCGTAGTGCCCGAAGTAGTCCAGGGCGCCGTCGAGGTTGCCGTAGAAGGTCTCGAAGCCGGCCTTGACCGGGCTGAACCAGGGCAGCCAGCCGCAGTGCCATTTGCCGAACATCGCCGTGCGGTAGCCGGAGTCGCGCAGCAGCGACGGCAGCGTCGGATGGTCGGTGGGGATGCCGTGCTCGGCGTCCCGGGTGCCCAGCGGCTCCTCCAAGCCGGCCTTGAGGCGTCCCGGATAGCGGCCGGTGTAGAGGCTGATCCGGGTCGGCGAGCAGGTGGCCGAGGTGGCATAGCCGTGGGTGAACCGGATGCCGTCGCGGGCCAGGCCGTCCAGCACCGGTGTCTCGTTGTGCAGCGAGCCGTAGCAGCCGAGATCACCCCAACCCAGGTCGTCGGCCAGGATGAACACGACATTGGGGCGTTGCGGACGCGGCCCACCACGAGCGGCGAAGTCGCGTTCGTCCGGTCGCCAGTCGGCGCGGCGGTCGTACAGGTCAGGCTGGGCGGGGACGGTCATCAGGCGCCTTTCTGCAGGGCTGGGGTTCGGACGAGATCGAGGACTTCGCCGCGCAGCCGGGCGAACAGCGGATCCTCCTTGGTGCGGTGCTGCTCCCGGGGCAGCGGTAGTGGGACGTCGACGATCCGGGAGACCACGGACGGCGGTGCACTCAGCACCACGATCCGGTCGGAGAGGTAGACGGCCTCGTCCACGTCGTGGGTGACGAAGACGATGGTCACCCCGAACCGGTCGCGCAGCGGCAGCACCAGATCCTCCAGGTCCATCCGGGTCTGGGCGTCCACCGAAGCGAACGGTTCGTCCATCAGCAGCAATTCCGGCTCGTAGGCGATGGCGCGCGCGATCGCCACGCGCTGCTGCATGCCGCCGGACAGTTCGCGGGGGTGGGCTCGCTCGCGTCCGGCCAGCCCCACCGCGTCCAGGGCCTCTCGGGCGGACGCCCGGGCCTGCGCCGCCGGGACGCCCTTGGAACGCAGCGGCAGGGTGACGTTGCCCAGCACCGACAGCCAGGGCAGCAACGAACGGCTGTAGTCCTGGAAGACGAAGCCGACCTCTTGCGGCGGCTCCCCGGCGACCGGGCGGCCGCCGACCTCGACCCGGCCGCTGCTCGGTTCGAGCAGGCCGGCGATGGCGCGCAGGGTGGTGGTCTTTCCCGACCCGGACGGCCCGACGATGGCCACCACCTCGCCGGCTGCGACGTCGAACGACACCCCGGCCAGGGCGATGTGGTCGCCCTTCTCCGATACGTAGGTCTTGTGCAGGTCGGCGACCCGGACGATGGGCTCGGTCATGGGGTACCTCCGGTGTGGGCCGCGCCCAGCCGGCCGGCCAGGCGTCGTTCAAGGGTGAGAAATCCGACGTTGATGGCGATGCCGAGCAGCCCGACCAGCACGATCCCGGCCCACATCCGGTCGTAGGCGAAGTCCTGCTGGGCGAGCAGGGTGACCGCGCCGATGCCGTGGGACGCACCGACCATCTCCCCGACCACCATCACCAGCAGCCCCGCGGACAACCCGACCCGGGCCGCGGCCAGGATGTTGGACGCCGCCGCGGGAATGATCACCAGACCGATCCGCCGCCACCGGGTCAGTCGGTACACCCGGGTGTAGTCGAGCAGGACCGGGTCGGTGTCCCGAATGCCGTCGGCGGTGTTGATCACGGCGACGAAGAAGACCGCGAAGGCGATCACCGCCTGCTGCATGGTGGCGCCGATGCCGAAGGCGATCAGGAACAGCGGCAACAGCGCCACCGTCGGCAGGGTCAGGCCGAAGGCCACCAGCGGGGCGACCACCCGGCGCACCGCCGGCACCCGCCCGAGCAGCAACCCCAACGCGACACCCAGCAGGAGGCCGGTCGAGTAGCCGATCAGCAGGTTGCCTAGGCTGGGCAGCACGTCCCGGGTCAGCCCCGCGCCGAACCACAGGTCAGCGGCGGCAGCGGCGATCTTCTGCAGGGTTGGGAAGTAGGGGTTCTCGCCGCTGCTGGCCACCGCCTGATAGCCGACCAGCAGCAGCACCGGAACCGCCGCGGGCACGAACAGCCGCGCCCACCAGCGGTCCACCGCCGGCGGCCGTGCCGCCTGAACCGCGGTCATCGCCCGACCCGCTGCCACGGCACCAGCCGGTGCTGCAGGCGTCCGAACGCCCACGAGATGAGCAGGCCGACCAAACCGGTGACGATGGTGATGGCGTAGACCCGCTCGATGTTGTTGCCGCTCTGAGCGATTGACAGGATCGATCCCAAGCCGCGCTCGCCGCCGACCAGCTCGGTCATGATCGACACCCCGAAGGCGATGCTGGCCGCCAGCCGCAGGCCGCTGAACACGATCGGGGCGGCCGCCGGCAGGCGCACCTGGAGCAGCCGCCGCCAGATGGTCAGCCGGAAACTGCGAGCGACGTCCAGCAGCACCGGGTCGATCGTCCGGATGCCGTAGACGGTCTGGATCAGCAGCGGCCACAGCGCGCCCTGCAGGATCAGCACCAGCTTGAGATCCAGGCCGCCGCCGAGGGTGAGGATCGCGATCGGCAGCAGCACGATCGGCGGGATCGGCCGCACGGCGTCGACGGTCACGCCGAGGATCCGGCGCAGCCAGGCACTCTCGGCCAGCGCCAGCCCGAACGGGACCGCGACCGCCAGGGCGAGCAGCAGCCCGAGCGCGGCGGAGGTCAGCGTGTACCCCAGGGTGACCCAGAAGCCGGGCACCAGCAGCAGCGCGAACAGATCGGCCAGCGTGCTGCTCAGGCTGGGGACGGCCGAGGAAGTCAGCAGGCCGGTTCGCACCGACACCTCCCACACCACCGCCAGGGTGAGGACGCCGGCGGCGCCCTGCGCCCAGGTGCCGACACCGTCCGGAAGTGACCGGCGCCCGGGCCTGCGAGCCGGCGTCACCGCGATCGTGGGCGGGACGTCGCTGGCGCGAGCCGGCAGGGGACGGGTTTGGACGCTCATGACTGCCCCAGGAATTTGTCGATGTCGATGTCCTTCTCGACCCAGCCGTACTTCTTCATCGCCGCGATCAGCGGTTCGAAGTCGGCCGCGGTGACCGCGGTGTCGACCTTCTGCAAGGGAATCAGCGCCGCATCGGCGGCGGACAGCCCGCTCAGCGTGGCGCCCGCGGCCCGGACGTCGTCCAGGTGCGCATTGCCGTACTCGACGGCCTTGGCGAAGGCGGCCTTGAATTTGGCGAACAGTTCCGGCTTCTCCTGGAGGGTGCTGGCCGCGGTGAAGATCCCGCCGGACGGCGTGCCGGGCGGGAAGCTGACCGCGGCGGCGTCCCCGAGATCGGTCAGCTCGGGGTGAGCCTTCAGGCCTTGGGCCAGGTAGGGCTGCAGGCCCAGGCCGGCGTCCAGCTTGCCCGAGGCGACGTTGTCGGCGATCTGGTTGAACGGCAGCGGGACAAGCTCCAGCTTGCTGGGATCCCCGCCGTCGCTCGCGATCGCGGCCTGCACCCACAGCACCCCGAAGGAGCGCGGTGCATTGGTGCCGAACTTCGCCCCCTCGAGGTCCCGCCAGCGCTTGATGCCGGAGTCCTTCCGGACGAAGATGCCGCCGTTCTCCCCCTTCGGCGCGATCCCACCCAAGTGCTCCACCAGGCGAAGATCCTGCCCGCTGCCGACCGCCACCAGCGGCGGCGCGTAGGCGGTGTAGCCCAGGTCGTATTGCTTGGCGACCAGACCGGTGATCACGTTGGGGCCGCTGTCCACCGGCGTGATCTCCAGCTTGATGCCCTGATCAGCGAAGAACCCCTGCTTTTCCCCGATGGTCAGGAAGCCCAGATCGAGGGTGGGGACGATGCCGATCTTGACGGTTTGAACGGCCCCGCCGGCGCTGCCGCTGGGCTCGCTCCGGGCGCCGGATCCGTCGTCGGCACCGGCGGCCGAGCAGCCGACCAACGCCATGGCGCTGAGGCCGACGGCGGCCCAGGTGGCGATGCGGCGCAAGGGATTCTTGGGCATGGTGTGGTGGTCCTCACATGGTCAGGGGTACGCGGCACTACCGGGACGACTCCCGGTGATCGAGTGGTTGGGTGCGCCGTGATCGGCGACGGGTGGATCAGTCAGTGCGGAGACGAACCGCACCAGGCGTCAGCGACGACAGCAACGGCACATGACGGTGCCGACGAACCGTGCGGGGCTTGGTGCGCTGGTCATGGGGACGAGGCTAGACCAGAAACCGCCATAACCTACTAATCCTCTCGGATTTCAAGACATTCATTGTCCGGGCGGGTTCGGACGCACGGGCCGGCGCGGGCCGGGCGGCCACCGGCGGACCGGGAAACGACGATCCGGACCAGGCCTGGCAGTCCAGGCCCGATCCGGATCGTTGTGGTCAGCAGTTCAGAACATCATCGCCAAGCCGGGGTCGGCCAGGATCGCGGCCACGTCGCTGAGGAACTTCGAGGCCAGTTCGCCGTCCACCAGGCGGTGGTCGAAGGTCAGCGACAGGGTGCACACCGAGCGGATCACGATCTGCTCGTCCGCACCCTTCCCGATCACCCACGGACGCCGGGCGATGGTGCCCAGGCACATGATCGCCGACTCGCCCAGGTTGAGGATCGGCGTGCCGCCGTCCACCCCGAAGACGCCGACGTTGGTGATGGTGAAGGTGCCCTTGGTCATGTCCTCGGCGGGCACCTTGCCGGTCTTGGCGACCTGCACCATGTTGTGCAGCGCCTCGGCCAGCTGCAGCAGGTTCATCTTGTTCGCCTGCTTGATGTTCGGCACCAGCAGCCCGCGCGGGGTGGCCGCGGCGATGCCCAGGTTCACGTCCTCGTTGCGGACGATCTCGCTGGCCGCCATGTCCAGGGTGGAGTTCAGGTCGGGGTTGCGGGCGATCGCCAGGCAGGCCGCCTTGGCGAAGATCAGCAGCGGCGAAACCCGTAGTCCGGCGAACTCGCGGCGGGCCCGCAGGCGCTCCACCAGCTCCATCGACGCGGTCACGTCGGCCTGCATGATCACCGTCGCGGTCGGCACCTTGAACGACTCGGCCATGGTCCTGGCCATCTCCCGCCGGACGCCCTTGAGCGGCACCCGGGAGGTCACCCCGGACACCTCGGGCGTCCCGCGGGAGAGCACGGCGGCGGTCAGCACGTCGTCGGCGGTGATGGTGCCGTCGGGTCCGGTGCCGTCCACGGCGTCCAGGTCGAGGCCCAGGTCGCGCGCCAGCCGGCGCACCGGCGGCTTGGCCAGGGCCCGCTTGGCCGCGGACGCCGGCTTCGGCGTCCGGCCCGGCCGGGGCAGCGGGTCGCCGGTCGGTTCGGCGCTGAGCGGTCCGGTGGTGGTGGCCTGGTCGATCGGACGCGACACCGGCTGGTCGGCGGCGTAGGAGTCGTGCACCTGGTCGGTGACCGGACCGATCGGCTTGCCGATGCCGCTCGGGGCCTTGCGCGGACGCCGGGCCAGCGAGGACGCCTTGGTGCCGTAACCGACCAGGAAGGCCTCGGACTCGGCGCTGGCCGGTGCCGCCACCGGGGACGCGGGCCGGGCCGCGGGGCTGGACGACGGGTCGGCCTCGACCGAGGGGGCGGTGACG
>NZ_JASGDE010000141.1:0-60174 GCF_047607385.1 Micropruina sp.
AGACGCGGTGCTCGTTGTCGATCCGGGCGGCTATATCGGTGAGTCGACGACCCGGGAAATCGCGTACGTCCAATCCACTGGCAAGCCCACGTTCAGGCTCTCAGTCACCGACGATCGCGCAGTGTGAACGAACTGCCCTGCCTGCATGCGCACGTACGCCGACTTGTCGATCAGCCAGCTCGTCACCGCCACGCGGCGTCCATCACGTCCGAATCCGCCAGGTCGCCGAAGGTCGCCGCAGAGCGGGCCCAGTCGGCAGGCGTCACGGCGGCATGTGCGCTCGTAGCCATGGCGCCTTCGAGCTTCCGGCGGAGGAACTCGTTGTGGGACAGACCCAGCGCGGACGCCTCGGCGTAGATCCGTTCCACCGCCGCGTCGCTCAGCCCTCGGATGAGCACGTTCGTCATGAGCGCCCCCTCCTGGCTCGATGATATCGCGATATCACCAGTGCGGCGGCGCTCCTCGCGGAGCCGCTCTGCGAAGCTCGGAATCATCGACCGCGCTCACCCACTCCCAGCTCAGCAGTCCCTGGTTTGAAGGACGACCTCGATGTCGGTGTGTTCTTTCAGGATGGTCTCGGCTCGTCGTATCGGGTCGATCAGGAATGTCCGGAAGTCCTCCCAGATCGCGGCAGCGGGCAGCACGTTCAACAGCCAGCGGGCCGTCGTCAGGACCTCGAAGTAGTCCAGACCTTCGGGTGTGAATCCCAGCTGGTGCTCGTACTCCTTGCGGACCGAGATTCTCAATTCTGGCGCGCCACTGCGGTAGATCAGCATGCAGGCCCAGGCGAGATCGAAGCGTGCGTCGCCGATCTGCCAGTCCCAGTCGATCACGACGAGCCGCCGTTCCGCGGTGACGAGCACGTTCCACGGGTGGTAGTCACGGTGCAGGACGGAAAGCCGCTCGCAGGGGACGCTGCCCTTGTGCATCTCCAGCCAGTCCACGATCTCGCCCAACACGGCCTGCTGATCGCTGTCGGCGCGAAGCCGCCCCAACTCCTGTTCGATGTAGCCGTACGGATGCGCGAGTTCAGCGTCGGGATCCAGCAAGCGCGGATCACAAGCATGCAGTGCTATGAGTTGCTTCACGAACTCCTCGACTAGTAGCGCTCGTCCGGGCGCATCAGCGGCCTCGAAGGCGTCCCAGAAGGAGCCACCCTCGATGGATTCCATCATGATGAACGGACGCCCGAACGAGCGACCGTCGAGTTCGAAGCGTTCGACACCCGGCACGGGGTAGCCGATCGCCCCCAACTCTGAGAGTGCACGCAACTCGCGCTCGGCGTGATCGAGTCCGCGTGCATCCGGCGCGTACATCTTCAGAACAAGATCCTGCGCTAGCCAATCAGCAGGCGGGGCCGGCCGGAGAGTGAAGCCGTAGAGGCTGTTCGCCCATCCACCGCTCAGCTCTTTGAGCGGCCCGATCGAGAACGATGACCGCCCCGGCCTCGCTTCCGCGAATAGGGTTTCCAAACGGTCCCGGAGCTCGGACGCCGACATCGACACGAGCTTTCCCACCTGCTCGCCGCCGGCTCGGGCGGAGTCGTTCACGGTCGTCGAAGACTCTGTCATGCGGACTGCCCCTTCCTCATGCGACTCTCAGCAGGGCCGAGGCGCTCGGTGTAGTCGTCGATCTTGCCGTCGATGACTCTCATCGAGCGGGTCAGCCGCGCGATCTGCTCCGCGATCGCCTCCCGGTGCGTCCGCAGGAGAGCGAGCCGCTCGGGCACGCCGTCCGGGTCCTTCTGCACCAGCCGGGTGAACTCGGCGATCTCGGCCAACGGCATCCCAGTGTCGCGCAGGTGGATCAGGACCTCCAGCAGATGCAGGTCGTCGACGTTGTAGCGCCGACGACCACCGGCGTCACGCGCCGCGCGGGGCACGACTCCGATCCGCTCGTAGTAGCGAAGCGCGTCGATGCTCAGTCCGAGCCGGTCGGCGACGTCCCCGATGGGGTAGCTCTCGCTCACGGCGCGACCTGACGAGCCGACTCCAGTTCCAACATCACGTCGTCGGGGAGCCGGCTGCTGACTGACTCCACGGCCGAGAGGAGTTGAGCACGGCTCGACACCCCAACGACCGGGATTACGGGATGAGCGCGACCTGCCATCCATGACAACACCACCTGACCGGCGTCCAGCCCGGTCGCGTCCGACGCGTCGGCCAACGCGGCCAACTGCACCGACGTCGCCCGGTGTCGATAGGCATCGGGCAGCGCGCGTTCCGCCCGGGTATAGGCACCGCTGAGCAGCGGGGAGTATCCAACCAGGCCCAGCCCATGCTTGGTCGCACGCTCGATCACATCGTCGTCGAGCAGCATATGCGGCGACAGATCGGCACCAGGCGCGGTCGTCAGATAGGTGAATCGCTGCTGGACGACGACGTATCCGGGCCCCTCTGCCGCAGCACGCAGCGCAGCGTCCAGGCGCGCCGCAGTGATGTTGGAGCAGCCGATTGCTCGGACCGTTCCGCGCACCACCTCATCCTGCAACGCTCCGATGGTCTCATCGAGGGGGACCTTCGTGTCGTCGATGTGGGCGTAGAGCACGTCGAGGTGATCCGTTGCCAGTCGGCGCAGGCTTTCCTCGACCTGCGCCCGCACCATCGGGCTGCTGAGGCCAAGGGTGCTGTCCAGGCTTCGTGACCCCGGCCGTGGGCGCGCCCCGATCTTCGTTGCCAGAGCGATCCGATCACGGGCGCCAGGGCGGGCGCGGAACCACGACCCGAGAACGCTCTCCGATTCGTCGCCGCTGCCGCCGTCGACCCAGAATGCGTAGGTGTTCGCCGTGTCCAGAAATGTCGCATCCCGATCGAGCGCCGCATCGAGGATGTCGTGCGCAGTGTTCGGGGGAACCAGTGTGCCGAAGTACATCGTGCCGATCGCGATCGGAGGAACCGTCGGACCCGCACTTCCAAGACTGACCTGCTTCATGCCGACCACCCTGCTACCTGGAGTCGGCTCCAGGTCAAGTCGGACGTGGCCTCTTAGCCTGACCGCCTCATGCGCCTGATGCGACGCGACGAGCAGTGGGACGGTCACGCTCGTGTCGAGACTCGTCGGTCACCGCCCTCCCGAATCGATCAGCGCGAACAGCTGGTCGTCCGTGACGACGCAGCCGGCCTCACGCTGTCTTACAGACGGTGACACCATGGAGTCATGGCCGCGACAATCACCTTCCGCCCCGATGAGGACGCGCGACTCGCGCTCGAGGAGCTCACAGCCGACGGCACTCCGGTGTCGACTGCCGTGCGCAACGCTCTCATCGAGGCGGCGGCACGGCACGGGAGGGCTCGGCTCCGCGCGGAGGCGGAGGCGGTGGCCGCGGACCCGCACGACCGCGCGGAGGCTGACCAGGTGTTGCGCGACATGGAGGCGTTGCGTGCGTGGTGACGTCCCCCGACTACGCGCGCAGCCCGCCGACATCGAGTAGTCGGC
Organism: Micropruina sp.; assembly: GCF_047607385.1. Lineage (GTDB taxonomy): Bacteria > Actinomycetota > Actinomycetes > Propionibacteriales > Propionibacteriaceae > Micropruina. The sequence continues at coordinate 3,436 of NZ_JASGDE010000141.1, forward strand.
CAGCGGATCGCCTGAGCTTGCAGCGCCGCGGACTTCCCACTCGTCCACGTCCTTCGCTGCATCGATCAACCCCAGCTTTGGGCGACGACGACCGTCTGTTCCGGAGGCCTGGCCACTAGGGGCGATCTCGCCTTGACCTACTCGCGTCCGGACGTAGCCTCTTCCTGAGTTCAACTCCACGGGTTGACGACAGCTACGTCGAGGGAGTTGAAGTCCTTGACGTTGCGTGTGGCGACGGTCAGGCCGTGGACGGCTGCCGTGGCCGCGATCAGGGCGTCCCGCTCCGGCCTGGGGTCAGGGACATGGAGCCGTGCCGCGTAGCGTGCAACAGGTATGTCGACGGGGAGGACCCGGCGGGAGAAGGCGTCGAGCAACTCGTCGTCGAGCCACGTCTGCAGACGCTCTGCCTGAGCCGGATCATGCCTGGCCAGCCGTGCAATCCCAACCTCGACTTCGAGGACGGTGATCACCGAGAGGTAGAGACCGGACACCGCACGCGCGGCGACCCAGGCGCGCACCCCGGGGTCGGCCCTACGCTCCGATTTGCGGAGCTCGCTGACCACGTTGGTGTCGAGTAGATAACTCACAACTCGGGAACGGCGAGTTCAATGCGGGCGGGCTGGAACTCGATGTCGAGGTCGTCGTCCATGCTCAGACGATCGACGAGCGACGCACCCTTCTCGCCCATGCGGCGGTACTCCGCGATCGACATCAGCACGTAGGCCGGCTCGCCGCGATCAGTGATCACGACCGGACCATCGTTGGCCTCGCGCTTCGCGGCGCTGACATCACGGTTGAACTCGCGGGCCGTCATCGTTGTCATCGCCACCACCTCCGCGGCTTGTAGGTACGTACCTACGTTACGCCGCGCAGCGGTTGCGGGCAAGCACTCGAGGCGGTCCGTGTGGCCAGCAGCCTCGTCATGCGACCTGCAGCGGCGTGATCGCCGCAATCTGATCGGCCACACGATCCTCCGCGAGTTCCAACTCGTAGCGCGTCTGCAGGTTGAGCCAGAACTGCGCGGGCACCCCGAAGTAGCGCCCGAGGCGCAGCGCCGTATCGGCTGTGATGGCGCGCTTGCCATGCACGATCTCGTTGATCCGGCGCGGCGGCACGCCGATCGACACCGCCAGCTTGTTCTGTGTGATGCCGAACCCCTTGATGAAGTCCTCCATGAGGACCTCGCCCGGGTGGATCGGCGAGTAGATCTTCTCGGCCATCATCCCCTCCTCAGTGGTAGTCCACGATCTGCACGTCGTCGGCGCCACCGTCGCTCCAGTAGAAGCAGATCCGCCATTGGTCGTTGATCCGGATGCTGTGCTGCCCATCTCGGTCGCCCTTGAGTGCCTCCAAGCGGTTGCCGGTGGAACGCGCAACGTGTCCAGCGTCGTCGCCGCATCCAGCAGGTGGAGCTTCCTGTTCGCCGTCTTGTGAATTCGTGGATCGATCCGTTTCGCCGCTTGGCGGCGCCAAACGAGTTCGGTGTCGCGGTCGGCGACCGACCTGATCACCCGGCCAGTGCATAACGCAGTTCGTCAATAACGCTAGACGTTAAATCGGAACTTCACCACTTCGCCGTCAATTGACCTCCTACCCGTGGGTTCATTCGCGATGTCAGACAGGCGGTCGATCCGGGAAGTCAGCTGCCACGTGAGCAACGATTGCGTTGCCCCGCTCTCTGACCACTTCGATTGCAGCGATTGCGTGCTCGGATGTGATCGGCCACTTGCTTCCCGTGGACGGATCAAGGTCTGACTCGTGCGCGATCGAGTTACGTCGCTGTATGACCAGATCTAGCGATGACTTCAGGCTCTTTGCTGCTTCGGTATCGCCACCCGCGATCGAAATCCACAGAGGATGAGCCGAGACCAACCGCACCGCGTCTGCTATGTCCTTCGCGAACTGCATCGTCCACCGGCCGTGGGCGAGTCGTATGGCTAGCGCAATCTCGTTCAGCGCGGAGGCATCACCTCCGTACCAGCGGCGGAAGAGATCGACGGGAACCGGCAGTTGCGCGTTGAGTGCAGGGCCGATCCCTTGCAGTTGGAGCAAGATCGCCGTCCTCACAAGCGAGTGAACGCATGTATCGAGTGCAGACACCGCCCCGGCGAGACTATGGCGATAGAGGTCGCTCAGATCCAACGCTGGCGCCTGCGGCGCAAGGTTATCGGCGATACCGACCACATTCCCGCAGCCCGCTATCTCGGAGGAGAAGACCTCGAGAACGCCAGCGAACTCAGACCGCATCTTCTTCACTCGTCAGCGCGACGATCCGATCCGAAAGCTCCTCAAAGACCAGACGAAAAGCCTGAATGTTCTTCTCGGTGATGGCCCATGCCGCGCCCCCTCGCTGCACCTGTTCCTGTGTAAGAGAGAACACCGGTGTTTGGTTGGCCTGACTGCTAGCTATCAGAGCATTGAAATCGGAGACGCTGGCGAGACGGTACAGCGAGTTCTCGTCTGAGTGCTTCGCATACTGCGCGACGTCAAGCAGCGCGCTCATCTTCTCCAGCTGAGGAACAAGAGTGTCCTTCATGGCAGCATCGAGCTTATCGAAGTACGCCTGGAACGCCTTAGACGGTGTTCCAGCGCGAGTGCGATACCGCTGCACGATCGTCCCGAGAAACTTGAGCTTAGGAGGGTTCAAGGGGTATGCAGCCTCCTGGAAGATCTCCATCGCCGCAGCCCGAGTGAGCCAACTATGCCAGCGCGGCAGCACGCGTGAGAGCGAATCCAGCGCCATCACGCTGAACACGTCCGGAGTCGTTGGAATGATAAGGTAATCAGCCGTCATCACGATGTTCTGGTTGATGGCTCCGAGCCCAGGGCTGAGATCAAGGATGACGTAATCCACGTCCAGTTGAGCCGCCGTCAACTCGTACAGTCTGCGGATCGAGCCCGGAAGATTCTGAAGCGCCTGGATGCTGCCGCTCAGTTCCTGCGCGAGACCCATCTGGACCTCGTACTCCGCGAGGCCGACGTGACCGGGGAGGAGGAACAGACCCGCCCTTCCCTCGACTTCTACGCAGTCAACGGGCATGAGGGGTACCGGTTGAGATTCGAACGCAGGACGCAGTGCGGCCTTTAGGTTCCGTGTGGGGTGGGCAGCGTAGAACTCTTCGAGGTCAGCATGGCTATTGAAGCCCATCACCATACCCGTCAGGTTGCACTGCGGATCTGCGTCGACCAGCAACACGCGGTGCCCGCGCTCCGCGAGAATCCAGCCGAGATTGAACGAAGTCGTGGTCTTGGAAACCCCGCCTTTGTTGTTGAACATGGCAATGCTCTTCACACGATCTCCTGACTCAATCGTTGACATGGTTGGCTGCACCGATGCAGATACCTAACTGTGACGGAACTCCACCACGTCACCGTCCGCCATCACGTAGTCCTTGCCCTCCAGGCGGACCTTGCCGGCGGCCTTGGCTTGCTGCATGCCGCCCAGCCGGAGCAGGTCGTCGAAGGAGACCACCTCGGCCTTGATGAAGCCCTTCTGGAAGTCGGTGTGGATCACCCCGGCCGCTTCGGGAGCGGTGGCGCCCTTGCGGATCGTCCAGGCCCGGGCCTCCTTGGGGCCGGCGGTCAGGTAGCTCTGCAGGCCGAGGGTCTCGTAGCCGACCCGGGCCAGGACGTCCAGGCCGGGCTCGTCGATGCCCATCTCGACCAGGAACTCGCGCGCCTCGTCCGGCTCCATCTCGACCAGCTCGGATTCGATCTTGGCGTCCAGGAAGATCGCTTCCGCCGGCGCGACCAGTTCGCGCATCCGGTCCAGCAGGGCGGTGTCGGTGAGTTCGTCCGAATCGCAGTTGAACACGTAGATGTAGGGCTTCGCGGTGAGCAGGAACAGTTCCCGCAGCGGCTCGCGGTCGACGCCGGCGGCGTAGATGCCGCGTCCGGAGTCGAGGATCTGCTGCGCGGCCTGCACCGCTTCGAGGGTCTCCCGGCGGTCCTTGTTCAGCCGGGCTTCCTTCTCCAGCCGGGGGAGTGCCTTCTCGACGGTCTGCAGGTCGGCCAGGATCAGCTCGGTGGTGATGGTGTCGATGTCGTTGCCCGGGTTCACCGCGCCGTCGACGTGGGTGACGTCCGGGTCGCGGAACACCCGGGTGACCTGGCAGATGGCGTCCGCCTCGCGGATGTTGGCCAGGAACGCGTTGCCCATGCCCTCACCGGCGGACGCGCCCTTCACGATGCCGGCGATGTCGACGAAGCTCACCGTGGCCGGCACGATCCGCTCCGAACCGAACAGCTTCGCCAACTGCGGCAGCCGCTCGTCCGGCACCCCGACCACCCCCACGTTGGGTTCGATGGTTGCGAACGGGTAGTTCGCCGCCAGCACCTCGTTGCGGGTGAGCGCGTTGAACAGGGTGGACTTGCCCGCGTTGGGCAGCCCGACGATGCCGATTGTCAAAGCCACGCGGGACAGCGTAGTGGTGCCGTCGGAGGCGTCCGTCCAGCTGCCCGGTTGCGGGAACAGCATTCTCGAACCGGACGGCGTGCCGGGACGTCCTCAGCCGGACGCCAACCGTGCCGTCAGCCGCTCCTTGGCCTCCGGCCATTCCGACGCCAGCATGCTGTAGAGCACGGTGTCGCGCACCGACCCGTCCCGGCGCAGCTTGTGGTGCCGGAGTTGGCCGTCGCGCTGCGCGCCGAGCCGCTCGATCGCCTTCTGGCTGGCGTAGTTCTCGTGGTCGGTGCGCCAGCCCACCACGGCGGCGCCCAGGATGTCGAAGGCATGGGTCAGCAGCAGCACCTTGCACGCGGTGTTGACGTGGCTGCGCTGCACGCTGCGGCCGTACCAGGTGTAGCCGATCTCGGTCCGCCGCACCGGCTCGACGATGTCGTGGTAGCTCGTGCTGCCCAGCACCAGCCCGGTGGCGTCGTGCAGCACCGCGAACGGCACCCGGTGAGGTTCGGCCAGCGCCTCGCGGATGTAGCCGAGCTCGTGGCCGGGCTCCGGGACGCTGGTCACCCGCAGCTTCCACAGCTCGCCGTCCGCGGCCGCCGCCGCCAGCCCCGCCGCATGGTCGGTGCTGAGCGGCACCAGCCGGACGCCCCAGCCGGTCAGTGTGACCGGCCGCACCCAGGGCTGATGCGCGGCTGGTGACTGGCTCAACGCTGGTCCAACGGAACGTACGGACGCCGTTCGTGCCCGGTGTAGATCTGCTTGGGCCGGATGATCCGCTGATCGGGATCGGTCAACTGCTCCTGCCAGTGCGCGATCCAGCCGGCCGTCCGGGGCACCGCGAACAGCACGGTGAACATCTCCGAGGGGAAGCTGAGCGCCTCGTAGATGAGTCCGGAGTAGAAGTCCACGTTCGGGTAGAGCTTGCGGGAGACGAAGTACTCGTCGTTGAGAGCGATCTTCTCCAACTCCACCGCGATGTCCAGCAGCGGGTTGGTGCCGCGCACCTCGAACACGTCGTCGGCGGCCTTCTTGAGCACCTTGGCCCGCGGGTCGTAGTTCTTGTAGACCCGGTGGCCGAAGCCCATCAGCCGGCCCTTGCCGTTCTTGACGCCTTCGATGAACTCCGGAACCCGGTCGAGGCTGCCGATCTCGCGCAGCATCTTCAGCACCGCCTCGTTGGCGCCGCCGTGCAGCGGGCCGAAGAGCGCGCCGATGCCCGCCCCGCACGAGGTGTACAGGTCGTTGCCGGACGAGGCCACCGTCCGGACCGCGGTGGTGGAGCAGTTCTGCTCGTGGTCGGCGTGCAGGATGAACAGCACCTCCAGGGCGCGGACCAGTCGCGGATCGGCCCGCCAGACCCGCTGCTGGGACTGGAACAGCATGGCCAGGAAGTTCTCCACGTAGCCCAGTTCGTCGCTCGGGTAGACGAAGTGGCGTCCGATCGAGTGCCGGAAGGCGGCCGCCGCCAGGGTGGGCATCTTGCCCAGCAGCCGGAAGGCGTTCAGCTCCCGCGTCGCGGGATCGGAGATGCGGCGCGACGAGGGGTAGAAGGTCATCAGCGAGGCGACCGATGCCATCAGCTTGGCCATCGGATGGGCGTCGTAACGGAAGGCCTGAATGATCTCGTATACATTCTCGTGCACCAAGCGGTGCCGGTTGGCCTGGTAATTCCACTCCTCCAGCTCGGGCCCCGTCGGCAGTTCACCCTTGATCAACAGATGGGCGACCTCGAGGAACGTCGAATGCTCGGCCAGTTCCTCGATCGGGTATCCCCGATGCTCCAGGATTCCGGCTTCGCCGTCGATATACGTGATCGCGCTGCGGCAGGCGGCGGTATTCACGAATCCCGGGTCGTAGGAGGTCAGGGGACCACGGTCGGTCGGCACCGCCGACAACCCCGTCGCTCGGATGGTGCCTTCCGAGATCGGCAGGTCGCCGGTGTACTCACCGGCGCTGATGTGCAACGAATCGGCCATGTTCGCACCTTATGCAGCCACTCCAGGGCATCGCCCGGACGCCGCAGACTGAGACCCCGGTGGGGTGCCGGTCCGGTCGTGTATTCCGCCCGGACGGCCCGCCGGGCTGAGACGGGACGCCTTCGTCGCTCGGTCGTCCATCGCGGTCGTCCTTCACGGACACCCCTTCGTTCGATCATCTTTGGCTCGGCCATCCGGGCTCCGTCACCACTCCCTCGGCGGTGCCTCGGCTGGCACCGGAACGACGCTCACCTCGACAGCCCCCCTTGGTGGAGCCTCTAACCTCGCTGTGACCGCAGAGGGGGTGCCGCATGGAGATGGTGGTCGAACGCGGACCGGCCCGGGTCGATCCGGCCGATCGTGCCCAACTCGCCGAGTCGCCGGTCTCGGCCCGCCGAGTGCTGACGCTGTTCGCCGGCGACCGCGGACGCCTGATCGTGCTGACCCTGACCATCGTGGCCACCTCGGTGGCCGGCCTGGCCCAGCCGTTCCTGGTCCGCGAGGTGATCGACACCGCGCTGCCGCAACGCCACACCACGTTGCTGGTCTGGTGCGTGGCCGGCATGGTCGCCGTGGCGGCCGTCACCGGGCTCTTCGGCGTCGCCCAGACCTGGCTGGCCACCGCTGTCGGACAACGGGTGATGCATCGGCTGCGGGTCGGCGTCTTCGACCATCTGCAGTCGCTGTCGCTGGACTTCTTCAAACGCACCCGCGGCGGCGAGGTGCAGTCCCGGCTGACCAACGACATCGCCGGCCTGCAGTCGGTGATCACCTCGACCGCGACCTCGGTGGCGTCCAATTTCACCACCGCGGTGGCCACGGCGGCGGCGATGGTCGCGCTCAGCTGGCAGCTCACCGTGCTCACCGCGCTGGTGCTGCCGCCGGCGATCTGGACCACCCGCCGGGTCGCTCTGGTGCGTCGTGACCTGACCGCCCGCCGGCAGCGCGCGCTGGCCGACCTGCAGGAGCAGATCCAGGAGTCGATGGGGATCAACGGCGCCACCCTGAACCGCACCCTCGGCCTGGCCGCACCGCGCTCGGAACAGTTCGCGGTCACCTCCGAGGAACTGGTCCGGCTGGAACTGCGCTCCCAGCTGGCCGGGCGCTGGCGGATGGCGACGATGCAGATCGTCTTCGCGGCCATCCCGGCGCTGATCTACCTGGTGGCCGGCTTCCCGACGCTCACCCCCGGGCTCACCATCGGCACGCTGATCGCCTTCACCACGCTGCAGGCGGCGATCTTCCGGCCGATCATGGGCCTGCTCAACATCGGCGCGCAATGGGTGGCGTCGATGGCGATGCTGAGCCGGATCTTCGGCTACCTCGACCTGCCGGTGGGCGTCCCCGAGCCGGCGAGCCCGGTCCCGGTCGATCCGGACGCGGTGCGCGGTGAGGTGCGCTTCGAGGGCGTCCGGTTCCGCTATCCCGACGGCGACAGGGACGTGCTCGCCGGCATCGACCTGACCATCCCCGCCGGCGGCTCGCTGGGGGTGGTGGGAGAGACCGGCTCCGGGAAGTCGACGCTGGCGTCCCTGCTGGTCCGGCTCGACGACCCGACCGCCGGAAGGGTCGCCATCGACGGTGTCGACCTGCGTGACACCGCCGCCGCCGACCGCGGCCGGATCATCGGCGTGGTGTCCCAGGAGACCTACCTGGTGCACGACAGCATTCGCGCCAACCTGCTGCTGGCCAGGCCGGACGCCACCGACGACGAACTCTGGCGGGTGCTCCGGGCGACCCGGATCGCCGCCCTGGTGGAGGACCTGCCGGAAGGCCTGGACACCGTCGTCGGCTCCCGCGGGCACCGCTTCTCCGGCGGTGAGCGGCAGCGGCTGGCGATCGCCCGGACGCTGCTGCGCGACCCGCGCATCCTGGTGCTGGACGAGGCCACCAGCGCCCTCGACAACGACACCGAACGCGAAGTGCAGGCCGCCCTGGACGTGCTGGCCCGGGGACGCACCACGCTGACCATCGCGCACCGGCTCTCCACGGTGGCCGACAGCGACCAGATCGTCGTGCTGGACGCCGGCCGGATCGTCGAGCGCGGCACCGAGGCCGAACTCCGGGCCGCCGGCGGCCGCTACGCCCATCTGCTCGGCGGATCCGATTGAGGACGCCGGCCGGGCAATACGATGTGCGAATGCTGATCGTCACCACCAACGACATTCCTGGTTACCGCATCGAGGCCGTGTTCGGCGAGGTCATGGGCATGACCGTGCGCTCCGCGAACATCGGCGCCAATTTCGTCGCCAGCTTCCGGGCGATCGGCGGCGGCGAAGTGAACGAGTACACCCAGCTGGTCTACGACTCGCGGCAGCAGGTGATGAGCCGGATGTGGGAGCAGGCGTCCCAGATGGGTGCCAACGCGATCGTCGGCTGCCGCTTCGACACCGGCGAGATCGCCGCGCAGTTCTCCGAAGTGTGCTGCTACGGCACCGCGGTGGTCATCGTGCCGATCCCGGAGGGCGAGCCGGGCGCCACCCCGCAGTCGATCGCCGACGCCAAGGCCCGCGGCCAGCAGCCGATGCGCTGAGGCCGACCCGTGCGCCTCGGCCGCTGAACGTCGGGCGGCGAGGCGCAGCCCGGCGTCGCCGGCACCGGGGCACGATGGGGCGCGGAAGATTTCGACGATGAGGTTGCCCTGATGCGCAAATTGCACGGTCCGCCCGACCTGTCCCTGGCCCCCGGGCATTGGGTGCGGCGCGATCTGCTGGCCTGGCCGATCGACGAGGTGCCGGCGGGCGTCGACCCGGCCGACCTGGACTGGCGGCTGCACTGGTCGCCGGACGGCGGCATCGACCCGGCCGCCCGCGAGCCGGTCAGTTGGGGCACCGACGAGGTCCGTCTCGACCCGGACGGGTTGCCGGAGCCGGTGCTCGCCGAGCGTCCGCAGCTGCGCGGCTACCTGTGTCTCCGGCTGGGTTCCGCCGCCGCGGCGCAGGCCGAGCAGATCCTGCGCGGCCAGGTGGTGCTCAGCCTGCACCAGCCGTCCGGACGCCTGGTCAACGCCGGCGCGCTGCAGCACCCCGGCGTCCTGGACGAGCTGTACGCGGCCGCCACCGGCGCCCGGCTCGGGCTCAGCTGGCACGACGAGGCGCCGACGCTGCGGCTCTGGGCGCCGACCGCGCGGGACGTCCGGCTGCGGCTGTGGCGGCCCTCGGACGACCTGCACGCGCCCGGGCAGGCGGTGCCTGCCACCCGCGAACCCGACGGCTGCTGGTCGGTCACCGGCGCCGCGGACTGGCGGGCCGCCCGCTACCGCTGGGAGGTGACCGTCTACGCGCCCAGCGGACGCCGGGTGGTCACCAATCAGGTGACCGACCCCTATTCGGTCTCGCTCACGGTCAACTCCACCCATTCGGTGATCGTCGACCTGGCCGATCCGGCGCTGGCGCCACAGCAGTGGCGGGAGGCCCCGCAGCCGGTGCTGGGGCACGCCGTCGACCAGGTGATCTACGAGCTGCACGTGCGGGACTTCTCGATCAGCGACAAGAGCGTGCCGGCCGAGGAGCGCGGCTCCTTCCTGGCCTTCACCCGCGACAGTCTCGGCACCCGGCACCTGAAACGCCTTGCCGACGCCGGGTTGAACACCGTCCAGCTGTTGCCGGTGTTCGACAACGCGAGCGTCGAGGAGGCCAAGGAGCGGCAGCGCCGGCCGCCCCAGGCCGACCTGCGCGCGCTCCCCGCCGACAGCCCGCACCAGCAGCGGCTGATCGCCCTGACGGTGGCGAACAGCCCCTACAACTGGGGCTACGACCCCTGGCACTACCAGGCCGTCGAAGGCTCCTACTGCGCCAGCCTGGCCAGCGCCGAGGGCTCCGGACGCATCCACGAGTTCCGCGCCATGATCGGCGCGCTGCACGCGCTGGGCCTGCGGGTGGTGCTCGACCAGGTCTTCAACCACACCGCCAGCCACGGCCAGAACACCAAATCGGTGCTGGACCGGATCGTCCCCGGCTACTACCACCGGCTCTCGCCGCTGGGCTTCACCGAACAGTCCACCTGCTGCCCCAACGTGGCCACCGAACACGCCATGGCGCAGAAGCTGATGGTCGACTCGGTGGTGCTGTGGGCCCGCGACTACAAGGTGGACGGCTTCCGCTTCGACCTGATGGGGCACCACAGCCGGGCCAATCTGCTCGCCGTCCGGGCCGCCCTGGACGCCCTCACCCCCGAGCGGGACGGGGTGGACGGCCGGGCCGTCACGCTCTACGGGGAGGGCTGGAATTTCGGCGAGGTGGCCAACGACGCCCGCTTCGTCCAGGCCCGGCAGGGCAACCTGGGCGGCACCGGCATCGGCACCTTCAACGACCGGATCCGGGACGCGGTCCGCGGCGGTGGGCCGTTCGATCACGATCCGCGCGGGCAGGGTTTCGGCACCGGGCTGTTCACCGCGTCCAACGGGGCCGCGTTGAACGGCGACGGCTACCAGCAGCGTGACCGGCTGCTGTCCGACACCGACCTGATCCAACTCGGCCTGACCGGCAACCTGCGCGACTACTGGCTGCCGTCCAACAGCCGCCGGGTGTTCGTCCGTGGCGACGAGCTGGAGTACAACGGCGGGCCGGCCGGCTATGCGTCCGAGCCGGACGAGGTGATCAACTACGTCGACGCCCACGACAACGAGACCCTGTTCGACGCGCTCACCCTGAAGCTGCCGGTGGAGACGCCGATGGCCGACCGGGTCCGGTTGAACACGCTGTGCCTGGCCCTGGTCACCCTCGGGCAGGGCCCGGTGATGTGGCATGCCGGCACCGACATCCTGCGCAGCAAGAGCCTGGACCGGAACTCCTACAACTCCGGGGACTGGTTCAACTTCCTGGACTGGACGATGACCGACAACGGCTTCGGCGCCGGCCTGCCGCCCGAGGGCGACAACGGCCCGAAGTGGGACTTCTTCCGTCCCTTCCTGGCCGACCCCGCACTGAAGCCGAGCCCGGACGACATCGCCGAGGCGCACGCCCAGGCGCTGGATCTGTTGCGGCTGCGGGCCTCCACCCGGCTGTTCCGGCTGGCGTCCGGGCACGACGTCCGCACCAAGCTCACCTTCCCGGTCTCCAACACCGCCCATCAGGTGCCGGGGGTGATCGTGATGCACGTCGACGACCGGGTCGGGGCGCCCAGCCAGGACGAGTGGAGCAGCCTGGTCGCCGTGTTCAACGCCACGCCGCTGCCGGTCCGGCTGCCGGTGCCCGGGCTGGACGCCCGGCACCTGCTGCATCCGGTGCAGGCCCGCGGCCACGACCCGATCGTCAAGGGCGCCCGGGTGCAGGGCGAGTGGGTCCGGGTGCCGGCCCGCAGTTACGCGGTCTTCGTCCGCCCCTGGTGACGGGTTGCTGCCGGCCGTCCCGGCCGCAATCCCCGCCGCACTCACTAACCCGGTTCGCCGAGGCTCTCCAGCAGCCGCTTGGCCGGCTCGCTCAGCCCGGTCTGTTCGGCGGCGATCCCGAAGGCGCGCTGGACGGCGTAGCCGGCGACCAGCGCCATGACCAGGTCGGCCAGCGCGTCCGGGTCGGCCTGGGGTGCGTGCCGTGCGCACCAGCCGGCGATGAAATTGCGCACGGTCAGCCGGGCGGTGGCCACCTCGCCGCGGACCAGGGCGCCGAGTGCCGGGTCGGCCTTGGCACCGGCCCAGATCTGCAGCAGCAGCTCGGGGGTCTGCCGGTCGCGGGTGACGTGGCCCAGCGCCGCCTCCAGTAGACCGGCCGGCGATAATTCCGGATTGGTCTGCAGCACCATGGTCATCGGCTTGGCCAGGATGCTCTCGCCGACCGCGAGAATGAGCCGTTCCTTGTTGCCGAAATGGTGGTAGATCGCCCCGGCCGAGGTGCCCGAGCGGGCCACGATGTCGGAGATCGAGGTGTTGCCCACGCCCTTGTCACGGATCAGTTCGGTGGTCGCCCGGATGATCGCGTCGCGGACCCCGGGAGCTGGTCGCGCTGCGCTGGTCACATCCGCAGGCTACCGCTGCCGGCCCCGGCTTTTCGCCGAAACTCCGGCGGCCAGAACGATCATCCTGAATAATCGAAGACAGGACAGAACGATCGTTCTGAACGGAGGAATCATGCCTCGCGATCTTGCCCTGGGCCTGGATGTGGGCTCCACGACCGTCAAGGCCGTCGTGCTCGACGGTGACCAGATCCGGTTCAGCGCCTACCGCCGACACAACGCCGACGCCCGCGGAGCGCTGCGGGCCCTGCTGGTGGAGGTCGCCTCAGGTTTCCCCGAACGGCGCTTCCGGTGCGCGGTGACCGGCTCGGCGGGGCTGTCCATCGCCGAACTGATGGGTGTCGGCTTCGTCCAGGAGGTGATCGCCAGCACCGCGGCGGTGGAGCGCTTCGTGCCGCAGGCGGACGTGGTGATCGAGCTCGGCGGCGAGGACGCCAAGATCACCTTCCTGCACCCGGTGGTGGAGCAGCGGATGAACGGCACCTGCGCCGGCGGCACCGGCGCGTTCATCGACCAGATGGCCAGCCTGCTGCACACCGACCCGGCCGGCCTGGACGAGCTGGCCGCCCGGCACCGGCACCTGTACCCGATCGCCTCCCGCTGCGGGGTGTTCGCCAAATCCGATCTGCAGCCGCTGCTGAACCAGGGCGCGGCGCACACCGACCTGGCGGCGTCCATCTTCCAGGCGGTGGCCACCCAGACCATCGCCGGACTGGCCTGCGGCCACCCGATCCGCGGCAACATCGCCTTCCTGGGCGGTCCGCTGCACTTCCTGCCGCAGCTGCGGCAGGCCTACGTCCGTGCCCTGGACGACCAGGTGGAGTCGTTCACCACCCCGAAGAACGCCCATCTGTACGTGGCGATCGGTGCCGCCCTGACCGCCGCCACCGGCTCGGACGCCGTCACCGTCGTCGAACTGGTGGCCCGGCTGCGCAACAAGGTGGTCATCCCGCTGCACAGCGTCCGGCTGCGTCCACTGTTCCGGGACGCGGCCGAGCGGGAGGCGTTCGAGCTGCGGCACCGCGCCGCCACCATCGCCAAGGACGACCTGGCCACCGCGCGCGGACCGCTCTTCCTGGGCATCGACGCCGGCTCCACCACCGTCAAGGCGGTGCTGATGACCGAGTCCGGCGCCATCGTGTTCAGCCACTACCAGGGCAGCAACGACCCGGTGTCGGCGGCCCTGGGCATCCTGCGCTCGATCTACGCCGGGCTGCCCGACGACGCCTACCTGGCCCGCGCCTGCGTCACCGGGTACGGCGAGGGCCTGGTCCGGGCGGCGCTGCGGATCGACGACGGCGAGGTCGAGACGATGGCCCACTACCGGGCCGCCGAGCACATCGCCCCCGGGGTCACCTCGGTGATCGACATCGGCGGCCAGGACATGAAGTACCTGAAGATCCGCAACGGCGCCGTCGACTCGATCGCGGTCAACGAGGCCTGCTCGTCCGGCTGCGGCTCCTTCCTGCAGACCTTCGCCGCCGCGATGGGCGCCGACGTGCAGTCCTTCGCGCAGCTGGCGCTGGACTCGTCCGCCCCGGTCGACCTGGGCACCCGCTGCACGGTGTTCATGAACTCGTCGGTGAAGCAGGCCCAGCGCGAGGGTGCCGGGGTCGGCGACATCGCCGCCGGGCTGTCCTATTCGGTGGTCCGCAACGCCCTGTACAAGGTGATCAAGCTCAAGGACGCCAGCCAGCTCGGCGCCAAGGTGGTGGTCCAGGGCGGCACCTTCCTCAACGACGCCGTGCTGCGCGCCTTCGAGCTGCTCACCGAGACCGAGGTGGTGCGGCCCGACATCGCCGGCCTGATGGGCGGCTACGGCGCCGCGCTGACCGCCCGCCGGCAGTGGGCCGCCGGTGAGCGGTCGCAGCTGCTCGGGCCGGACGAACTGGACGACTTCACCGTGGAGACCACGCTGGACACCTGCCGGCTCTGCCAGAACCACTGCCAGCTGACCATCTCGACCTTCGGCGACGGCACCCGGCACGTCTCCGGCAACCGCTGCGAACGCGGCGCCAGCACCGAGCGGGTGCCGAAGAAGTCGGAGCTGCCGAACCTGTTCGACTACAAATACCGCCGGCTGTTCGGCTACCGCCGGCTCACCCACGACAAGGCCACCCGGGGCGAGATCGGCATTCCCCGGGTGCTGAACATGTACGAGAACTTCCCGCTCTGGTTCACCGTGCTGACCAGGCTCGGCTTCCGGGTGACCATCTCGGGCCGGTCCAGCCACGACGTCTTCGAGCAGGGCATGGAGACCATCCCGTCCGAGAACGTCTGCTACCCGGCCAAGCTGGCCCACGGCCACATCGAGGCCCTGCTGGATCGCGGCATCGACACCATCTTCTATCCCTGTGTGCCGTTGGAGGCCAAGGAGAGCGAGGGCGCCAACAACCACTTCAACTGCCCGGTGGTGGCGTTCTACCCGCAGGTGATCGAACGCAACCTGCCGCGGCTGCGCGAACCCGGGGTGCGGTTCCTGGCGCCGATGCTGAACCTGAACGACCCCGACACCCTGGCCCGGCGGTTGGTCGAGGTGTTCGCCGACTGGAACGTCACGGTGGACGAGGCGACCGAGGCGGTGCAGGCCGGCTACGCCGAGGACGCCAAGGTGAAGGCCGACATCCGGGCCGAGGGACGCCGGGCGCTGGCCTACATCGCCGAGCACCGGATCAAGGGCATCGTGCTGGCCGGGCGTCCGTACCACGTCGATCCGGAGGTCAACCACGGCCTGCCCAGCCTGATCAACGGGCTCGGCATGGCGGTGCTCACCGAGGACGCGATCATCGACCCCGGCGAGCCGCGGTTGGCGCGTCCGATCCGGGTCCGCGACCAGTGGGCGTACCACACCCGGCTCTACGAGGCCGCGGCGACGGTGACCAGGCAGCCCGACCTGCACCTGGTGCAGCTGAACTCGTTCGGCTGCGGGGTGGACGCCATCACCACCGATCAGGTGCAGGAGATCCTGGAGCAGGCCGGCGACATGTACACCCTGCTCAAGATCGACGAGGTGTCGAATCTGGGGGCGGCCACCATCCGGCTGCGGTCGATGAAGGCGGCCGCCGCGGAGCGGCGCGGTTCGGCGACGGTGAGCACCTTCGGCCCGCTCGGCGAGCGCCGGCTGTTCGACGAGACCGCCCGCGACACCCACACCATCTACGCGCCGCAGATGGCCCCGGTGCACTTCCGGCTGGTCATCCCGGTGCTGCGCAAGCTCGGCCTCGACGTCCGGCTGCTGGAGCGGGCCAGCGCCGAGGACGTCGAAGTGGGGCTCAAGTACGTCAACAACGACGCCTGCTTCCCGGCGATCATGGTGGTCGGCCAGCTGGTCAACAAGATCCGCTCCGGCGAGGCCGACCCGGACCGGACGTCGGTGGCGATCACCCAGACCGGCGGAATGTGCCGGGCCACCAACTACGTCGGGCTGCTGCGCAAGGCGCTGGCGGACGCCGGCTACCCGCAGGTGCCGGTGCTGGCGATCAGCGTCCAGGGGCTGGAGACGAACCCCGGCTTCACGATCACCCCGTCGCTGCTGATGCCGGCGGTGCAGGCGCTGATCCTCGGCGACCTGCTGCAGACCGTGCTGCTGCGCACCCGTCCCTACGAGGCGGTGCCGGGAGCCGCGAAGGCGCTCTACGACAAATGGGACGTGGTCTGCCAGGAGTTCCTGCAGGCCGGCGGGCATTCCGCGACGCTGGGCCGCAGCATCGGCTACACCGGCCTGATCCGCGCCATCGTCCGCGACTTCCATGCCCTGCCGCTGCGCGACGAACCCCGCAAACCGCGGGTCGGCATCGTCGGCGAGATCCTGGTCAAATTCCATCCGGACGCCAATAATCACGTCGTCGACGTGGTCGAAGCCGAAGGTTGTGAGGCGGTGCTGCCCGGCATTCTGCAGTTCTTCCTGATGCCGCTGTATTCGGCGCAGTACCAGTGGGAGACCCTCGGGATCGGGCCGCGCTCGCATCACGTGAAGAAGATGGTCACCTGGCTGATCGAGAAATTCCAGCAGCCGGTGGCGACCGCGCTGCGCCGCAGCGGGAAATTCGACATTCCGCCGACCATGAAAGACCTGGCCGCGAAGGCCGACGGGATCATCTCGATCGGCACCCGGGCCGGCGAGGGCTGGCTGCTTACCGCCGAAATGGTCGAGTTGATCGAGATCGGTGCGCCGAACATCATCTGCGCCCAGCCGTTCGCCTGCCTGCCCAACCACGTGGTCGGCAAGGGCATGTTCGCCGAGCTGCGGCGCCGGCATCCGCAGGCCAACATCGTCTCGGTCGACTACGACCCGGGGGCCTCGGAGACCAACCAGCTGAACCGGATCAAGCTGATGGTCGCCACCGCGCACAAGCGGCACGGCCGGGACGCCGCTGCGGCCGACGTCCGTCCCGACGGGCCGGCGGTGACGCTGAACTGGCCGGACGACATCGCCGAGGTGCCGGTGGAATTGGCCGGACGCGTGATGGTGCCGACCGCCTGGGAGGACGACCGGGTCCCCGGCTGAGGGCTCCGCCGCGAGCTGGGAGCGGCGCCGGGACCGGTCCGACCGGCTGCTACCTTTGCCGCCATGTCGTGGCCGGTTCGGATCGTCTCGGTGGGCAGTCACACCCCCGCTGTGCGGGTGAGTTCGGCGGAGTTGGACGCCGCTCACGGCCGAGCGTCCGGCACCACGCTGGCCCGCTCCGGGGTGGTCGCGCGGCACTGGATCGGGCCGGACGAGACCAGCCTCGGGATGACCGCGGACGCCGTTGCCCAGGCGCTGGACCGGGCTGGTTGGAGCGTCGACGACCTGGATGCCCTGATCGTCGCCTCGGTGGCGCCGGAGCAACCGATGCCGACCACCGCGATGCTGACCGCGGCCCGGCTTGGGGCGCGCGACGGCGTCCTGCAGGCGTTCGACGTCAACGCCTCCTGCCTGGGTTTCCTGACCGCCCTGCAGCAGGCCTGCTTCGGGATGGCCGCCGGAGGGTGGCGCCGGGTCGCGGTGGCGGCCGTCGACATCGCCTCCAAGGGCCTCAACCACGCCGACCTGGAATCCAGCGCGCTGTTCGGCGACGGCGCCGCGGCGGTGCTGCTGGAGAGGTCGCCGAGCTCGGAGATCCTGGCGCTGCGGCTCACCGGCTACCCGAGCGCGGCCGGGCTGTGCCGGATCCCGGCCGGCGGCACCCGGTGGAACGCGATCACCCCGCCGCCGAGCCCGGACGACTACCTGTTCACCATGGACGGCCTGGGCATGATGAAGCTGGTTGCCCGGGAGATGCCCGGCTTCCTGGACGGGCTGCTGGCCGAGGCCGGGGTGAGTGCGGACGCGATCGACGCGGTGGTGCCGCACCAGGCGTCCGGGCTGGGCTTGCGGTTCCTCCGCGAGCGGCTGCCGGTGCGTCCCGGGACGGTGATCGACATCCTCGCCGAGCGCGGCAACCAGGTGTCGGCGTCCATGCCGACCGCCCTGGCCCACGCCGTCGACACCGGTCGGTTGCGCCGCGGCCAGCTGTGCCTGCTGATCGGCACCGGCGCCGGGCTGCTGTTCGGCGGCGCGGTGCTGCGCTACTGAACGGCTCGATGAGGGAGAGACTGTTCCGATGACCGGATTTCCGAGGGACGGGTTCGCGCTGCTGATCGCCGGGCACTGCGTCCAGCTGGAGCGGTTCGTCCGCCGCGGCGGGGCTTGGCGACCGATCGAGTTCCCGTCCGCGGTGGCGGTGATCCCGCACCCGGACGGCGGGGTGGCGCTGTTCGACACCGGTTACGCGCCCCGCTTCCACACCGCGACCGCGGCGCTGCCGTACCGGCTGTACGCGGCGCTGCTGCCGGTGACCTGCGATGCCTCGGACGCCGTGGTGACCCAGCTGCGACAGCGCGGCGTCGCGCCCGAGCAGGTCCGGCTGATCGTGCTCTCGCACCTGCACGGCGATCACGTCGCCGGTTTGCGCGACTTCCCGGAGGCCCGGGTGGTGGTCGGGGACGGTGCCCTGGCGTCCGGCTGGCGAACTCGCTCGGCCTGGGTGAACACCCGGCACGGCTTCGTGCCCGCGCTGCTACCCGACGACATCGAGGATCGGCTGCTGCCGCTGGCCGGGCTGGCGGTCGGTGGCACCGGGCTGGGCGGGCGGCTGCGCAACGGCTACGACCTGTTCGGCGACGGCGCGGCGTTCGTGCTGCCGCTGCCCGGGCACACCGACGGACACCTGGGGCTGTGGCTGCCGCGCGTCGGTGCCGACGGCGTCCTATTGGTCGGGGACGCGGTGTGGAACGAGCGTGCCTTCACCCACGGCGAGTTGCCGCCGCCGCCGTTGCGTGGCGACCGGCCGCGCTGTGAAGAGGTGGTCGGTGAGCTGACCCGGCTGCACGCGGACCGTCCCGAACTGGCGATCGTGCCGTCGCACTGTGTCGCCAGCCTCGATCGGGTCGGTGGCCGTGGCTGACCGGTGGCGCGTGCTGGGCGCGCTGCTCGGCACCCGGCTGCGCCGGTTCGGCAGCCGGGGGGCACTGGAGCGGTACCAGCGCCGGCGGTTGCGGGCCGTGCTCGGCCGGGCCCGCCGGGTGTTCCCGTACCACGCCGGCGTCGAGGCGACTGAGCTGGACGCCTTCCCGGTGCTCGACAAGGCCGGCTGGCTGGAGCACTTCGACGGTCTCAACGATCGCGGGCTGAGCCTCGACGAGTGCCTGGCGGCCGCCCGCGAGGCCGAGGCCGCGCGGACCTTCGACGCCACCCTGGCCGGGGTCAGCGTCGGGTTGTCGTCGGGCACCTCCGGACGCCAGGGCGTCTTCCTCACCTCGCCGCAGGAGCGGGCCCGCTGGGCCGGCACCGTGCTGGCCAAGGCGCTGCCCAGCCTGCGCGAACCGGCTCGGGTGGCGCTGGTGCTGCGTTCCGGCGGCCCGCTCTACCAGTCGGTGGACGGCGGCCGGGTCGTCTTCCGCTACATCGACCTCGCCCTCGATCCGGACGCCGTCGCCGAGCAACTGCGGGCGTTCGCGCCGACCGTGCTGGCCGCCCCGCCGCAGCTGCTGGACGACCTCGCCGCCCGCTGGCCGGGCTGGTCTGCACCGGCCCCGCCCCCGGTGGTCTACTCGATCGCGGATGTCCTGGACGACGACGTCGCGGCCCGGGTCTCGGCCGGCTTCGGGGTCGGAGTGCGGCAGGTCTACCAGGCCACCGAGGGCTTCCTGGGGATCAGCTGCGGCCACGGCACGCTGCACCTGAACGAAGACCTGGTGCACGTCGAACGCGAGGTGATCGACGAAGCCAGCGGCCGGTTCGTGCCGATCGTCACCGACCTGTACCGGCGCAGCCAGGCCATCATCCGCTACCGGCTGGGCGACGTGCTGCTGCCCGGACCGGACGCCTGCCCGTGCGGTTCGCCGTTCGCGACCGTGGCCCGCATCGAGGGTCGGGCCGACGACGTGCTGCAGTTCGCGACGCCGGCGGGTGAGACTCGTCCGCTGTTCGCCGATTTCGTCCGGGCTGCGATCCTGGCCGCTCCCGCGGTGGCCGACTTCCGGCTGGTGCAGCGGACCGACGGCAGCCTGCGGCTGGCGGTCCGTCCGCAGCGCGCCCAGGCGTCCGCGCACCTGGCACTGCAGGGGCTGCTGCGCTCCCGCGGCCTGGTGGTGCCCGAGATCATCGGGATGCCCTGGCCGGTGGAGCCGCCGACCGCCAAACGCCGCCGGGTGCGCCGGGAAGGCTGATCTCCGGTACGTCCTCCGCAGCCGCTGTGGCTACTTGCCGCCGTTCTCGAACAACTCGATGACTTCGGGGTCGACGTCGTCGATGTCGTCCGGCAGCGGCGGGGCGTCGTGCCAGGAGCCCCAGACGACGGCGACCTGCTCTTCGCTCTCCATGCATCCATCATGAGCGCGACAAGGAGCTTCAGTCCAGTACCCCACGTGGTCGTGCAAGAGAGCGAGCGGTCCCAGGCCCGGCATCACTCAGTGCCCGCCGTTTCGCCACCACTGCACCAGGTCGCGCCGACCGTCCTCGACGCTGAACGGGGGCGGGCCCAGCAGGGTGCGGCAGCGGGTCACGTCGAAGGTCTTGGAGTGGGTGAACATCGACACCCCGAAGGTGGTGATCGGCGGCTCGCGATAGCCCAGCACGGTGGCCGAGGCGATCTCCGAACCCCTGGCCAGCGCCATCGCGGCCCCGACCGGCACCCGGCGGGCCGGACGCGGCAGGCCCAGGTCGTCCAGCAGCCCGAACAGGAACGGGTACAGCTCGACCGGCTCGCCGTTGGTCAGGTTGACCGCGCCGGTGACGCCGTGAGCCACCGCCTCGACGATGTAGTGGGCCACCACGTCGACGTGGGTCAGGTCGGTCAGCACCGGGGACGGGTCGCGACGCACCAGCAGCGGCAGCCGTCCGGCTCTGGCGGCCTGCACCACCCGCGGCAGCAGCACCGTGTCGCCGGGTCCGAACACCGCCCGTGGGCGCACGATGCTCCAGGCGCCCGCGTAGGCCCGCATCAGCCGCTCACCGGCCAGCTTGCTGCGCGAGTAGACGTTGATCTGCCGCTCCGGCGCCGGGATCGGGGAGTCCTCGGTGATGCCGAGCTGGTCGGCCTGGATGTAGAAGACGCTGGACGACGACACGTAGTGCACCGGCGGCGTGCCGTGGGAGCGGGCCCACTCCAGGACGTGCCGGGTGCCGTCCACATTGGCCCGCCGGTAGGCCTCCGGACGGGCCCACGGCGAGGCCAGCGCGGCGCAATGCACCACCGCGTCCACCGTCTCGTCCAGTCGCAGCGGATCGGCCAGGTCGTGCCGGTGGTAGGCCTCCACCGGGCCGTTCGGACGCGGCTGGCGCCCCAGCCCGATCACCTGCCAGCCGCGCCGGCGCGCAGTCGCAGCCACCCGTCCGCCCACGAAACCGTTACTGCCGGTCAGCAGGATCCGCATCCATTCACCCTAGTCCCGCCGCTCGCCTAACTATTTGGCGCTCGCTGAACTCAGCGAGCGCCAAATTGTTAGGCGAGCGCGGGGTTGGGGGCCGGGGTGGGGGCGGACGGCCCGCCCTAGACTGACCGGTCCCGGGCCGCTGCCCGGCCGATCGAGGAGGATCCGTGACGTTCGACGTCGCCGCCGTGCTGCAGCAACTCACCCTGGCCGAGAAGGCCGCCCTGACCAGCGGGTCCAGCTTCTGGCTGACCCGGCCGATCGAGCGGCTCGGCGTCCCGGCGATCATGATGTGCGACGGCCCGCACGGCCTGCGCTCCCAGTCCGCGAGCGGCCGCGGCCTGGTCAACGAGGACGAACTCACCGCCACCTGCTTCCCGACCGCCTCGGCGCTGGCGTCGTCGTGGAATCCTGCCCTGGCCCGCCAGATCGGCGTCGCGCTGGCCCAGGAGGCCCGCGCCCGGAAGCTCTCGGTGATCCTCGGCCCGGGCATCAACCTGAAGCGTTCCCCCTTGTGCGGCCGCAACTTCGAGTACTTCTCGGAAGACCCCGTGCTGGCCGGTGAGCTCGCCGTCGGGATGGTCGACGGCATCCAGTCCGGCGGTGACGTGGGCGCCTCGGTGAAGCACTACGCCGCCAACAACCAGGAGACCGACCGGCAGCGGATCGACGTCCGGGTCAGCGAACGGGCGCTCCGCGAGCTGTACCTGGCCGGCTTCGAGCGGGTGGTGAGGGCGAGCCGGCCCTGGACGGTGATGTGCTCCTACAACTCCGTCAACGGCACCCCGGCCAGCGAGCACCACTGGCTGCTCGACGAGGTGCTGCGCGGCGAGTTCGGCTTCGACGGCCTGGTGGTGTCCGACTGGGGCGCGGTCTACGACCGGGTCCCGGCGCTGCGGGCCGGCACCGACCTGGAGATGCCGCCGCTGCTGCCGCACAGCCCGGACGCCGTGGTCGCCGCCGTCGAGGCCGGCGAACTGGACGCCGCGGTGCTGGACGCGCGCGCCAGGACGGTGCTGGAACTGGTCGCCAAGGGGATCGGCGTGCTGGATCGCGAGGAGACCTTCGACGCCGACGCCCACCACGCCCTGGCCCGGGCCGCTGCCGCCGAATCGGTGGTGCTGCTGGCCAACGACGACGCGCTGCTGCCGCTGCCGGCAACCGGGTCCGTCGCGGTGATCGGCGAGTTCGCCCGCACCCCGCGGTTCCAGGGCGCCGGCTCGTCCGAGGTCAACCCGACCCGGGTCGACCTCCCGCTGGACGCGTTGCGGTCCCGATTCGGCAACCTCACCTTCGCCCCCGGCTACCTGCTGCCCGACGGTCCGGACGCCGACCCGGCCGAACTGCGCCGGCAGGCGGCCGCGGCGGCAGCCGGTGCGGACGTCGCCGTGGTGTTCATCGGGCTGCCGGATCTCGACGAGTCCGAGGGCTTCGACCGGGTGCACCTCGACCTGCCCGCCGACCAGCTGGCCGTGCTGGCCGCGGTGGCCCGGCGCAACCCGCGGGTGGTCGTCGTGCTGGTCAACGGCGCCCCGGTCGACCTGCGTCCGGTGTTGCCGCACGCCCGCGGGTTGGTCGAGGCCTGGCTCGGCGGGCAGGCGTCCGGGGGAGCGATCGCCGACGTGCTGAGCGGCGCGGTGAACCCGTCCGGACGGCTGGCCGAGACCCTGCCGCTGCGGCTGCAGGACAACCCCTCCTACCTCAACTTCCCCGGCGGGGACCACATCGTCGACTACGGCGAAGGCATCTACATCGGCTACCGGGCCTACGACAAGGCCGAACAGGACGTCGCCTTCCCGTTCGGATTCGGCCTGTCGTACACCACCTTCGACCTCACCAACCTGGCCGTCGACATCTCCGGCACGGCCGCGGACGACTCGCTGCGGGCCGCGGTGAGCGTCACTGTGACCAACACCGGGGACCGTGCCGGCGCCGAGGTGGTGCAGCTCTACCTGCGCGACCCCGAATGTGCGGTGGACCGTCCGATCCGGGAACTGAAGGGCTTCGCCAAAGTCGCCCTGGAACCCGGTGAGAGCACCCGGGTGACCATCGACCTGGACGCCCGGGCGTTCGCCTACTACTCCGAACGGTTCGGACGCTGGGTGATCGAGGCCGGCGAGTTCGTGGTCGAGATCGGCCGGAACTCCCGCGACATCGTGCTCGCCGAGACGCTGCACATCGACGCGCCGCCGGTCACCGCCCCGCTGGGCCGGCTCTCCACGCTGTTCGAATGGGTGGCCGATCCGGTCGGACGCGAGCTGCTCACCGAGGCGATCGCCGGCGGGCAGGCGCCGGCGGTGATCCTGGAACCCGCCTTCCTGCGCGGCATGGGCACCCAGCCGATGCGCAGCCTGGCCGCCTTCGCAGGCGGCGGCGTGGAACTGGAGGCGCTGGACGTCCTGATCGCCCGGTGGCGGGAGCGCACCGGCCGCTGACCGATGCCCTGTCCGACCGATGCCCTGTCCGACCGATGCCCTGTCCGACCGTTGCCCTGTCCGACCGATGACCGGCCGTTGACCCATGCCCGGTCCCGCCGACAGCTGGCCCGATCCGCCGACGGCGGCGTCCGATCCGGCCGCTCTCGGACGCCCGGCCCCGGCGACAGGGCCTACACTGAGGCAGCTTATTGGCAAGGAGGACCAATAATGGCTGACCTCGATACCGCGCTGACCCGCTCGGAGCGTCTCGACCGGCTTCCGTTCACCCGCAAGCACGGCCGGCTGCTGGTCGGCTCCGGCCTGGGCTGGGCCCTGGACGCCATGGACGTCGGGCTGATCTCCTTCGTGATGGCGGCCCTGGCGACGCAATGGAAGCTCGACTCGGGCACGCTGTCCTTGATCGGCTCGATCGGCTTCGTCGGGATGGCCATCGGGGCCTCGCTCGGCGGACTGCTCGCCGACAAGCTCGGACGCCGCCAGGTCTTCGCGCTCACCCTGCTGGTCTACGGCGTCGCCACCGGGGCGTCCGCGCTGGTCGGCAGCGTGGCGATGCTGATCGTGCTGCGCTTCGTCGTCGGCATCGGCCTCGGCGCCGAACTGCCGGTGGCGTCCACCCTGGTCAGCGAGTATGCGCCGCGGGCCATCCGGGGCCGGGTGGTGGTGGCGCTGGAGGCGTTCTGGGCGATCGGCTGGATCCTGGCCGCGCTGATCGGCTACCTGGTGGTGCCGGCCTCCCCGGACGGCTGGCGCTGGGCGCTGGCGGTCGGCGTGGTGCCCACCATCTACGCGGCGGTGATCCGCTGGGGACTGCCCGAGTCGGTCCGCTTCCTGGAGGCCAAGGGACGCCTGGACGAAGCCGAGGCCGCCGTCCGCGGCTTCGAGGAATCCGCCGGCATCGCCCCGGTGCCCAGCCCGGAACTCCCGGCCGCCAAGGCCACCCCCACCGACTCGATCTGGTCGCCCGGCTACCGGGCCCGGACCGCGGCGCTGTGGGCGGTCTGGTTCTGCATCAACCTGTCCTACTACGGCGCGTTCACCTGGATCCCGACCCTGCTGGTGCAGCGCGGCTTCCCGCTGGTGCGCTCCTTCGAGTTCACCCTGATCATCACCCTCGCCCAGGTGCCCGGCTACGCCGTCGCCGCCTGGCTGATCGAGAAGTGGGGACGCCGCAGCACCCTGTCGGTGTTCCTGGCCGGCTCGGCCCTGGCCGCGGCCGCGTTCGGCTTCGCCAGCACCGAGACCATGATCATCGTCACCGGCTGCGCGCTGTCCTTCTTCAACCTGGGCGCCTGGGGCGCGCTGTACGCGGTCGGCCCGGAGATCTACCCGACCGGGGTGCGCGGCAAGGGCACCGGCGCGGCGGCCGCGTTCGGACGGATCGCGTCCATGATCGCGCCGCTGAGCGTTCCGCTGCTGCTCGGCGCGGGCGGCATGGTGCTGGTCTTCGGCGTCTTCGGGGTGGCCTTCCTGCTCGCCGCCGGTGCCGCCCTGGCGCTGCCCGAGCAGACCGGCCGGGCGCTGGAGGGGTAGCCGCGGCCGGTGAACGTCCGTCCGAGCCGCTGCCGCGGCTGAACGGATGCTCGTCTGCGTTCCGTTCGCTTGGACCGGCTGCTCACCGCCTCCGGGGAACCAATAGGGTTGGGGCCGTTGGGTTCACCTATGTCTCCACGCAGTGAGGCGTGGCACCGAGAGGACGATTTCCATGAGCAATCTGACCTGGACGGAGCAGGACGCGAAGGCGGTCGACATCGCCCGCGTGCTGGCCGCCGATGCCGTCGAGAAGGTCGGCAACGGTCACCCGGGCACGGCGGTGTCGCTGGCGCCGATCGCTTACCTGCTCTATGCCAAGGTGATGAAGTCGGATCCGTCGGATTCGCGTTGGTTGGGTCGGGACCGGTTCGTGTTGTCGGCGGGGCATTCGTCGCTGACCCAGTACACCCAGTTGTATCTGAACGGTTTCGGTCTTGAGCTGGGCGACATCGAGAGCTTGCGGACGTGGGATTCGTTGACCCCGGGTCATCCGGAGTTCGGCCTGACCAAGGGTGTCGAGTGCACCACGGGCCCGTTGGGTGCGGGGGTGGCGAACGCGGTCGGCTTCGCGATGAGCGCCCGGCATGCGCGGGAGCTGTACGATCCGGCGTCGGCGCCGGGCGAGTCGGTGTTCGATCATGACGTGTACTGCATCGCCGGTGACGGCTGCATGCAGGAGGGGGTCTCGGGTGAGGCGTCCTCGCTGGCCGCGACCCAGGAGCTGGGCAATCTGTTCCTGATCTATGACGACAACCGGATCTCGATCGAGGGTGACACCAAGATCGCGTTCTCCGAGGACGTCCAGGCGCGCTATGCCGCCTACGGTTGGGACACCTACCACGTCGACTTCACCAACGGTTTCACCAGCTACGAGGAGAAGGTCGCCGAGCTGTACGACGTGTTGGAGCGGGCCCGGCAGGTCACCGACAAGCCGCACTTCATCAAGGTGACCACGATCATCGGGTGGCCGTTGCCGACCAAGGCGGGCGATCACAGTGTGCATGGCGCGAAGCTGGGTGCTGCCGAGATCAGCGGGCTGAAGAAGGAGCTCGGTTTCGAGGATGTCCCGTTCGCGGTCGATACCGCGGTGGTGGACGTGACCCGCGCGAATGCTGCCGCTCGCGCCAAGGAACTGCGGGCGCAGTGGGATCCGCGGTTCGAGGCGTGGCGTTCGGCCAACCCGGAGAAGGCCGCGCTGCTGGACCGGGTGCTCGCCAAGGAGGCGCCGGAGGGTCTGGACGCGGCGCTGCCGGTCTTCGAGCCGGGTTCGATGGCGACCCGGGCGGCTTCGGGCAAGGTGTTGTCGGCGCTGGCCGGCGCGGTGCCGGAGTTGTGGGGCGGATCGGCCGACCTGGCCGGTTCGAACAACACCACCATGGCCGGTGTCGGTTCGTTCATTCCGGCGGAGCGGTCCAGTCACGAGTTCACCGGTGCCCCGGGGGGCCGGACGTTGCACTTCGGTATCCGCGAGCACGCGATGGGCAACATCCTGAACGCGATCACGATGGACGGCCTGTCCCGGGTCTACGGCGGCACCTTCCTGGCGTTCGTCGACTACATGCGGATCACGCCGCGGCTGGCGGGGTTGTCGCATGTGCCGTCCATTTTCGTCTACACCCATGACTCGATCGGTGTCGGTGAGGACGGTCCCACCCATCAGCCGATCGAGCAGGTGATGGGGTTGCGGCTGACTCCGAATCTGGACGTGGTGCGTCCCGGTGATGCCAACGAGACCGCGCATGCCTGGGCGCAGATCCTGCGCAGCAAGAACCGGCCGGCGGCGTTGATCCTGTCGAGGCAGAACGTGCCGACCCTGGATCGTTCCGAGGGGTCCGGCCTGGCCGGTGCGGAGAACACCGCGCTGGGCGGCTATGTGCTCAAGGAGGCCTCCGCGGAGCCCAAGGTCGTCCTGGTCGGCACCGGGTCGGAGTTGCAGTTGGCGCTGGCTGCGGCCGAGGCGCTGGAGGCTGAGGGGGTGCCGGCCCGGGTGGTGTCGCTGCCCTGCGTGGAGTGGTTCCAAGCCCAAAGCGACGAGTACCGCGAGCAGGTGTTGCCGGCCGGTACGCCGAAGGTGGTCGTCGAGGCCGGTGTCGTGGTGGGGTGGAAGGACCTGCTCGGCGGCAACACCGAGGCGGTCGGCATCGATCACTTCGGCGCTTCCGCCGATGGTGCGCTGTTGTTCGAGAAGTACGGCATCACCGCGCAGGCGGTGGCCGACAAGGCCCGGGCGCTGATCGGCTGATCTCACCGAACCGAGCCAACGGTCCGGGCATCGCACTCGCGATGCCCGGACCGTCCTCGTTCCGGCCCGGAACCGCACCTCAGCCGAGCGGCGCGGGCCTTGCCAGGGGCAGCACACCCGGACCGTCCTCGTTCCGGTCCGGAACCGCACCGTCCCGGGCGCTGGGGGACGCCTCTCGCTGCGGCGCCGGCGACCGCCGAACAAATGACATCAATGTAGTTTCCAAGGCTCTCCATGGATGCGCGATAAATTACACCAATGTAATTCCGATGCCCTTTTCGGCGTCCTTTTCGATGGGTTGGCGGCCGGTTATCCGGATGGTGCCCGACAGTCCCGCAGAGCGGTCTGTCTGAGATTTTCAACCCAACTCTGAATGTTTAGTTGAGGAAAAGTCCACGGCAAAACCCCTAGTCATAGGCGCGGCTGAGGAAGACCTGAGGGCAGATCCTCATGGTGCGACTTGCCTTGGGCAATGGTCGGTCGATAGCTAAATGATGTGCGCCCCCCATCGAAGTTGTTGTCCATGGCCGTTGCTGTGACTCTGACGGCCGGCCTCATCGCGTCCGATGTCCCGGATGTCGGTGCCGCTACCATCTCGGCCGCCCAGAAGGCGTTCATCAAGAGCCTGGTCGGACCGGCGCAGCAGGCGCAGAAGGACTACGGGGTGCCGGCCTCGGTGTCGATCGCGCAGGCCATCGCCGACAGTGACTGGGGGACGTCCTCGGCGGCCAAGCAGGCCAAGAACTACTTCAACACCCGCTGCAGCTCGGCGATGACGCCGGCGCAGTTCGCGAAGCTGGCCGACGCCCAGGTCGGCAAGCCGTACGTGCTCGGTGCCGAGGCAGCCATCAGCAACACCGACCCGGCCAAATTCGACTGCTCGGAACTGGTGGAGTGGCTCTACGGGCGCTCCGGCAACAAGATCACCGACCTGGCCGCCTGGCAGTACGACGCGACCAAGAAGGTGACCGGCTCGCCCAAGGTCGGCGACCTGGTCTTCCTGCGCAACAACCCGGCCCGCTCGAACGGCATCGGCCACGTCGCGGTGCTCACTCAGAAGCTCTCCGGGGGCGATTGGCGGATCATCGAGGCCCGCAGCCGTGCCTACGGCGTGGTGCGGACCACGCTCAGCTACTGGAAGACCCGCAAGTACTACGCCGGCCTGCGCCGGCTGTCCACCTTCCGGCTGGCCGGCAGCGACGGAGTGACCGCGTCCGCGGCGAGCCGGCTGCAGTCCGGCTGCGTGACGATCTCCGGAACCAAGTACGCCAAGTTCAGCTCGATCGCGGACTCCGTCGCCGCGCACGCCGCGGCCGTCGCGGAAGATTCCGGCTACAGCGCGGCACGGGCGGCGATCGGCGACGTGTCGGCCTACGTGAAGGCCGTCGCCGCGGCGGACCGCCCCAAGGACGCCGCCGGCTACGCGGCCAAGCTGACCCAGCTGATCGAGAGCTACGGCCTGCGCGACCACGACGTGGTGCCGTTCAACCTGGTCCTGGTCTCGGGTGACTCCGGCGCCAAGGTGACCGCGGCCCAGTACCTGCTGGGCGTCGCCGGCTACGCGGTTCCCACCACCGGCAAGTACGACGCGGCCACCGTCGCGGCGGTGAAGAAATTCCAGAAGGCGAAGAAGCTGACCGTGGACGGGGAGGCCGGCCCGATCACCCTGGGTGCACTGGCGGTCAAGCTCTCCAGCGGAGCCAAGGGCGGTGCGGTCAGCGCACTGGCCACCCTGCTCGCCGCCGCCGGCTACGACGCCGGGACGTCGTCGAGCTTCACCGACGACACGGCGTCCGCGGTCAAGCAGTTCCAGGCGTCGGCGGGCCGCACCGCCAGCGGCGTGGTCGACTCCGGAACCTGGGCGGCGCTGTTCATGACCCTGGACGCCGGCGCCCCGAAGATCTCCGGCAAGCCCGCCGTCGGGCAGAAGCTCACCGTCGCGCCCGGCAGCTGGGGCCCGGGCTCGGTCCGGCTCAGCTACCAGTGGTACCGCAGCGACACCAAGATCGGCGGCGCGACCGCGAGCAGCTACCCGGTGACGGTGTCGGACGCCGGCCACGCGCTGAGCGTCCGGGTGACCGGATCCCGGCGGCTCTACACCACCACGGTGCGGATCTCCGCCAAGACCGCCGCCGTGCCGCTGCTGAGCCTGTCCCAGACGCCGACGCCGACGGTCTCCGGTGAGGCGAAGGTCGGCGGCACGCTGACCGCGGCACCCGGAACCTGGGCGCCGGCACCGGTCAGCCTGGCCTACCAGTGGTACCGCGGCGGCGCCCGGATCGACGGAGCCACCAAGTCCAGCTACCCGGTGACGACGGCGGACGCCGGCTCGACGCTGAGCGTCGCGGTGACGGCCAGCAAGACCGGCTATGCGCCGGTGACCCGGGTCTCGGCGGCCACCGCAGCCGTCCCGCGGCTGCTGACCGCGAGCACCCCGACCATCTCCGGCACCGTCCGGGTCGGCAGCACCCTGACCGCCCAGCCGGGCAGCTGGACGCCGGCCGCGACCGTACTGTCCTACCAGTGGTACCGCGACGGCGTCGCCGTCAAGGGCACCGACAAGCGGAGCTACCTGTTGACCGCCACCGACGCCGGGGCGGCGATGACGGTCAAGGTGAGCGGCAGCCTGAGCGGCTACGTCCCGGCCAGCCGGACCTCGGAGCCCACCGCCGCCGTCGCCAAGGGCGTGCTGACCGCCAAGACGCCGACCATCGCCGGCACCCGCAAGGTGGGCAAGACGCTGACCGCGAACGGCGGCGACTGGGGACCGGGCACGGTGGCGCTGAGCTACCAGTGGTACCGCGGCAGTGCGCCGATCTCCGGGGCCACCAAGACCAGCTACAAGCTCACCGGCAAGGACAAGGGCGCCACCATCGGCGTGGTGGTGCGCGGCACCAAGCCGGGCTACACCACCGTGGAGAAGAAGGTCTCCGTCACCATCGCGAAATAGCCGGCCCGCAGGGTCGCTGAGCGCGGACCCTTGGGCGCCGAAGTCCTTCGATGCCCAAGGGAGCCGGCGCTCAGGGGGACGATGCTCTGGGCGTCGGTGCTCGGGGTGGCGGTGCTCAGGGGTGGCGGCTACCAGTCCGGGCCGGCGCAGGTCACCACCAGCGTCACCGGCATGGTGCCGGCAGCCTTGCCGTTCTCCTCGCTGGCCAGCTTGCCGGACACCGTGTACTCCGACCCCTTCGCCGTCACTTCGGCCGAGGTGTCCTTGGCCGGTTGGGCGGCGTCGTAGCTCAGCGACCGCTTGACCAGTTCGGAGTCCTCGCCCAGCTGGATGGTCAGCTTCTGCACCGCCTTCTTCTGCGCCGACAGGGCCACCACGACGTCCACGGTCTCGAAGAAGTCGTTGGTGTGATCGGCCACGGTCAGGGTGGGGACGCCGGCGATGCTGCGGCAGGTTCCGGCGAGCTTGGTGCTGGCGGGGGAGTACAGCTTCAGGGTCCCGGTCGCCGCCACCTCCGGGCCGTCCGATGCCGGGGCGCTGGGGGAGAGGGAGGGCGAGGGAGATTCGGAGGATGTCCCCGGTGTGCCGGACGCCGACGCGATAGGGGTGTCGGAGGGGGCTGTGGTGCTGAGCGGGTTGACCCGGGCGCAGCCGCCCAGGACCAGGCCGATCAGCGCGGTCGCCACCGCCGGTGTGCCGATCCGGCGCCATGCCCGGATTCGAGACTGTTCACGCGTGATCATCCCCACATCCTCGGACCTTGGGCCGGTCGGTGCGGCGGTGGCGCGCTGATGACCACCGATCCGTCGGCTCGGCGTCCGCGGCAGGTTCGCGTTGTCCACGGTCGGCGAGCCGGAGCGGCATACGCTGTCGCCATGGATCCTCTCGCCATGCTGACGTCGTTGTTGCGCAAATCCCCCGCCGGTGACCGAGTCATCCTCGAACTCGACCTGGACCACTCGGTGCTGAGCAATGCCCCCGCCAACCCGCTGGAGGCGTTCCGGCTGATCAACGCTCCGACCATGCGCGCGCTGCGCGACGGCCTGGCCGAGGCGGCCGCCGACCCGGCGGTCGCCGGCCTGATCGTGCACCTGGGCACCTGCCCGATCAGCGCCTCGCAGTGCTGCGAACTGGCCGACCTGATCGCGGGCTTCGCCGAGCACAAGCCGGTCTGGGCCTACACCGAATCGTTCGGCGAGTTCAGCGGCGGACTGCTGCCCTACACCCTGGCCGCGCACGCCGAGCAGGTCTGGCTGCAGCCGTCCGGGGAACTCGGGCTGGGCGGGCTGCGGGCCCAGATCACCCTGCTCCGCGGCGTCTTCGACAAGGTGGGCCTGGAGCCGCAATTCGGGCAGCGCAAGGAGTACAAGACCGCCGCCGACACCTACGCGGCGCACGAGATCAGTCCGGCGAACACCGAGATGATGCAGCAGATCGTCAACTCGATCACGCACTGGGCGGTCGACACCATCGCGCAGCGCCGGGGGCGCAGCGCCGAGCAGGTCTGGGCCAGCGTGGACGCCGGCATGCTGACCGCCGAGCAGGCCCGGGAGCACGGCCTGATCGACCGGATCGGGTACCGCGACGAGGTGTACGCCGAGGCCCGCCGGGCCTGGGCCGGTGAGACCGCGAGCCTGCGCTTCGTGCATCGCTACAGCAAGGTGTCGGCGGCGAAAGAGCTGGTGCAGGCCCGGTTGAAGCCGGCCGTCGCGATGGTCGAGGTGCGCGGCGGGATCGTCACCGGACGCCCGCCGCGGCAGGGTGGCGGCCAGCCGGTCGCGGCGTCCGAGGTGGTCTGCCAGCAGCTGCGGGCGGCTGCCGCGGACGATCAGGTCAAGGCGGTGGTGCTCCGAGTGGATTCGCCCGGCGGCTCCTACATCGCCTCGGACGCGATCCGCCGCGAGGTGCTGCGGTTGCGCGAGTCGGGGCGTCCGGTGGTGGCCTGCATGGGCGACGTGGCGGCCTCCGGCGGCTACTTCGTGGCGATGCCGGCCGACGAGATCGTCGCTCAGCCCACCACGCTGACCGGGTCGATCGGCGTCCTGGCCGGCAAATTCGTCAGCACCGGGATCAAGGAGAAGCTGGGCCTGGTGATGAGCGACGTGACGGCCGGCGCCTGGGCGTCCTTCATGTCGCCGAACAGCCGGTTCAGCGACGAGCAGTGGGCCGCGCTGGATCGCCGACTGGACGACATCTACGCCGACTTCACCGGGAAGGCCGCCGCCGACCGCGGGATGGCGCTGGACGTCCTGGAGCCGCTGGCGCACGGCCGGGTGTGGACCGGCCTGGACGCCAAGCAGCGCGGCCTGATCGACCATCTGGGCGGCATGGGCACGGCGATCGACCGGGCCTGCGCGCTGGCCGGGCTGCGCCGCGACGAGGTGGCCGCCCGGGCCGTCTCGATGCTGGGCTTCCTGAAGCAGCTCCGGCCCGCCGAATCCAGCGAGTCGGTCTCCGGGGCGGTCACCTTCGCCCCGGCCCGGCTCGACCTCGACACCCTGATCGCGGACGCCGCGTCCCGGCTCGGGCTGACCGCCCACGGGGTGCTGAGCCTGCCCTTCGCGATCCGGCTGGACGGTGGCCTCGGCGGCTGACCGGGGTTCGGCCCGCTCACGTAAAATGACCGGACACCCGACGCCGAACCTCAGGAGCGCCCGTGTCCACATCCTTCGACAAGCCAGCGCGGGGTGGCCGCCGACGTGCCCTGTGGGTGACCGGAGGAGGTGTGGCGGTGCTGGCCGGCGGCTACCTGGCCGGCTACCTGATGGCCGGCGACAGCACGCCGCGGAACGCGTCCGTGGCCGGCGTCCCGATCGGCGGGTTGAGCACGGCGGACGCGACGGCCAGGCTGCAGGCCGAACTCGGGCCGCGGCTGACCCGGCCGCTGACCGTCACCGCCGGTGACCAGACGCTGCGGACCACCGCCGCCGAGCTCGGGCTCGGCATCGACTACGCCGCCACCGTGGCCACGTCCGGGGCCGGCCGCAGCTGGAACCCGCTCACCATCGTCACCGTGCTGACCGGCGGGGGCGAGCAGGCCCCGGTGGTCACCCGCGACCAGCCGAAGCTGGCCGCCGCCGTCGCCGGGCTGGCCGAGAAGGCCGACGTGAAGCCGACCGACGCCGGCCTGAGCGTCACCGACGCCCGCATCGTCCGCACCGAGGGCAAGCCGGGGGTCACCGTGCAGCAGCCGCAGACCGCGGACGCCCTCGCCGCGCAGTTCGCCGGCTCCGACCAGGTCGCGGCCGTGGTCGCGCAGACCGAGCCGGAGGTCACCACCGCCGAGGCCGACCAGGTCGCGACCACCGTCGGCAAGGCGGCGCTGGCTTCGCCGATCACCGTCAAGACCGGATCGTCCGGATCGTTCCAGCTGAGCCCGGCGATGATCGCCGCGGGGCTCTCCTTCCGGCCAGCCGACGGCACCCTGGCCGCCGCGCTGGACGCCGAGAAGCTGATCGCCGCGGCCGGCAAGGAGATCAAGGGGCTCGGCCTGAAGCAGCCGAAGGACGCCGACATCACCATCGCCGACGGCAAGCCGAAGATCATCCCCGCCGTCGACGGCATCGGTCTCGACCCGGACGCCCTGGCCAAGGCCGCGCTCGGCGTCCTGGACAAGACCGACGGACGCACCGTCACCGTCGAAGCCACCGTGCAGAAGGCCAAGTTCAGCACCGAGGACGCCAAGAAGCTCGGGGTCAAGGAGATCACCGGGAAGTTCACCACCTACTACCCGGGATCGGCCTACCGGGTGAACAACATCGGCAAGGCGGCCCGGATGGTCAACGGCACCTTCCTGAAGCCCGGCGAGACCTTCAGCATGAACGCCACGCTGGGCAAGCGCACCGCGGCGGCCGGCTGGATGGCCGGCGGCGGCATCGAGGGCGGCAAGATCAAGACCCTGCAGGGCGGCGGCATCTCGCAGGCCACCACCACGACGTTCAACGCGATCTTCTTCGCCGGCCTCGAGGACGTCTACCACAAGCCGCATTCGCTGTACTTCAGCCGCTACCCGGTCGGACGGGAGGCCACCCTGGACTGGGTCAGCGTCGACATGAAGTTCCGCAACGACTCGCCCTACGGGGTGGTGCTGCAGGCCTGGACCACCGGCAAGGTCGGCCAGACCGGTTCGGTCACGGTGCGGGTCTGGTCGACCAAGCGGTACACGGTGAAGGCCTCCACCCCGGTGCGCAGCAACTACCGCAGCCCCGGCCCCACCCAATACGACCCCTCGCCCGGCTGCGTCTCCCAAAGCGCGATGAGCGGCTTCGACGTCCGCTACAACCGGCTTTTCTACCAGGGCAAGAAGCTGGTGAAGTCCGAGCCGTTCTTCTGGCGCTACAACACCCTCACCCCGGTGGTCTGCGGCAAGAAGCCCTGAGGCCCGCCCACGTCATCCCGGGCTTGCCCGGGGTCCGCCTGTCGCCACCTCCGCTTTGGTTGCGTCAGCGCCGGCCGTCCAGCTCGGCCGTGGGACGTTGGGGACGGTTCCTTTCGTCCCACCGACGCCGTCTCCACCCCTCCGTCCGGGACGGCATAGGCTGACCTCTTGTGAGTGCTGTGATGATGCCGGGCAAGCCGGTTGCCGATGCCGTGTTCGCCGACCTCGAGCCGCGGGTCGCGGCGCTCCGGGACGCCGGGCACAACCCGGGGCTGGGAACCATCCTGGTCGGCGACGACTCGGCGTCCGCCGGCTACATCCGGATGAAGCAGGAGCGGGCGGCGTCCCTTGGCTTCGGTGGACGCCACGTGCAGCTGCCCGGCGACGCGACGCAGAGCGATCTGGTGGCCGCGATCCGCGACTTCAACGCCGATGACGATGTGGACGCGGTGCTGATCCAGCACCCGATTCTCGGGCACCTCGACTACGAGGCCGCGCTCGCCGAACTCGACCCCGACAAGGACGCCGACGGCGCCCACCCGGTGAACATGGGACGCCTGGCGCTCGGCATGCCCGGCCCGCTGCCGTGCACCCCGGCCGGCATCGAGGCGCTGCTGCTGCACTACCAGATCCCGGTGGCCGGGCGGCACGTGGTGGTCCTGGGCCGGGGCTTCACGCTGGGCCGGCCGCTGTCCATGCTGCTGTCCCTGAAGCGTCCGGGCGGCAATGCCGCGGTGACCGTGGTGCACACCGGCGTCCCGAACTGGGCCGACTACACCCGGGCCGCGGACGTGGTGATCGCCGCCGCCGGAGTGCCGGGCATCCTCAAGCCGGAGCACATCACCCCTGGTCGAGTGGTGGTCGGCGGCGGCGTCCGATACGAGGGCAAGCGGCTGCTGCCCGACGTGGACGAGGCCTGCAACGAGGTGGCCGGCTGGGTCACACCGCGGGTCGGCGGGGTCGGCCCGACCACCATCGCGATGCTGTTCCGCAACACCGTCGAGGCGGCCGAGCGGCGCGCCGCTCGCTGAGCCGGCGCCGGCGTCCGGACGGCGACGTCAGAAGTTCTTCAGCGGGTAGCCGTGGTTGGCGCAGCCGTCCTTGACGAACTTCTTGTCCGCCTCGCTGACCTTCTGCGGGTCGGAGAGGAAGGAGATGGACGTCTCCACCCACTTCTTCGCGTCGCCGCTGACATTGCCGGAGTCGCGGAGCTGCTCCAGCCCGGCCAGCGCCACCTTGCCGACCACCGAGCCGGACGCGGCCACCGCGTCGAGTGCCGGGCAACCCACCTTGTAGGCGTCGTCGGTGGACACCCCGGCCTGGCTGCAGCCGCCCAGGGTGAGGAGGCCGGCCAGCGTGCCGACGACGAGGGACGAGGTGCGAGGCATGCCGCCAGTGTAGGAGGGGCATCCTGTGCGGGCTCTTGCCCCCGGACGCCGCCGCCCACGCCCCACGGAGGCGTCGTCACTCGTCGGTGAGCGTGGCGCGCACCCGTTCGGCCAACCGGTCGATGGCGATGTGATGGGCGGTGTCGACCTCGATCAGCGGACCGACGCCGAGCGGCTCCACCGGGCTGCCCCACAGCTCGGCTTCGCTCCGGTCGGCGTCCAGGTGGCGCGGGTCGCGGAGTCGGGAGCGATAGCGCCGCCGGGCCACCTCGACCGGCACGGTGCAGCGCAGCTCGACGAACGGACCGGGCAGGGCCGCGACCAGCGGAGCCGTGTACGGGTACCAGGTGGAGTCGATCACCGCCGCCCGACAACCCTGCGCCAGCCGCAACGTCGCCGCCACCGCGGCGCGCCCGAGCCGTCGCGACTCTTCGACGCCGTGCGGTGCGCCGAGCGCGTCCATCAGGGCCTCCTTGGCGTCGTCCTTGGCCAGGTAGTCGACCGCGAGCGCCGCAGCCAATGCCCGGGACAGCGTCGTCTTGCCCGATCCCGGCCAGCCGCCGACCAGCACGAACCCTCGCATGCCCCCAGCCTGACATCTGCGTCGCCGAGCCGCCGGAGCAACCCGGGTCGGAGCCGCCCGGGCAGGCTCCCATCGTTGCGCGCCGTTCCGGTCCAGGGCCGGCCGATGCTGGCGGCAGCGCCCATCCGGAGTCGATACGGCCCGGACGCGGGAGGCGGCTACGCTTGCCGACATGAGCAGCGCGGACTTCCGGGAGCCGACCAACGACCAGTTGTGGAGCCAGCCCCCGACCGCACCGGTCCCGCCCACCGCCGCGGGGATGGCTCCCGCCCAGCCGGCGCCGCCTCCGCAGCACGCGCCGCAGCACCCGTACCCGCCGGCGATGCAGCAGCCGCGTCAGGACAAGACGGTGTTCGTGCTGGCCATCGTCTCGCTGGCGATCGGCATCCCGTTGACCGCGATCAGCGCGGACGCCGCCGGCATGCCCGGGCTCCTGGTGGCCTGGATCGGCATCGTCCTGGTCAACCTGATCTACGCGCGAAGCCGTCGCCAGCAGGGCTGAGCCCCGAAAGCAGCCCGCCGGTCACCGGCGAGCGGGTCGGTCGAACTCGGCGAAATCCCTTGTCGGCGGCGTGTGGCCGCGGGCCGGGCAGGGCCGGGCCCCGATTCAGCGCTTCTTCAGCGGCGGATCTGGATGCTGCGGGCGTTCTGCCGGGTGGCCCACCAGGCGAGCTCGGCCAGCAGCGCCGGGTCGGTGACGTTGGTGGTCAGCCATTCCCCCTCCACCCGGGCGTGCAGCGGTCCGTCGCTCCACCCGCCGCGACCGGGCGGCACCGTCGCCGGCGCGGGGCGTCCGGCCAACAGGTCGCTGATCCGGTGCAGTTCGGGTTCCCCGGTCACCCCGGCCCGGGCCGCCAGGTCGTCCAGCAGTTCTCGAGGTGCGGTCCGAGGGTCACGTCCCAACGACACCCCCACCCGGCGGGCCGCCAGCGCCGTGCCCGGTGCCACGACGTGCGGCCGTCCGTGCCGGTCTTCCAGCGTCAGCGGATCGAGGGCGATCACGAATCCGATCAGGTCGCGGGCCGGCTCGCTGAGCCGCAGACTGACCCGTTCGCCGAGCCGGATCGGGGGGTTCAGACGGCTCACTGCGTCCATGGGCACCCCCTTCGACTCCGGCCTCGCACGCTAGAGTGTTCCACGATTCAACAAGGTTCGGAGAGGATCGAGATGACGTACATCATCACGCAGCCCTGCGTCGACGTTAAAGACCTGGCTTGCGTGGAGGAGTGTCCCGTGGATTGCATCTACGAGGGCAACCGAATGCTGTACATCCAGCCTGACGAATGCGTCGACTGCGGCGCCTGCGAGCCGGTCTGTCCGGTCGAGGCGATCTACTACGAGGACGACGTTCCGGCCGACCAGAAGGTGTTCTACGACGTCAACGTGCAGTTCTTCGACACCGTGGGTTCGCCCGGCGGCGCGGCCAAGATGGGTCCGATCGACGCCGACCATCCGCACGTCCTCGGCCTGCCGCCGCAGGGCGAGTGAGGCTCCGCGGCCGTAACCTGCCGGACTTCCCCTGGGATTCCCTGGCGGGTGCCAAGGCCCGTGCCCTGGCGCACCCGGACGGCATCGTCGACCTCTCGGTGGGCACGCCGGTCGATCCGACGCCCGAGTTGGGACGCCGGGCGCTGGCCGCGGCGTCCGATGCGCCCGGCTACCCGACCACCTGGGGGACGCCCGCGCTGCGCTCCGCGATCCGCAGCCACCTCGCCGACCGCTGGGACAGCGTCCCGGTGGCCGACGAGGGTGTGCTGCCGGTGATCGGCACCAAGGAGCTGGTCGCCGCGCTGCCGCACCTGCTCGGCCTCGGCCCGGGCGATGTCGTGGTGATCCCGCGGATCGCCTACCCGACCTACGAGGTCGGGGTCCGGCTGGTGGGTGCGGACGTGGTGGCCTGCGACGACCCGGCGGAGATCGCCGACCTGCGCCCGGCGCTGGTCTGGATCAACTCGCCGGCCAACCCGCACGGCGTGATCCTGTCCGCCGACGAATTGGCGGCCTGGGTGCGGTATTGCCGCGAACGTGGCGCGGTGCTGGCCTCCGACGAGTGCTACGGCGAGTTCGGCTGGGACGCCGAGCCGGTCTCGGTGCTGCATCCGGACGTCAACGGCGGTTCGCTGGAGGGCCTGCTGGCGGTGTTCTCGCTGTCCAAACGGTCGAATCTGGCCGGTTACCGGGCCGGGTTCGTGGCCGGTGACGCCGAACTGGTCGGCGACCTGCGGGAACTGCGCAAGCACGCCGGCGGCATCGTGCCGGCACCGGTACAGGCGGCGATGGCCGCGTTGCTGGCCGATTCGGCGCATGTCGCCGAGCAGCGCGAGCGGTACCGGCGCCGCCGGGAACTGCTGCGGCCGGCGCTGGAGGCGTCCGGTTTCCGGGTCGACCATTCGGCGGGCTCGCTGTACCTGTGGTGCACCCGCGGCGAATCCGGACGGGACAGCGTCGACTGGCTGGCCGAGCGCGGCATCCTGGTCGCCCCCGGCGACTTCTACGGCCCGGCGTCCGGCGATCACGTCCGGGTCGGGCTGACCGCCACCGACGAACGCATCGCCGCGGCGGCCGCCCGGCTCACCGCCGGCTGAATCGCGGGATGCCGAGCCCCCTCGAACCGATTTGTGGTGGTTATCGTCCGGCTCCGCCCCGGCCAGTCGGCGTCGAACCGGATTCCGGTGGATACGAGATACCCCGAGGGGGTATCCACATCAACCAGAAAGTGGTTCGACCCCGAACCTCGGCCGGCAACGCCGTTCATAACAACGAGAAAGTGGCTCGGGTCACCCTATGGAAGCGTTGAGGGATGCGGCGGTGGTCAGAACCCTGCCGTGAACCTCAGGAGCGGAAGGCGATGGTGACGGTGCGGCCGCCGCCGATGCCGGTCCAGGAGCCGAGGGTGCGGGTGTCGTGCACCCAGTCGGCGGCGCCGACGCTGACCCGGGCGATGCCGTAGGCGTCGGTGTGCGCGATGGCGAGATTCGCCGCCGCCCAGGCGTTCCGCTCGCTGTCGGCCGACACCACCACCGTCTGGCCGGTCACCTTGGCCTCCGCCAGCCCCTTCAGCGCCTTGCCGAGCAGGCTCGCGAGACCGGCGGCGTCGGCCTTGCCCGGCGACCCGATCTTGCAGCTGAATCCGCCCGGGGTGCCGCCGGTGAGCACCGCGGACAGTACCTGCGCCTTGCTGACGTGCTTGCGGTAGGCGTCCGGATGGCCCGACCGCTGCACAGCCTGGGCCACGTCGTTGATGTCGCCGGTGCGCCAGTCCTTCACCCGCACCAGCGCCTTGTAGAACTGCGTCGAGGAGTAGTACGGGTCCATGATCTGCTTGACCGTGCCCCAGCCCTTGCTCGGCCGCTGCTGGAACAGTCCCACCGAGTCGGCGTGCCCGTAGTCGAGATTGCGGATGCCGGACTCCTGATAGGCGGTGGCCAGCGCGATGGTCACCGCGCGGGCCGGCAGCCCGCGGGTCAACGCGACCGAGGTGATGATCGTCGCGTTCACCGCCTGTGCCGGCGTGAGGGTGACCGTCGCCCCGTCGGCGCTGGCGCGGCACTGATCGTCCATCGGCAGCGGCTGCTTGGTCGCGTTCGACCAGATCGCCGCGCCACCCCAGACCAGCCCCGCCAGCACGGCGACGGCGGCCACCAGTACGACGATGAGACGGGGCCAGTGCGGACGCATCAGTTCGCGTGCAACGCGGCGTTCAACTCGAAGGACCCGCCGGCCTTCGGCCGGACCTGGACCGCGCCGGTCAGCGAGTTCCGCAGGAACAGCAGTCCGGAGCGCCCGGACAGCTCACGCGCCTTCACCACCGCGCCGTCCGGCAGGGTGACCTTGGTGCCGGCCGTGACGTACAGCCCCGCCTCGACGGTGCAGTCGTCACCGAGCGAGATGCCCAGCCCGGACTCGGCGCCCAGCAGG
The DNA here is from genome assembly GCF_047607385.1 of Micropruina sp. Taxonomy (GTDB): domain Bacteria; phylum Actinomycetota; class Actinomycetes; order Propionibacteriales; family Propionibacteriaceae; genus Micropruina. The sequence goes on from NZ_JASGDE010000141.1 coordinate 44,088, forward strand.
CAGCGCTCGCCGATGGTCACCATCTCCTTGCCGCCGCCCGACAAGGTGCCCATGATGGACGCCCCGCCGCCGATGTCGCTGCCGTCGCCGACGATCACGCCGGCCGAGATCCGGCCCTCCACCATCGAGGCGCCCAGCGTGCCGGCGTTGAAGTTGACGAAGCCCTCGTGCATGACCGTCGTCCCGGACGCCAGATGGGCACCCAGCCGGACCCGGTCGGCGTCCGCGATCCGCACCCCGGACGGCACCACGTAGTCGACCATCCGGGGGAATTTGTCGACCCCGAAGACGGTGAGCTGACCGCGTCCGGCCCGCAGCGCCATCCGGACCTGCTCGAAGCCCTCCACCGCGCAGGGGCCGGCGGACGTCCACACCACGTTCGGCAGCACCCCGAAGATGCCGTCCAGGTTGAGCTCGCGCGGCCGGACCAGCCGAGCGCTCAACAGGTGCAGCCGCAGATAGGCGTCCGGAGTGGAGGCGGGCGGGGCGTCGAGGTCGATCTCGACCAGCATCGTCTCGGTGCGGACGCCGCGGTCGGCGTCGCCGGCCTGTGCGGAAGCCAGCTGTTCCGGGACGGCGTCACCGGACGCGGGGCCGAGCTGCGGGTCGGGGAACCAGGTGTCGAGAACCTGGCCGGAGGCATGGACGGTGGCCAGCCCCCAACCCCAGGCGGAGCGGGTGTCGGTCATGGCGGCCAGCCTAGCGGGCGGGTCCGACACTTCTTCCGGACGGATGGATAGGTTGCTGTCATGACCCTGGATCCCCGCGGCGACCTGGTCGCCTTGTTCCGTGCCGTCGTCGACATCGAGTCGGTGAGCGGCAACGAACGCGAACTCGCCGACCAGATCGAGCGGGCGCTGCGGGACAGTGCGCACCTGGAGGTGCTGCGCGACGGCGACACGGTGATCGCGCGCACCCAGCTGGGCCGGGCCGAGCGGGTGGTGGTCGCGGGCCACCTGGACACCGTCCCGGTGGCCGGCAATCTGCCGTCCCGGGTGGAGGGGGAGCTGATCTACGGCCGCGGCACCTGCGACATGAAGGGCGGTGTCGCGGTGATGCTGGCCTGCGCGGTCGCGCTGCGCGAGCCGTCCAGCGATCTGACCTGGATCTTCTACGACCACGAGGAGGTCGAGTCCGCCGCCAACTCGCTGACCCGGATCGCCGCCACCCGTCCCGAACTGCTGGCCGGTGACTTCGCGGTGCTGATGGAGCCGTCCAACGCCCGGATCGAGGGCGGCTGCCAGGGCACCCTGCGGTTCACCGTCACCACCACCGGACGCGCGGCGCATTCCGCCCGGGCCTGGATGGGGCACAACGCCATCCACGACGCCGCCGACGTGCTGGACCGGCTGCGCAACCACCAGCCCGAGCAGCCCGAGGTGGACGGGCTGCGCTACCACGAGGGCCTCAACGCGGTCGCCATCGAGGGCGGCATCGCCGGCAACGTGATCCCCGACCGGTGCACCATCGCGATCAACTACCGCTTCGCCCCGCACCGCAGCGTCGAGGAGGCGAAGCAGTACTGCCGGACGGTGCTGGACGGCTACGAACTCACCTTCACCGACGCCGCCGCCGGCGCCCGCCCGGGCCTGGACCGCCCGCCGGCGGCCGCCTTCCTGGCCGCGGTCGGCGGGGAGCCGTCCGCCAAATTCGGCTGGACGGACGTGGCCCGGTTCTCCGCGCTCGGCGTCCCGGCGGTCAACTTCGGGCCCGGCAACCCGGAGAAGGCCCACGCCGACGACGAGTTCTGCCCGGTCGCCGACCTGTTCACCTGCCGTGACGCGATGCTGCGCTGGCTGGGCTGAGAAAAGCCACCGAGACTCTCAGGCGTCACCCGTGCGGGCGACCCGTGGCGGAGGCCCTGATCGGCCGGTCCGTGTACGCTGGCATTTCGCCGGCGATCCTTCGGGAGGGGATCGAGCCTCTGTGAGGGATGCACGGCACCGAAGAATGAGCCGACCGGGGGGATCGGACCATCAACGACTTTCTTACCTATTCCCGGACGCGCCCGCGTAGGCCGGTGCTCCGGCGGTTTCGACGTGTCGGCCTGGGAGTTCTGGCCGGCCTGCTCGCCGTCGCCATCGTGGCGGTCACCGCGGTGGGCTCGTTGTGGCTGTCGATGTCCGGGATCCGCCGGGAAGCGGCCCTGCTGCCGGCCCGGGACGCGGTCAGCGCACCCGGCACGCCCGGCTCGCTCAACCTGCTGCTGATCGGCACCGACTCGCAGTACCAGCGCGGACGCGCCAACGTGCTGTTGGTGATCCACGTGGACGGCTCGCGGCAGCGGGTGCACGTGGTGTCGCTGCCCCGGGAACTGCTGGTGACCGGCAGCGACGGCAGCCCGGTGCGGCTGGGCCCCAGCTACGTCCAGCGCGGCTCGGCGGCCACGGTGGATTCCGTGGAGACCCTGCTCGGCGTCCGGATCGACCACGTGGCGATCACCTGGCTGCCCGGCATGTCCCGGCTGATCGACCTGCTCGGCGGGGTCCCGGTGGACAACCCGGTGGACGCCACCAGCGAAGGCTTCGCGTTCCCGCGGGGCCGGATCACGCTGTCCGGCGAGGAGGCGCTGGCCTTCGTCCGCCAGGACGCCGGCACGCCCGGCGAACTCGACCGTGCCGAAAGCCAGCGACTGGTGCTGCAGGGCATCGTCGAGCGGCTGCTGACCAGCAACGCGCTGCTCAACCCGGGCACCGTGAAAGCGGTGCTCGACCAGTTGGCCGGCGACATCGTGGTGGACGACGGGCTGGACGCCCGCGCCATGATCGAGCTGTTCGTCGACCTGCGGCTGCGCTCCGACCAACGCAGCCTGGAAGCGGTCAAACTGCCCACCGGGGAACGCGGTGCGCTGCCGACCGGCGAGCGGTACGTGCTGCCCGACCAGGCCAAGGTGACCACGCTCGGACGCGCGCTGAACACCGACACCATGGACACCTGGGTTCCCTGATCGCGGTCTGTTCCCGGCCGAGACCGAGCCTCTACCCTGGCGAGGTGAGCAAGCGCATGCGCACCCAGGGCCCGGTGATCCGGCGCGAGGGACAGGTTCAACCGACCACCACCGATCAGCGGCTATTGGCCGGCAAGGGCGACGCCGGCTGGGTGCACAGCGACCAGTGGCGGATTCTGCGGATCCAGGCCGAGTTCGTCGACGGCTTCAGCACGCTGGCCGAGCTGGGACCCGCGATCGGCGTCTTCGGCTCGGCCCGGACGCCCAAGAACAGCCCGATGTGGCAGGCCGGCGTCGAGATCGGACGGGGCCTGGCCGAGGCCGGCTTCGGCGCCATCACCGGTGGTGGGCCGGGCATCATGGAGGCGGTCAACAAGGGTGCCGCCCAGGCCGGCGGAACCTCGGTCGGACTCGGCATCGAATTGCCCTTCGAGCAGTCGTTGAACAAGCACGTCACGCTCGGCATCAACTTCCGCTACTTCTTCGCCCGCAAGGTGATGTTCCTCAAATACTCCAAGGGGTTCATCGTGATGCCGGGCGGGTTCGGCACCTTCGACGAACTCTTCGAAGCACTCACCCTGATCCAGACCCGCAAGGTCACCTCGTTCCCGATCGTGCTGTTCGGGACGGCGTTCTGGCAGCCGCTGCTGGACTGGATCCGCGGCGCGGTGCTCACCGACGGCTACATCTCCGAGATCGACCTCGATCTGCTGAACGTCACCGACGACGTCGGCGAGGCGATTCGCTGGGTGACCATGCCGGGCCCGACCGGCAACGGAACCTGACAAGGCTGGTCCGCCGGAGCACTGGCCGGCCGGACTGCATAGGATCGCGGTATGCAGTGGGTGCTGTGGATGGTTGCCGTCGCGGTGTTGGGCCTGGCGGCGGTGGCCGCGTCCGGACGGCTGGGCGAGTTGCCCGGGACGGTCACCGACACTCCGCGGCCGCACGTGCCGACCGGGGTGCTGACCGGTGACGATCTGCGCGGGCTGCGGTTCGCCGTGGTGCCGCGCGGCTACTCGATGGACCAGGTGGACGAGTTGCTCGACCGGCTGGCCCGGCAGCTGGACGGCGGCCCGGCGGTCTCGCCGGAGTGGCAGGGCTTCGCCCAGCCGGCCCCGGACGAGCCGGCCGTCGAGGTCGCGGTGCGGGCCCCCGCCGAGGCCGAACCGACCGAGGCCGGCTGGGCGTCCGGACCGGGACTGCCGGGCCGCGGCGCCGAATCCGCGGAGGCGTCCGAAGCCGGCGAGGGGACGCGTCCTGGCTGAGACGCCGGCGGCCTCCCGGCCTTCCGGGCATCGGACACAGCGTTCTGGAATAATGGACCGGGTAAGTCCACAACCAGAACGAGGGTGAGCAATGGCAGCAATGAAGCCGCGGACCGGCGACGGGCCTATCGAGGTGGCCAAGGAAGGGCGCGTGATCGCCATGCGGATCCCAGCCGAGGGCGGCGGACGCCTGGTCATCGAGATGAACGCGGCCGAGGCGGCGGAACTTCTGGAAGCGCTGACCGGCGTCGTGAATCCCGCCTGATCCAGGCGACCCGAATATCGCGAAGGCCCCCGGGGAGAATCCCGGGGGCCTTCTGCGTGGGCCGGTTCGGCGGCGCGATCAGCTGTTGTGCGCGGCGATCGCCTTGTTGTAGACGTCGACGGTCTCCTGGGCGATCTTCTCCCAACTGAACTCGTCGATGCAGCGCTGGCGTCCGGCCAGACCCATCTGGCGAGCCCGGCCGCGATCGCGGGTGAGAGTGTTGACGCTCTCGGCGAATTTCTCCTCGAAGCCCTTGATGAACGCGGGGTCGCCGGCCTGGGCCGGGTCGTAGTCGACCAGCAGGCCGGTCTCGCCCTCCACCACGACCTCCGGGATGCCGCCGACGGCGGAAGCCACCACCGGGATCTCGCAGGCCATCGCCTCCAGGTTCACGATGCCCAGCGGCTCGTAGATGGACGGGCAGGCGAACAGCGTGGAATGGGTGAGCACCTGACGCACGGCGGCCCGCGGCAGCATCTCCTGCACCCAGGTGACACCGCTGCGGGTCTTGTTCAGATCGGCGAACGCGGTGTCGAACTCGGCGGCGATCTCCGGGGTGTCCGGGGCGCCGGCGAGCAACAGCACCTGGGTGTCGGGATCGAACTGCTGCGCGGCCCGGACCAGGTGGATCAGGCCCTTCTGCCGGGTGATCCGGCCCACGAAGGTGACGATCGGCTTGTCCCGGTCGACGCCGAGGGAGTCGATCACGTCGGTGTTCTGGTCCGGCTTGAACTCCTCGGGGTCGATGCCGTTCTTGACCACGTGGATCTTGTCGTCGTCGACGAACGGGTAGGCGTCCTTGATGTTCTTGATCATCGCCGCGGAGACCGCGATCACGGCGTCCGCTTCGGCGTAGGCGGTCTTCTCGATCCACGAGCTGACCCGGTAGCCGCCGCCGAGCTGCTCGACCTTCCAGGGCCGGTCGGGCTCCAGGGAGTGGGCGGTGACGACGGTCGCGACGTCCTGGAACTCACCGGCGACGATGCCGGCGAACTGGGCGTACCAGGTGTGCGAGTGGATGACGTCCACCTCGGGGATGGCGGCGGCCATGGAGATGTCGGTGCCGAGGATGCGCAGCGCCGCGTTGGCGCCGGGCGGGAAGTCCTCGGCGTGTGCCGTCGCGCCGTCGCGCGGCTCGCCCATGCACTGGACGTCGACCGACTGGGTGAATTTGCGCAACTGCGGGACCAGCTGACCGACGTGGACGCCGGCGCCGCCGTAGATGTGCGGTGGATACTCACGAGTGAGGATGGATACACGCAGTGACATGACCGGATCGTTGCACACCGCACCGGCGCCGGGGGAGGGCTCGGCGTCACTCGCGGGACGCCGGAGCCCCCTGGCTGAGACGGCGGGACGCCCGGGCGCGGCCCCGGAACGCCTGATCGCCGCCCGGTTGCGGGGCCTGCCCGGCGACACGGTCGGAGAATTTCGTCCGGAGCACTGTCCCGAAGCAGCGGTGGCCTCTATGTTCGAGTCATGAGCAAACCGAGCGTCCTGGCCATCGTCCTGGCGGGCGGTGAAGGCAAGCGGCTGATGCCCCTCACAGCAGACCGTGCCAAGCCGGCTGTCCCCTTCGGCGGCACCTACCGCCTGATCGACTTCGTCCTGTCCAATCTGGTCAACTCCGATCTACGGAAGATCTGTGTGCTGACCCAGTACAAGTCCCACTCCCTCGACCGGCACATCTCGGTGACCTGGCGGATGTCCACCCTGCTGGGCGCCTACGTCACGTCCGTGCCGGCTCAGCAGCGCACCGGCAAGCAGTGGTTCCAAGGCAGCGCCGATGCCATCTACCAGTCCATGAACCTGATCAACGACGAGGATCCCGACTACGTCGTGGTGTTCGGGGCGGACAACATCTACCGGATGGATGTCTCGCAGATGCTCGATCAGCACATCGAATCGGGCTTCGGCTGCACCGTCGCCGGCATTCGGGTGCCGCGGTCGGAGGCCAGCGCCTTCGGCGTGATCGACGCCGACGCGAACGCGAAGATCAAGACCTTCCTGGAGAAGCCGGCCGACCCGCCCGGCCTGCCGGACAGCCCGGAGGAGTCCTTCGCCTCGATGGGCAACTACATCTTCACCCGGAAGGCCTTCGTGGAGGCGCTCAACGATGACGCGGCCCGCGACACCAAGCACGACATGGGCGGCAACATCGTCCCCGACTTCGTCAACGCCGGCGATGCCGGGGTGTACGACTTCACCCTCAACCAGGTGCCGGGTGCCACCGAGCGCGACCTCAACTACTGGCGCGACGTGGGCACCATCCAGGCGTACCACAACGCCCACATGGACCTGATCTCGGTCGATCCGGACTTCAACCTGTACAACCGGCAGTGGCCGATGTTCACCAACCAGGTGCAGGCGCCGGGGGCCAAGTTCACCCTGCGCGGCAACGCCGAGGACTCGATCGTCAGCGCCGGCTGCATCATCTCCGGCGGCGACGTCGACCGCTCCGTGCTGTCGCCGAACGTGATCGTCGACAAGTGGGCCAAGGTCGAGGAGTCGATCGTCTTCCCGGGCTGCAAGATCGGCCGCAACGCGGTCGTCCGGCGGGCGATTCTGGACAAGAACGTGCACGTGCCCGACGGTGTCGAGATCGGTGTCGATCCCGAGCACGACAAGGCGCGCGGCTTCCACGTCGAGGAGGGCCTCACCGTGGTGTCCAAGAACTTCCCGATCCCCAGCCCGTAACCACGTCCCAGCTACCCGTGACGGCCGGCCCGGTTCCCCGGGCCGGCCGTTCGGCGTCCGGGATCCGGGTCAGGTGTCCGGGGCCGGGTGTCAGGGACCGGGGTCCCGCGTCCGGGATCGGGTCGCCGTCCGACAAGGCCCTGCCTAACTATCTACGCCCTCCCGTATGTGGGAGGGCGTAGACAGTTAGGCAGGGGTTTGCGGTGCGCGCCCGATCGGTGCCGGGGACGCGGTGGTTCAGCTCTTGACCGCGACCAGCAGGCCGTCGCCGATCGGGAGCAGGGTGGCGGTGAAATCGTCCATCTCCTGGACGGCTTGGAGCGCCTCGCGGATGATCATCGTCTCGTCGTCCTCGTTGGCCTGATCGGCCACTTGGCCCTTCCACAGCGCGTGATGCAGCACCAGCACGCCGCCGCTGCGCAGCAGCCGCTGGGACTGGTCGACGTATTCGACGAACTCCAGCGGGTCGCCGTCCACCACGACCAGGTCGTAGGCGCCGTCGCTGAGCTTCGGCAGCACGTTCAGCGCCGAGCCGGCGATCAGCCGGACGCGCCGGGTCGGGACGCCCTCGGCGGCGAAGATCTGCCGGGCCGCGACCTGGTGCTCGGTCTCCAGGTCGATGCTGGTCAGGATGCCGTCGGGCTCCATGCCCCGGATCAGTGCCAGCCCGGAGACCCCGGCGCCGGTGCCGATCTCGACCACGGCGCGGGCCCGGACCAGCCGGGCCAGGAAGGTGAGCGCGGACGTGACGCCCTGGCTTGCCGGGGTGAGGGCCAACTGACGGCTGGCCGCGCGGGCCAGCCGCATGGTGTCGTCGTCGGGGACGAACGACTCCGAGAACGCCCAGGACGGGGACGGGTTGGCAGCCTTGGCGGACGAACGCGATGCGGGACTCACGGGGTCAGCCTATCGAAGCGGTGCCGGGCGTGGCTGCCGGCTCCGTGGTTGGTCGACCGCCGAAACCTGGCCTCCCGCGGCCCCGGCAGCCTCACCGGTTCAACCGGCGCCGTTACACTGCCGCCATGTCCCAGCCTGTGTTCGGCCGCCTGCTCACCGCGATGGTCACACCGTTCGACGCCGACGGTGCGATCGACCTGGGGCAGGCCCGAAAGTTGGCGGCCCGGCTAGTCGACGTCCAGCACAACGACGCCTTGGTGATCAACGGCACCACCGGCGAGTCACCGACCACCACGGACGCCGAGAAGTCCGCGCTGCTGGCCGCGGTCAAGGACGAGGTCGGCGATCGGGCGATGATCGTCGCCGGGATCGGGACCAACGACACCCGGCACACCATCGAACTCGCCGAGCAGGCGGCCGCGGCCGGTGCCGACGGACTGCTGGTGGTCACGCCGTATTACTCCAAGCCCCCGCAGGACGCCGTGGCGGCCCATTTCCGCGCCGTCGCCGACGCCACCGACCTGCCGGTGATGTTGTACGACATCCCGCACCGGGCCGGCGTGCCGATCCAGACGGCCACCTTCCTCGAACTGGCCGAGCATCCGCGGATCGTCGCGGTCAAGGACGCCAAGGGCGACCTGGTCGCCTCGGCCGCGGTGATCGCCGCCACCGGCTTGCACTACTACTCCGGTGACGACGCCCTGACCCTGCCGTTGCTCGCCGTCGGCGGAGTCGGTGTGGTCGGCACCTCGACGCACTTCACCGGGGCCCGGGCCAAGGCGATGATGGAGAAATTCCTGGCCGGGGACGTGGCCGGCGCGATCGCCGACAACGCCGCGCTGCTGCCGGTCTTCACCGGAGTGTTCGCCACCCAGGGCTGCATGCTGGTCAAGGCCGGACTGGCGGCCCGGGGCTTCGCCCCCGCGGTGCTGCGGGCGCCGTTGCTGGCCGCCTCGCCGGAGCAGGCCGCAAGCTTCGTCGCCGTGCTGGACGCGGCCGGGCTCTGAGAGCTCGCGTCCCGCGTCCGACCGCAACTCGGGTGCGCCCCCTCTCCCCGTCCGGAGTCCACGTAGCCACCTGTCCCAAGCGCAGCTACGTCGCGCCCGTCCGAGGGGACGGCCGCGGAAACCGTCCGGGCGTCGCCAGGCCGAACCGTCCGGTGCAGGGACGCCGAACCCGCAGGCTGTGCTGTGGACGGACGGACGACCGCGCCCACTACCCTGTGAGCCATGGACTTCAATGCGAGCGAGATCGTCCTGCTGCTCGTGTTGGCCATCATCCTGTTCGGCCCCGAGAAACTGCCCGAACTGGCCCGCAAGGCGGCGCGGGTGCTGCACTACGTCCGCCGCATCGCCAACGACGCCCAGGGCCGGCTGCGGGAGGAGCTCGGGCCGGAATACGCCGATCTGCAGCTCTCCGACCTGAACCCCAAGGCGTTCATCGCCAAGCACCTGGGGCCGGACGCCACCGCCGAACTGGACAGTGTCGCCGCCGAGGTGAGGGGTGCCCGGAGCAGCCTGGACGACGCGATCGCGGGTGGCCCGGAGACCGACCCGGACCAGGATGACGACGACGTCCCGGACGCCGAGCGCCCGGTGCCGCCGTTCGACGCCGAGGCCACCTGAGCGGCCCGCGGCGTTAGGCCGTGTGCGGCGGTGATCGGGGCGCGCTGCGCGGCTCGAATCCGGGTCCTTGCGGGGTCGATTCGAGGCGGGACGCGCTAACCTCCCACAGTGACCTCCACCTCCTCGATCTTCGTCTCCCGGATCAAGGGACTCCCGATGCTGGACGCCAGCGGCGACCAGGTCGGCAAGGTGCGCGACGTCGTATTGCAGAACCGTCCCGGTAAACGGGCGCCCCGGGTCAAGGGCCTGGTGGTGGAGTTGTTCGCGATGCGCCGGATCTTCTTCCCGATGGAGCGGGTGCATTCCATCGACCCCAACCAGGTGATCATCTCGGGCGTGGTCAACACCCGCCGGTTCGAATCGCGCGAGCAGGAGAACCTGGCCATCGACGACCTGTTCGACCGCACCGTGTTCCGGCGCGGCAACCCCGAGCCGTTCACCATCTACGACCTGGCCATCCGCCGGGCCCGGCAGCGGGACTGGGAGCTGTCCGAGGTGGCGTTGCGCGATCAGGCGCGCCGGCGTCCGTTCGCCAAGCCGCACATCACCATCGTGCCCTGGAACGAGGTGCCCGACTTCACCCTGATCCCGGGGCGCGGCGCCGATCAGATCCTCGCCGAACTGCAGGAGATGAAGCCGGCCGACGTCGCCCGCGAGCTGCACGACATGGACCCGCAGCGGCGCGCCGAGGTGGTCAAGGCGATGGACGACGAGCTGCTCGCCGAGGCGCTGGAGGAGTTGCCCGAGGACGAGCAGGTCGAGGTGATCCAGTCGCTGGAGGCCGAGCGGGCCGCCGACGTCCTGGAGGAGATGGATCCCGACGACGCCGCCGACCTGATCGCCGAGCTGGCGCCCGAGGTGGCCGAGGACATCCTGGAGCGGATGGAGCCCGAGGAGGCCGAGGACGTCCGCTCGCTGCTCAGCTACGACGCGTCCACCGCGGGCGGCCTGATGACGCCCGAGCCGGTGATCCTGGCCCCGGACGCCACCGTGGCCGACGCGCTGGCGATGATGCGCAACGAGGAGTTGACGCCGGCGCTGGCCTGCCTGGCCTTCGTCTGCCGGACGCCGCTGGACACCCCGACCGGGCGCTTCCTGGGCGGTGTGCACATCCAGCGGCTGCTTCGCGAACCGCCGTCGACGCTGGCGGCGTCCCTGGTGGACAAGGGCATCACGCCGCTCACCCCGAGTTCCGACATCGCCGTGGTGTCGCGCTACTTCGCCACCTACGACCTGGTCTGCGCGCCGGTGGTGGACGCCGAGGGCCGGCTGCTCGGCGCGGTGACCGTGGACGACGTGCTCGACCACATCCTGCCCAACGACTGGCGCGGGATTCAGCTGGACGAACTGCGCAAAGGGGTGACCGATGTCCACCAGTGACCGACTCAATACGCCGGGACGGGAACGCCGTTGGCTGCCCCGGGTCCGGGTGGACGCGGAGGTCTTCGGCACGTTCGCCGAGGGTTTCGCCCGGTTCATGGGCACCGCCAGCTTCCTGATCTGGATGACCGTGCTGATCGTGGCCTGGCTGGGCTGGAACAGCTTGGCGCCCGATCGATGGCAGATCGACCCCTTCCCCTGGTTGTTCCTCACCCTGCTGCTGTCGCTGCAGGCGTCCTATGCGGCGCCGCTGATCCTGCTGGCGCAGAACCGCCAGGAGGCCCGCGAGCGGGTCAGCCTGGAGCATGACCGCGAGGTGGCCGCCCAGGCCCGCGCCGACACCGACTTCCTGGCCCGCGAGATCGCCGCGCTGCGGATGCGGATCGGTGACCTGGCCACCCGCGACTTCATCCGCAGCGAGCTGCGCGACCTGCTGGAGGAACTCGACAAGGGCGAGGACGCCGAGGACGGCTCCCGCACCAGCCGGGAGTCCGGGCGCTCCGGCGTCCGGGATGGGGGGCGTCCATCCGGTCGGGATGGTTCGCACCAGTCCCGTTGAACCAACGGGGACGGTTCTCAACGGTTGGGGACGGTTCTGGACGGTTGAAATTCGACGATTGGGGACGGTTCTAGCCGGGTAGATCTGTCCCCCCTGGTCGGTTTTCGACGCTCGAGAACCGTCCCCGACCGTTGAGAACCGTCCCCGATCAGCGAGAACCGCCCCCGATCGTTCCGGACGTGTCCGGAGTACGCCCTGCGCGATACCCGACGGCGGTGAAGGCGGCCCGGAGTAGGGTTCAGGGCATGCCCGACAACGAACTGCTCGCCGCCGTCCGAGAGGCGCTGGCCGGGGTGGTGGACCCCGAGATCAAGCGTCCGATCACCGAGCTGGGCATGGTGGAGTCGTTGACCGTCGATGACGACGACGTGGTCTCGCTCACCGTGCTGCTGACCATTCCGGGCTGTCCGATGAAGAGCACCATCGAGCATGACGTGACCGCCGCGGTCACGGCGGTGCCGGGGGTGTGCGGCATCAACCTGACCCTGGGCGCGATGAACGACGAACAGCGCGCCGAGATGAAGCGCCAGCTGCGCGGCGGCATCGCCGAGCGCGCTATCCCGTTCGCGGACGCCAACAACCTGACCCAGGTGATCCTGGTGGCCTCCGGCAAGGGCGGCGTCGGCAAGTCGTCGGTGACGGTGAACCTGGCGATGGCGCTGGCCGAGCAGGGCAAGTCGGTGGGCGTGCTGGACGCCGACATCTACGGCCACTCGATTCCGCAGATGCTGGGGGTGGTCGATGCCAGCCCGACATCGCTGGACGGGATGATCCTGCCGGTGCCCACCCTGGGTCTCAAGGTGATCTCGATGGGCATGCTCAAGGCGAGCCGCGATCAGGTGATCGCCTGGCGCGGTCCGATCCTCGACCGGGCGCTGCACCAGCTGCTCTCGGACGTGTTCTGGGGCGATCTGGACTTCCTGCTGCTCGACCTGCCGCCCGGCACCGGCGACGTGGCGTTGTCGCTGGGACAGAAGCTGCCCAACGCCGAGGTGCTGGTGGTCACCACGCCGCAGCAGGCCGCCGCCGAGGTGGCCGAGCGGGCTGGGACGATGGCGTCGATGATGGACCAGAAGGTGATCGGCGTCGTCGAGAACATGAGCTACTTGGACGCCGAGTGCCCGCACTGCGGCGGCAGCCACCGGGTCGATGTGTTCGGCACCGGGGGTGGCGCGGAGGTGGCCAACACGCTGACCACCCGGCTGGGCTACCAGATCCCGCTGCTGGCCGAGGTGCCGCTCGACCCGGCGGTTCGGGTCGGCGGCGACGACGGCATGCCGGTCGTGGTGGCCGACAGCGCCAAGCCGGCCGCCCGCGCGCTCACCGAACTGGCCCGCACGCTGGCCGAACGCAAGCGCTCGCTGGCCGGACGGACGCTGAACCTGACCCCGGTCGGCTGAACCCGGCGGGTCTCGGCACCAACTGCTGTGCCGGATCCCGCCCGGTCCTGGCGAGGCCGTGCCCACAGCGGCGGCGGGTAGGTTCGGTGCGACCGGGAATGACTTCCGCGGCCGCAGCGCTCACAATTGAGACGGCGCCGCGACGGCGCGATGATCCGGCAAGGCCCGGCAGATGGAAGGATTCCGATGACCCAGCCCAACCCCCGGCTCAGTTCGCTGTTCGAACTGGAGTACCCGCAGTCGGTGGGCTTGTACGACAGCTACCCGCAGGCGCAGGCCGCTGTCGACTTCCTGGCCGACGCCAAATTCGCCGTGCAGAACCTGGCGATCGTCGGCACCGACCTGAAGTCGGTCGAGCGGGTCACCGGACGCCGCAACTGGGGCACGGTGATGATCAGCGGACTGCAGAGCGGCGTCTCCACCGGTCTGATGGTGACCTTCATCCTGTGGTTCCTGCAGCCGCAGAGCAATCCGCTGATGCTGCTGCCCGGGGCGCTGCTGATCGGCATCCTGATCGGCGTGGTGTTCGCGGCGATCGGCTACGGCGCCTCCCGCGGCAAGCGTGACTTCAACTCGATCAGTCAGACCGTCGCCGGCCGGTACGAGGTGCTTTGCGAGCACAAGGTCGCCGCGCAGGCCCGCGAACTGCTGGCCACCATGCCAGGGGCCAGGGCGGCCGCCTTCGACCCCCGCAACAACCCGCAGTCCTGGCCCGGTTCGCAGTATCCCGGCCAGCCCAGCACCCAGTACCCCGGCCAGCCGGGCGCCCAGTACCCGGCGCAACCCGGCGTCCAGTACCCCGCTCCGGGAGCGACCTACCCGGGCCAGCCCGCGACTCAGCCCTACGGACAGCCCGGCGATGCCTCCGGTTACCCGGGCCAGCAGAGCGGCAACCCCGGCGCGTCCTACCCCGGTCAGCAGGCACCAGCGGCCCCCGGTCAGCCGGACGCCGGGCAGCCGCCGTCCGAAGCCGGTCCGGCCGAGCGTCCCTACGGCGAGTACGGGATCTCCGACGGCATCGGCCAGCCGCCGGCGTCCGACCAGGACGGCCGGACCCCGCGCGGCGACAACTGATCGGGGTCCGCGAGCATCGGTCCGGTGAGCTTCGGGCGGATGGTTGCGGACGCGGCGCGCTCGCCGGACGGGGAGCCCCGTACGACCTCCACGGTCGTCAACCGGCGACCGATTCGGTGGTGAGCGGAGGCGACTGAGCCAGGACGTCCCAAGGATCGGTCGCTGTTTCACGGTGCCGGCACGGTTCGGCTGCCCGGCAACCCCTTGGCCGTCGGCTCCAGCGTCCGATCGGACCGGACAGAAGGCGTCCGATCGGACCGGATAGAAGGCGTCCGATCGGATCGGATAGAAGGCGCCTGTCGGACTGGATAGAACCTGCAGAATGCGCACTGGGCCGCCCCCGAATCGGGGGCGGCCCAGTGCGCAGCGTCGGAACCGGTTACCGCTGAATGTTCTTCTCGTCGATCACCACGGTCTTGGAGATCTTGTCGGCGAAGGTCTGCTTCTTGGAGTCCCAGAGCGGGAACAGGAAGCCGATCAGGCAGAGGATCTCGTCCAGCAGGTGCGTGACGGCTCGCACGATCGCGGTGTTCTGCGGCGGGGTCTGGCCGGTGTCTTCCATCACCACACGCACCTTGGCGATCTTGTGGCCGAAGGAGTAGCCGGTGGTGGCGACCCGGTAGCCGGTGTTGTACACCCACCACCCGACCGCGAGCAGCGTGGACAGCGCATTGGCGCCGTACCCGCCGTTCGGCAGGATCATGCCGACGATGATCGAGATCACGATCGCCGGGACCACGAAGTCGATCAGGCCGCCGAGCGCACGCTGCGGCCAGGCGGCCAGCACCGGTCCGGACGGGGCATAGGGGTTCGGCTGGTAGCCGCCGCCGTACGGGCTGGGAGCGGCGCCGTAGGGGGCCGACGTGCCGTAGGGATTGGCGTTCGGGTCGTAGCCCGGGGTTGCGCCGTAGGGCTGTCCGGTGTTCGGGTCGTAACCGCCCGGAGCCTGGCCGTAGCCCGGGGCCTGGCCGTAGGCGTCCTGGCCGGGGGCGCCGTAGGACGGCGTCTGGCCGAAGGACTGATCCGGCGTGCTGGGTGCCTGGCCGTACTCGGGGGCGCTGTAGCCGTAGGGGTTCGGGTCGCCGCCGCTGGGGGCGGAGTAGCCCTGCCCGTAGCCCGGCGCGGCATAGCCGCCGGGGGCGTCGCTGCCGCTGGTGCCACTGGGTGCGGAGGGCTGGCCGGCGTCCCAGGCGGGGGGCTGGTAGCCGCCGGGGGCGTCGCTGCCGCTGGCGCTGCTGGGTGCGGAGGGCTGGCCGGCGTCCCACGCGGGGGGCTGGTAGCCGGGTGCCTGGCCGCCCTGGTCGGGTGCGGCGTACTGGGGGGTGTCAGCGGGGTTCTGGTCGTCGCCGGAACCTTCGGGCTTGGGATCGTTGTTCCACGTCTGGTTGCTCACGTGTCTCTCCTGGGTTGAGATCAGGTGCCCCGATCCTACGGGGGTCGAGGCGCAGTGCAGCGGGTCCCGACCGGGAACCGGCGATAATGGGCGGCGTGTCCACCGTCGGAGTCACCGGCCAGTCGTTCAGCGCATCGCGCGCGGTGCGGTCGCTGGCTGCGTTCGGCGCGGTCGGGGTGGGGCTGAGCGCGCTCGCCCTGACCACCGGCGCCGGCGTCCCGTGCCCCTGGCGAGAGCTGACCGGCACGCTTTGCCCGCTGTGTGGTGGCACCCATCTCGGCATGGCCCTGCTGCGCGGCGATCTGACCGGCGCCTGGGCGGCGAATTCGTTCGTCTTCGCGGCACTCGCCGTCCTGGCCGGGCTCGGTGCGTTGTGGACGGTGGAAGCACTGGGCGGTCCCGCTGTCCGTCCGCCGCGGGCGCTGCGCTGGACGTCCGGTCGTTGGTGGCTGCTGATCGGCGTCGTCGCACTGGTATTCGCGGTGGTCCGGAACCTCTGACTCTCGCCCTTCCTTCCGCTCGCCTAACTATTTGGGGCTCGCTGAATTCAGCGAGCCCCAAATAGTTAGGCGAGCGGAAGGA
>NZ_JASGDE010000142.1:0-21137 GCF_047607385.1 Micropruina sp.
CTAGTGGGGGCGGCTGACAGCGCCGCCGGCGGGCCGAGCCCCGCCTCGTGGTGTGGGACGGCGGGGACGGTTCCTTTCGTCCCACTGGTACTACCAGTGGGACGAAAGGAACCGTCCCCGCCGTCCCACACCACGAGGCGGGGCTCGGCCCGCCGGCGGCGCTGTCAGCCGCCCCCACTAGTCTGGGGGCGTGTCATCCGGCGAGCCCTACGACACCGAGCGGATCCTCACCCTGCCGAATGTGCTGAGCTTCGTTCGGTTGCTCGGCGTGCCGTTGTTCCTGTGGCTGTTGCTGGCCCGGCAGTACGACCTGCTGGCGGTGGTGGCACTGGCCTTCTTCGGTGCCACCGACTGGGTGGACGGCTACATCGCCCGGAAGTGGAACCAGCGCTCCAAGCTCGGGCAGGTGCTCGATCCGCTGGCCGATCGGCTCTACATCCTGGCCACGCTGGCCGGCCTGGCGATCCGCGACGTCATCCCGTGGTGGATGGTGGTCGCGCTGCTGGCCCGCGACGTGATGATGGCCGCGCTGGTGCTGCCGCTGCTGCGTACCCGCGGGTTCGTCAGCCTGCCGGTGCACTTCCTCGGCAAGACGGCGACCTTCTGCCTGCTGTACGCCTTCCCGATGGTGCTGCTGGGCGCCGGTTCCGAACCGTGGGCGCTGGCCTTCCGGGTGATCGGCTGGGCGCTGGCGCTGTGGGGTGCCGGGCTGTACTGGTGCGCCGGGCTGATGTACGTCGGCCAGACCCTGGACGTGCTGCGCCGGTTCCCGCCGGTCGGCAAGGGCGACCGTCCGTCCACCACGGCCGCGGTCACCGGGTCGGGATGACCGGCCGGGACGACGCGTCCGGGCGTCCCCGCCGGCTGGACGCCAGCATGGACCTGCTCACCAGCCTCTATCGGGACGCCCTCGACCCGGGCTACGCCGCCGCCACCCAGCGCCGGCGCCGGTGGTGGCTGGTCGGGCTGGTGTCGCTGCTGATCGGCCTGCTGATCGGCAGCTCGGTCGCCGATCAGCTGCGGGCCGCACCGGCCGAACAGGTGGAGCGCGACCAGCTGGTGCAACGGATCCAGGACGCCGCGGCCAACACCGACACCCTGCGCGCCCGGCTCGCCGACCTGCGGGAACAGAACCGGAAGCTGTCCGCCGACACCCTGGCCAACGACCCGGCAGCCGTCGAAGTGCAGCGGCAACTCGGCCTGCTCGGCCCGGCGACCGGCATGCAGGCGGTGACCGGACCGGGTGTTGTGCTGGTCGCCGACGACGCCGAAGGGCCCGAACAGCGGGGCAGCAAGGTGGTCGACGTCGACATCCGGCAGGCGGTGAACGGGCTGTGGCGGGCCGGGGCCGAGGCGATCGCGGTGAACGGGCACCGGCTGTCGGCGCGGACCGCGATCCGGGGCGCCGGGGACGCCATCACCGTCGACTACCGCTCGCTCACCCGGCCCTACCGGGTCGAGGCCATCGGGGACGCCGCGGCGCTGTTGCAGGCGTTCCCGGGCACCCCGGGAGGTGCCTGGTGGGCCTACCTGAAACAGAACTACGGCATTCGGTACGAGCTCAGCTCGGCGGGTAGTCTGCGGCTCAGCGCCGACCCCGGCCTGGGAGTCCGCAACGCCGAACGGAAGCCGTAGGGGGTGATGCCGTGTTCGCCATCGTCGGCCTGATCATCGGTATCGCGCTGGGCATCTTCCTGGAACCGGCGCTGCCGGCCGGCCTGCAGCCGTACCTGCCGATCGCCATCGTGGCGGCGCTGGACGCCCTGTTCGGCGGCTTCCGGGCCTATCTGGAGCGGGTCTTCGACGACAAGGTCTTCGTGGTGTCGTTCACCTCCAACGTGCTGATCGCCGCGCTGATCGTCTGGATCGGCGACCAGATCGGGGTGGGTGCGCAGCTGTCCACCGCGGTCGTGGTGGTGCTCGGCATCCGCATCTTCACCAACGCGGCCGCGATCCGACGGGCGCTGTTCCATGCCTGAGTCGCGCGATCCGGACGCGGTCGAACCCCGGCGCCTGGACGAAGCCGCCGACGGCGATCCGGCCGGCACGGACGCCGCACCCCGCCGGGCCGCGGGTCCGGACGCCGAGACGTCCGCCGACCGGACGCTCGAGGAATCCACCGCCCCGACGCCGGCGTCCGATGAGCCCGCGTCCGACGGGCCGGCGTCCGATGAGCCGGAGCCGGACCGACCGATGCCGGACGAACCGGCGTCCCCGGCGCCGATCGGCTGGCGCGAGCTGGTCCGCGATTTCGTCAAGCCGGGACGTGCCCAGGTGGTTTTCGCGGCGATCCTGCTGGTGTGCGGGCTGGCCGTGGTGATGCAGGTCCGCAGCCAGAGCTCCGAGACCGACTACTCCACGCTGCGCCGGGCCGACCTGGTCCAGCTGCTGGACGATCTGACCGGCCAGAGCCGTCAACTCGAAAGCGAGATCGCGCAGTTGGAGGAGACCCAGCGTCGCCTGCAGAGCGGCGTCGACTCCGAGCGGGTGGCGCGGGAAGAGGCGCAACGGCGACTCGACATCCTGGCCATCCTGGGCGGCACCGCGCCGGCGCAGGGGCCCGGCGTCCGGATCACCATCAACGATCCGCAGCGCAAGGTGACCGCCGAATTGCTGCTCAACACCATCGAGGAGATGCGCGACGCCGGTGCCGAGGTGATCGCCATCAACGGCACCGTGCGGGTGGTCGCGTCCACCTGGTTCGGCACCGGCAGCAACGGCCGGCTGCTGGTCGACAACCACCCGATCAGCACCCCGATCACCATCGACGTGATCGGCGATCCGCATGCCCTCACCGAGGCGGCCGGCTTCAGCGGCGGCCTGATCAGCGAGGTCCAGGGCTCCCGGATCGGCGGCAGCGTCGACATCGTCCGCGACGAGAAGCTGACGATCACGGCCGTGGTGGCGCCGCCGGCCAACCGGTTCGCCAAACCGGCCTGATTCGGCCCCGCGCGAGGCTGCCCGGAATGGGTAGTGTTGCCGCAGGATGCACCGCATCCCCCACGTCCGCGACAGCCAAGGAGTCTGCTGTGTATCCCGAGGATCTGAAGTACACCGACAAGCACGAATGGGTGCGCACCGGAAACGGGTCCACCGTTCGGGTGGGCATCACCTCGTACGCCGCCGACGCCCTCGGCGACGTGGTCTACGTCTCCCTGCCGCAGGTCGGCGAAGAGGTCGCCAAGGACGACGCCTGCGTCGAGGTGGAGTCCACCAAGAGCGTCTCGGACGTCTTCTCCCCGGCGTCCGGGGTGATCACCTCGGTCAACGAGTTGCTCAACACCACCCCCGAGGTGATCAACTCCGACCCCTACGGCGACGGCTGGATGTTCGAGATCGAGATCAGCGACCCGTCCGAGCTGGACGACGCCCTCGACTCCGACGCGTACGCCGAATTCGCCGAAGAGTAGCCAACCGTTAACCTCTGGCTTAGCCTGAAGGTGCACACGCTTTCACCTAGCCACCAGGGTGTTCGTGCAGAGAGGTCCGGACGATGATCAAGTGCCCCGCATGTGGACACGACAACGCTGACACCAATAATTTCTGCGCCAACTGTGGAGCGTCGCTGGCCAAGGGAGTCTCCAGCGGCGACACCACCCGGGTGGTCGCGGCGGTCGACCCGGTGGCCGAGGAGCCGATCAGCGAAGACCTGAGCGCCGAGGACCAGGGCGCCATCTCGCAGCTGCCCCCGGATTCGGCGCTGCTCATCGTCCGGCAGGGTCCGGCGGCCGGCGCCCGGTTCCTGATCAACTCCGACGTCACCACCGCCGGCCGGCATCCGCGCTGCGACATCTTCCTCGACGACATCACCGTGTCCCGCAACCACGCCCGGCTGACCCGGCGGGAGGGGCACGTCTGGGTCGAGGACGAGAACAGCCTCAACGGCACCTACGTGAACAAGGCGCTGATCGACGGCCCGGTGGCCCTGCGGCGCGGGGACGAGGTGCAGATCGGCAAATTCCGGATGCTGTTCTTCACCCACCCTGGATGACCGCGGCATGGCTTACGGACTACGCAGCATCGGCCAGGTCCTGGCGGTCCTGAAGGAGGACTTCCCGGACATCTCGATCTCCAAGATCCGCTTCCTGGAGAGCGAAGGCCTGATCTCGCCAGAGCGAGCCCCTTCGGGTTACCGGCGCTACGCCGAGTCGGACATCGCCCGCTTGCGCTACATCCTCGCCGTGCAGAAGTCGCACTATCTGCCGCTGAAGGTGATCCGCGAGCACCTGGAGGCGATGGACCGCGGTGAGGAACCGCCCCGGCTGGAGCCGCTGACCGGTGCGGCAGCAGCCACCGAGGTGCCGTCGGTGAACCCGGCCGGCAACGGCCAGCAGCAGCGCAGCCCGAAGCGGCCGATCCGGATCACCCGCCGCGAACTGCTCGAACTGAGCGGCCTGTCCGAGGCCAGCCTGGCCGAACTGGAGCGGCACGCCCTGGTGAATCCGCGGCGCGGCACCGTCTACTACGGGCGGGACGCGCTGACCGTGGCGGTGGCCGCCCGCAAGCTCTCCGCCTACGGGATGGACGCCCGGCACCTGCGGGTCGTCAAGCAGGCCGCCGAGCGCGAGGTGGGGTTGATCGAACAGGCGATCGCCCCACACCTGCGGCGCAGTCAGTCCCCCCAGCAGTTGGCCCAGGAGGTCATGCAGCTGGTGATGCATGCCCACGCCGCGATCATGCGGTCCACCATGCCCCAATAGGTGGAAGCGGTAGGTGAAGCCATGCGCGAGTTGACCGTCGTCGAAGTCCGGTTGGACGCCGAGCAGGGATCCCCGGTGCTGCTGCTGAAGGAGACCGAGGGGGAGCGCCAGGTGGCGATCTGGATGACCGCCGCCGGGGCGTCCGGAATCCTGGCGGCGCTGCAGGAGCCCGATCCCGACCACCCCTCCAGCCACGAACTGATGCTCTCGCTGGTCACCAGCCTCGGCGGCGAGGTCTCGGTGGCGCACATCGTCGGTCACCAGGAGGGTGTCTTCTACGCCGAGCTGATCGTCGACGGGCGTCCGGTGAACGCCCGACCCTCCGACGCGATCGCGGTGGCGCTGCGCGCCGGGGTGCCGATCAAGATCGCCGAGGGGGTGCTGGACGCGGTGGGTTTCGTCCCGACGCCGAGCGAGACCGAACCGCCGGGGGAGGACCAGGTGGAGCAGTTCCGGCAGTTCCTCGACTCGGTGAACCCGGACGACTTCTGAGCCGTCCGCTGCCCCGGGGTCGCGCGGGTGGGGCTGGGCGGCGGCTCCCGGCGGAATCTCTCAGGTTCAGGTGGAGGGTTGGTACGCTGGGCCGATCATCCGCGGCGTGTCGTTGACCGTCCGGCCGGGTCGGATTTAGCGTCGTGGAAGAAGTCATCGCGGCGCTTGCGGCCGAGGTAACCCACACAGTGAAGGCGGATGAAGTGAACGGTCTGGACGAGGCGGCTGAGCAACCGGTGGATACCCAGGATCTGCTGTTCGACGGCGACTTCGCTCCGCTGCCCGAGGACGTCGGCTTCCGCGGCCCGGTGGCCTGCCGCGCCGCCGAGATCACCTACCGGCAGCTCGACTACTGGGCTCGCACCGGGCTGGTGGTTCCCCAGGTGCGCGACGCCAGCGGTTCCGGCACGCAGCGGCTCTACGGCTTCCGCGACATCCTGCTGCTCAAGGTGATCAAGCGGCTGATCGACGCCGGCATCTCGCTGCAGCAGATCCGCACCGCGATCGACCATTTGCGCGCCCGCGGCGTCCAGGACCTCACCGAGGTGACGCTGATGAGCGACGGCGTGTCGGTCTACGAGTGCACCTCCGACGACGAGGTGATCGACCTGCTGCGCGGCGGCCAGGGCATGTTCGGCATCGCCCTGGGCGGTGTCTGGCGCGACATCGAGGGCAGCCTGTCCGAGCTGCCCAGCGAGCGTGCTCACGAGGAAGAGGCCGCCCCGGTCGCCACCGACGAGCTGTCCCGGCGTCGCCGGGCTCGTGCCGCCGGCTGACCGAATCCGTTCCGTTCCGGTGCCGGGTGTTGCTTCCGCCGCCGGGCCATCCCACCGCTCGCCTAACTATTTGGGGCTCGCTGAACTCAGCGAGCCCCAAATAGTTAGGCGAGCGGTGAGATGGCCCGGCTGCGGCGCACCCGCCGGGCACGTCCTCGCTCGGAACAGCATCGATCAGCACTTCCCTGGGCGAGCGGATTGCGTCCGGGCGCGTCGGGCCGCCCGCGCTGCTAGCGTCGTTCGCGTCCCCGGAGGGCACCGAGAGCCCTCCCCGTCAATGACGACAGGAGCAAGCACCCCATGGACCGCAGGCATCTGATCACCACCGCCGCCCTCGGGTCGGCAGCCGCCTTCCTTCCGACCGGCACCGCCAACGCCGAAACCCTCGCCAGCACCAACTCGGCAGCCGACGCGGCGGCGCTCAAGCGCTCGATGCGACGCTATCTCGCCGATCACCTGCGCGATCCGCAGACGGCACGGGCCACCGTTCCGCGCATCTTCGACATCGGCTTCAACTGGCGTCCGCCGGTGGCGCCGCTGGCCAAATTCGACTTCCTGCTGGCCTTCGGGTTCGGCAACCGTCCGCCGGCCAACGGGGGCGATCCGACCCGGGTGTTGCCCGAGCCCGGACCGATGAACGAGGACCTGGCCGACACCGTCGTCAAGGCGCTGCGCCGGGCCCGCCGCAAGCTGCCCGTCTACGCGCAGTGGGAGATCGCCCGGCATCTCAAGGCGAAATACGACATGGACGACGTGGTCTCCATCGAGCCGGTGTTCGCCGACGACGGCACCATCACCTACCTGAGCACCGACGGCGTGGTCGCCCAGGTGGTGGCGTTGCGGTCCAACCGGCCCGGGGGAGTGGGCACCGCGGGCGTGATCGCCTTCGAGGATCACATCAAGAGGTGCGTGCAGACCACCCGAGCCCGCGGCGTTTCGGCGTTCGCGCCCCGTGGGCTCTCGATGCCCGACACCTACGATCCGAAGTCGGCCCAGGCATGGACGCGGGACCGCGACATCTACCTGGTCCACGACATGTACGCCCAGATCACCGTGCTGCGCAACGACCTGATCAAGGAGCGCTACCCGAACGGCTGACCTCCGACCGGGTGCGCGCGTCCGGGCCATCCCACCGCTCGCCTAACTATTTGGGGCTCGCTGAACTCAGCGAGCCCCAAATAGTTAGGCGAGCGCGGTTGGGGGCGCTCGGGTGGCGAGCGCGGATGGGGGCGCTCGGGTGGCGAGCGGTGGGGTGCCGGGGCCGGGTGGTGGGAGAGGCGTCCCCGGGAACGGGGTGGCCGGTGGGATAGTTTGGATCGGTGGCGCGGTCGGCGCCGGAGCGGACAACAGGAGAGCGCGGAATGGTTGCCTTCACCACTCGACACATCGGGGCCGTCGGGGAGGATCGGACGAAGCTGCTGGAGGCGGTCGGCTACGAATCACTGGACGCGCTGAGCGCTGCCGCGGTCCCGACCACGATCGCCTTGGGCGCGCCACTGAACCTGCCGCCGGCCCTGGACGAGGCTGCTGCCGCCGCGGAACTGGCCGGCTTCGCCGCCGCCAACCGTCCCCGCCGGGCGATGATCGGGCTCGGCTACCACGGCACCGTGACGCCGCCGGTGATCCGCCGCAACCTGCTGGAGAACCCGGCCTGGTACACCGCCTACACCCCTTATCAGCCCGAGATCAGCCAGGGCCGGCTGGAGGCGCTGCTCAACTTCCAGACCATGATCACCGACCTGGCCGGGCTGCCGACCGCCGGGGCCAGCCTGCTGGACGAGGCCACCGCGGTCGCCGAGGCGATGGCGCTGGCTCGCCGGGTGACCCGCAAGGGTTCGGTCTTCCTGGTCGACGCGCAGGTGCTGCCGCAGACGCTGGCCGTGGTCCGCACCCGTGCCCTGGCCACCGGCATCGACGTCGTGGTGGTCGACGGCGACCTGGTCGAGGCGTTGCAGACCCACGAGGCGTTCGCCGTCGTCGTCCAGCTGCCCGGTGCGGACGGCGGCGTGCGCGGCACCGACGAGCTGCGCGCCATCGCCGCCACCGCCCACGACAACAACGCCTCGGTGATCGCCGCGGCCGACCTGCTGGCGCTCACCATGCTCACGGCACCGGGAGAGTGGGGCGCCGACATCGCGGTCGGCACCACCCAGCGGTTCGGCGTCCCGCTGTTCTACGGCGGCCCGCATGCGGCGTACATGGCCGTCCGGGAGGGCCTGGAGCGGCAGTTGCCCGGACGCCTCGTCGGATTGTCCAAAGACGCCGACGGCACCCCGGCGCTGCGGCTGGCGCTGCAGACCCGCGAGCAGCACATCCGTCGCGACCGGGCCACCTCCAACATCTGCACCGCGCAGGTGCTGCTGGCCGTCGCGGCGTCCATGTACGCGGTGTACCACGGTCCGCGCGGGCTGCGGGCGATCGCCGAAGGCGTCCACGACAAGGCACGACGCCTCGCCGCGGCGCTGTCCGCGACAACCGAGCTGGCCGGCACCTCGTTCTTCGACACGCTCACGGTGACCGTCCCCGGACGTGCCGCGCAGGTCGTCGCCGACGCCGCGGAGGCCGGCGTTCAGCTGCGCCTGGTGGACGCCGACCGGGTCGGCGTCAGCGTCGGCGAGGACGCCACCGAGGCCGACCTGGCCGCCGTCGCGCAGGCGTTCGGCGCGTCCGCACCCGGGGAGCAGCGGCTCGGCGACCTGGCCGGACACGACCGGGGCGTCGACTACCTGACTCATCCGGTGTTCAACAGCCGGCACAGCGAGACCGAGATGCTGCGCTACCTGCGCACCCTCGCTGACCGCGACTTCGCCCTCGACCGCGGCATGATCCCGCTCGGCTCGTGCACCATGAAGCTGAACCCGACCACCTCGATGGAGGCGATCAGCCTGCCCGGGTTCGCGAACCTGCACCCGTTCGCGCCGGCCTCGGACGCCCAGGGCTATCTGGCCATGATCGAGCGGCTGTGTTCCGCGCTGGCCGAGATCACCGGCTACGACCGGGTCTCGGTGCAGCCCAACGCCGGTAGTCAGGGCGAGTTCGCCGGGCTGATGGCGATCCGCTCCTACCACCTGGCCAACGGCGACGATCAGCGCACCGTCTGCCTGATCCCGGCGTCAGCGCACGGCACCAATGCGGCGTCCGCGGTGATGGCGGGGATGAAGGTGGTGGTGGTGAAGACCGCCGACGACGGCTCGGTCGACCTGGCCGACCTGCGCGCCAAGGTGGCGGCCAACGCCGACACGCTGGCGGCGATCATGGTCACCTACCCGTCCACCCACGGCGTCTACGAGGACACCATCGGCGAGCTGTGCGCGCTGGTGCACGACGCCGGCGGCCAGGTGTACGTGGACGGAGCCAACCTGAACGCGCTGCTCGGACTGGCCCAGCCGGGCAAATTCGGCTCCGACGTCAGCCACCTCAACCTGCACAAGACCTTCGCCATCCCGCACGGCGGCGGCGGCCCCGGCGTCGGACCGGTCGCCGTCCGGGCGCATCTGGCTCCCTACCTGCCGTCCCATCCGCTGCTGGACGAGGCCGGCCCGGCCACGTCCTACGGCCCGGTCAGTGCGGCGCCGTTCGGCTCGGCGGGGGTGCTGCCGATCAGCTACGCGTTCATCGCGATGCTCGGCGCGGACGGGCTGCGCGAGTCGGGGCAGGCCGCGGTGCTGGCCGCCAACTACGTGGCGAAGCGGCTCGGCGAGCACTACCCGATCCTCTACACCGGCGCGCACGACCTAGTCGCGCACGAGTGCATCGTCGACCTGCGTCCGCTCACCAAGGCCACCGGGGTGACCGTGGACGACGTCGCCAAACGGCTGATCGACTACGGGTTCCACGCCCCGACGATGAGTTTCCCGGTGGCCGGCACGCTGATGATCGAACCGACCGAGTCGGAGTCGAAGGCCGAGTTGGACCGGTTCTGCGACGCGATGATCGCGATCCGGGCCGAAGCGGACGCCGTCGCCGCCGGTCAGTGGCCCGCCGACGACAACCCGCTGCACAACGCCCCGCACACCCAGGCCCGGGTGGTCGCCGACGACTGGAACCATCCGTATCCGCGTAGCCTGGCCGCCTACCCGGGCGGGCTGCGACTGGGCAGCGTCGGCACCGGCGCGACCGACAAGTACTGGCCGGCCAGCGCCCGGATCGACGGCGTCTACGGCGACCGGAACCTGGTCTGCTCCTGCCCGCCGGTGAGCAGCTACGCCGAGTAGTGCCGTTCGGCGGAAGTTCTTCGGGGGAAGGCGGTGTGCCAGGGTGGATGCCCGGCAGCGTTCTCCTCAGTCACCGTACGACGGTTTGTCTGGTGAGCGAGGAGAACGCAGCGGGGCGCCATCCGGGTAGCGGGTGAAGGTTGGTGGCCGGGCCGCTAGGTCTGCCGGTCCGTCCAGCCCGAACCGTCCACTCGCTGGTCGTCGTCGGTCTGGTCGTGGTCGGTGGAGGTGGTCGTGGACCGCGTCGTTCCTGGTCGGCGATCTCGCCATCGGTGGCAGGTTTCACCTTCGGTGACGGGTTTCGGGCAATAACACGAAAGCGGTCACGGAATCTGACAGGAGTCACCGATGGCGAGATCGGTGTGATCGGCGACATCGGTGTGATCGGACGACGCCGGCCAGGGGCGCCAGCCCGTCGGTCCGGAGGCTCCGGACGCCGGGCAGACCCGCCCCTAACGGTGTACGCCGTTCGGACGCGTCGCGGCTAGGGTCTGTTGCGGAGGTCAGGTTCGGTCAGGAGCGGGGTGTCCGGGCACGGTCCGGCAAGGCCTGAGGAGGGTGTCCTACCGGGTCGGATGGGCAACGGAGGCGAACGCAGCCGGTCGGGATGCGGGACCCCGCGAGCCGTACCGGACTTCCGCACCAGGCCCCGGGGTCGTAGCGGGCCCTTGGCCGAGCAACGCGACGAAAGGAGGGCACATGCCGGAATGGCTCGAGAAGCTGAAGGCGAAGCCGTGGATCGCGCATCTGCTGCGGACCCAGGAACGCTTCACGGTGCGCCTCGGCAACCAGTTCGCGGGTGCCATCACCTACTTCTCGGTGCTGTCCCTGGTCCCGGTGCTGTCCTTCGCCTTCGCGATCCTGGGCATGGTGCTGACCGTGTTCCGGCCCGATCTGCTGGACGCCGTCCGGGCGCTGATCGAGGCGCAGTTCCGTGGCGACGACAAGCTGGGCAAGCAAGTCGTCGAGGTGATGGAGGGCGCCCTGAACAGCTGGGCGGTGATCTTCGGGGTGTCGCTGGCGGTGTTCGCCTGGTCGGGCGCGTCCTGGGTGGCCAATCTGAAGAGCGCCATCCGGGCCCAGATGAGGCCGACCCTCGACGAAGCGGAGAAGAAGGCCAATATCGTCGTCGAGACGTTGAAGAACCTCGGCATCCTGCTGGTGCTGCTGGTCACCATCCTGGTGATGTTCGCGTCCTCGACGGTGGCCACCGTGCTCACCGGAACCATCATCGAGTGGCTGCAGCTGCCCGCCAGCATCGTCACCACCTTGTTGTTGCGGCTGGTGCCGGTGCTGGTCAATATCGTGGTGGGCTTCGCGCTGTTCGCCTTCGTCTACCGGGTCTCCTATCAACAGCCGATCGCCCGGCACATCTGGCTGATCGGCGCGCTTTCCGGATCGATCGGGCTGGCCGTCCTCCAGGTCGCCGCCACCACGATCACCGGCCTTTTCTCCGGCAATGCCGCGGCCGGCGTCTTCGGCCCGATCATCGTGCTGATGCTGTTCTTCAACCTGTTCGCCACCCTGATCCTGATGATCGCCGCCTGGATGGCCACCTACGAGGTCGAACCGGTGTACCGCTCCCCGCTGGCGGCGGACGTCGCAGATCCGGCTCCGGAGTTGGACGAGCCGGCACCGATGGTGCGCCGCGCGGTGGCCGAGCGGGCGATGCGGGCGGGAATCGGGGCCGGCTGGGCATTGGGTGCGGCGACCGGGGTCGGGGTGGGTGCCATCGTCGCCGGCATCGTGAGTTGGTTCGGACGGCTGCGGAGTCGTCCTTGAGCCGGTCACCTGAGTTGGTTCGGACGGCTCGGAGTCGTCCCTGAGCCGGCCACCCTGGAAGGTTCCCTGAGTCCGGCGCTCAGCCGGGTCTCAGCACTTCTGAGACGGAAATGACGCCGGACGGTCCACGATGCTAAGTTCAGCGCGCGGCTCAGCGACCCCCCGAGTTTCTCGCGCTACGCCGATACCTCTACGAATGCGGATTGTCGTGTCCGCGCATGCCTGTCCTCGTTGTGGGAATCCGGGTGGGTCGCCCTCGGCACCACGCCGGCCGCCTGAACTACGGAGGGGCTGGGCATGTTTGTTGGGGGAGAGCGCGGTCGGCGCACGGGGAGACCACATCGAATTCGGGACGCGGTGGCGCTGATTCTCGGATTCCTGCTCACCATCGTCATGGTGGCGATTCCCGTGTCGCGTGCCGACGCAGCCGGCAACGGCGTCCTCAACGTGGCGCTGACGCCGATCGACGTCGCCGACGGTAGCACGATCAGCTCGCTCAGGAACGGTGAACACGACAACCAGATCACCTACCGGGTCAGCTACAGCTGCACCACCGACACCTGCGCGGACGCCAGCATCGCCTTCGCGCCGTCGCAGCCGGACCCGCACGGGCTGCTCCCGGCGGGCCGCTACCTGCTGAGCTGGACGAGCTGGGTTGCGCCCAGCGGCGCCACCATCAGCGGCACGGACGCCACCGGCAAGGTGGTCCGGCTGGGCGACCTCAGCCCCGGCACCTCCAACACCTTCACGATGACCTACACGGTCGAGCCCAACCGGTTCCGCGGCATCTCGGCGAGCCAGTTCTACCCGGACGGCTTCGACATCGAGATGTCCGCGGAGATCTCCTCGCCGTCCGCGGTCGCTCCGGTGCGCGCGAATGCCGCCGACGTGACCTGGCGGATCGACCTGCCGACACCGGCGCAAGGTCCGCTGGTGGCGGTCGGCGCCGCGGCCAGCGTGCGGACGGACGAGGACGTCAGGTACACCCTGACCATGTCCGCCGGCAATATGTACGCCGGTGGGGGCGCCAACATCACCGGCAACGCCAGCCTCTTGGCGGCGGGCAACTATCAGGTGGTCTACCACGTGCCGTCGCAGGCGGAGATCGTCTCCGCCGACTTCGGCGGCGTCGTCGACCAGGCCGCCCATACCGTCACCTGGACCACCGGCTCGGCGTCCTCGCCGGTCTTCGGCGCCCGCGGCGGCTGGGGCCTCAACGCCGCGTCCGGTTTCAACGGCTCGGGCAACGCCGCCGACAATGTCGCCGGCGCGGACAATTTCGCCCGCTGGGGCGCCCGCACGGTGGTGGTCAGGTACCCGGGCGGCAACTTCCCGGAGGCCGACGCCAACGGCTGCAACTTCGCCACCAACGTGACCAGCCGTCTGGACGTCTCGGTCAGCTATCTCGACTCCGCTCGGACCACCCGGACCACGTCGGCCACCAGGACCAACCAGGTCGCCTGCCAGAACCCGTTCGGCAAGATGCGGATCGAGAAGACGGTGCCCGGCGGCGCCAACGGCCAGTACTCGGGCGGCGACGGCGATGTCGGCGGCGGGGTGTACGCCGCGAACATCCCGCGGCCGGGAGAGCCCGACCGGACGGCGATGGGCTGGCGGGTCGGTCTCGGCAACCAGAGCAATGTGCCGGCGGTGTTCGTGGTCGACGAACCCAATCTCGACAAGGATCACCTGCACGTCGACCAGGTCACCTCGTCGGGGGCCGGTGCCACCTTCGAATGGACGGCCAGCAACGGCGCCTCCGGCACCGCCACGCGCAACACCGGTCAAGCCTTGGCCGCGCCGGCCGGGGCCTGGTTCGTGAGCATCAAGACCACGACCACCCCGGTCGCGCCCGGCCGCGTCCAGCAGACCGACAGCGGCGAGACCATGGCCTACCTGGTCTACCGGTTCCGGATCCCCGCGGACGCCCCGCTCGGTGAGACCCGCACCAACACCGCGCAGGTCACCATGACCTTCCCGGGTAACGAGGCCGTGCTCGCTCCGCTGACCGGTACGGTCAGCCGGACCATTCAGTTCACCCGGACCAGCCCGGCGCTGGGCGCCGGCTTCGTGGGGACGCCGACCGTGATCGGCGGCGGCTCGCTGACCCCCGGCAAAGAGGTCAGCTACACCATGCGCGGTGCGACCGACGCGGTCTGGCCGGGCACCACGATCGTGCCGCAGATTGCCTTCATCGCCCCGGTCGGCTGGCAGATCGTGCCCGGTTCGGCACAGCTCGCCGCCGGCGCACCGGCCGGCGTGACCTTCTCCTACGTCACCAAGACGATCAGCGGGGTGAGCCGGCAGGTGGTGTTGGCCACCTGGCCGGGGCCGATCACCCCCAGCGCCACCGGTCAGGAGCTCTGGCCCGACCTGACCGTGCGCGCCACCCCGACCCCGTCGGCACCCACCGGCAACAACGCGGCGGTCGCTCTGGTTCGGATCAGTGACGCCAGCGGCACCTGGGTCAACCCCACCGGTGCCGGCTTCCAGACCACCACGCGCCAGTTCCGGGCCAGCCCGGCCGCGGTGGTCGACAACGAGGACGTGGACGGCGACGGCATCACCGCCGAGGGCGGTGCCCAGGCGTCCAGCACCGGGGTGACCGTGGCCGCGGCGTCCGGCATCAAGGTGGTCAAGGAGATCTGCCGTCCGGACGCGTCCGCCGGCGACGGTTGCGCCTGGGAGTCGGTCCAGCCGCACTACCTGCCGATCACCGCCGGTCAGGTCAAGTACCGGCTCACCGTCACCAACCCGGGCAACACCACGCTGACCGGCGTCGCCGCCTACGACGTGCTGCCGCACGTGGGCGACACCGGGCTGCTGGCCGGCGCCGCCCCGCGCGGCTCCCAGTTCGAGCTGACCCTGCAGTCGGTGGACTCGGTGGACGCCGGGGTGAGCGTGGCGTACTCGACGTCGACCAATCCGGCCCGGCCCGAGGTGAACCCGGGCGCGACCGGCACCGTCGACGACTGGGGTACCGGACCGGCCGGGAAGCGCGCCCTGCGGATGAAGCTGGACAGCGCGCTGGCGCCCGGCGGCAGCAAGAGCATGACCTTCACCGCGACCATCGCGGCGGGTGCGGCGGTGGACCAGAAGGCCTGCAACAGCGTCGCGGTCGGGTCGTCCCAGACGCTGCCGACCGAGCCGCAGGCGGTCTGCGCGACCCTCGCCGAGGCGGACCTGGCCGTCGAGCTGACCTCGCTCAGCGGGATCCAGGCCGGTCGGCCGGCTCAGTTCACCTTCGCGGTGACCAACCGGGGACGGTCGGCGGAGTCCCCGGCGACCACCCGGTTCGGCATCCCGGACGGCATCAGCGTGACCAGCCTGATGGTTCCCGGCTGGGACTGCACGGTGCTGGGCGGTGGATCGGCGCCGGTCGCCGGACCGGCCACGCTGTCCTGCCAGGCGGTCACCGTCGGCGGCACCGCACGGACCCTGGCGCGCGACGCCACCGAGTCGCTGACCTTCCCGGTCCAGTTGTCCCCGGACGCCCTGGCGTCGGTGGCCGACCCCAGCCAGCCCCAGCTGTGCCTGACCGGCTCGGTGACCGGACCGCTCTACGACCCGGTGCTCGGCAACAACCAGGCCGGCGGCTGCCGTCCGCTGGCCGCGCCGGGCGGGCTGGCGATCGCCAAGGACGACGGGATCTTCGTCACCAAGGTGGGCGCGGAGTACAGCTACACGATCACCGTCCGGAACACGCTGCTGGCGGAGACCGTCACCGGCGCGACGGTGCGGGACGTGCTGCCGGCTTCGCTGGACTTCGTGCCGGCGGACGGCACTACCGACCGGACGGAGGACGGCGGCACGCTGAACGGCCGGACGGTGACCTGGCAGCTGGGCGACCTGGCGCCGGGCGCGGAGACGACGGTGCAGGTCAGGGTCCGGGTGACCGGTGCGGCCACGTCTCCGCTGGTCAACACCGCCACGGTGTCGGCGCCCGATCCCGGGGACCCGTCGGCGACGCTGATCGATTCCGACAGCGATGCCGACGAGGTGCGCAGCCTGTCGATCGCCAAGACCTCGAACGCGCCGGTCAACCCG
This sequence comes from Micropruina sp., assembly GCF_047607385.1. Taxonomy (GTDB): domain Bacteria; phylum Actinomycetota; class Actinomycetes; order Propionibacteriales; family Propionibacteriaceae; genus Micropruina. The sequence continues at coordinate 16,012 of NZ_JASGDE010000142.1, forward strand.
CGTCCGGGCGACACCGTGACCTACACGGTGACGCTCAGCAACGACGGACCGGGCGACTACACCGCGGGCCAGCCAGCGTCCCTGTCGGACGACCTGACCAGGGTGCTGGACGACGCCGGCTACAACGCCGACGTGCTGGCTTCGGCCGGTCCCGCGCCGACGGTGAGCAACGGCCGGTTGACCTGGTCCGGGCCGTTGGCGGCCGGCGACCATGTCGACATCACCTACTCGGTGACGTTGCGCGCCGGCGGTGACGGCAGCATCGTGAACCGGGCCTGCGTCCCGGCGCCGGAGGCGTCCACGGACGGCGACGGATGTGCCGAGGTGTCCTTCGGGATCGCGCTGGTGTCGGCGACCAAGTCGGTGAACCCGGCGTCCGGCACTGCGGTGCATGCCGGCGACACGATCACCTACACGCTCACCTTCGTCAACAGCGGGACGGCTGCCGGCCCGGTGCAGCAGGTCGACGACCTGACCCACGTGCTGGACGACGCCCAGCTCGCCAAGGCGCCCACGGCGTCCGATCCGGGGCTCATCGTGGGCGGTTCGGGCAACCGGGTCAGCATCACCGGGATGCTCGCCGCGGGAGCGACCGAGACGGTCAGCTACACCGTGGTGGTGCTGCCGGACGGCCAACGCGGTGACGATGTGATGGCCAACTTCCTGCTCACCCCGGACGGCCAGGTTCCCGACCAGCCGGTCTGTGCGATCGGGGACGGGCCCGGCCTCTGCACGGTGAACCGGGTAGTGGACGGGCCGGACGTGCCGGTGACTCCGCCGCCGGCGAACCAGCTGCCGCAGACCGGTGTGTCGACGCCGTTGCTGGGCATGGTCGCCGCCCTGCTGGCCGCGCTGGCCGGAGCGGTGCTGATCGTGGTTGGACGACGCAGCGCACGCTGAGGTCGTCAAGCCCGGGGGGACTGTGGGGCGGGGTCGTCGGTGCTGACCGGCGGCCCCGTCCCGGTTGCCGGACTCTGGCAGGGCGACGACGGCCGCATCCCGGCAGGGTTCGGGCGTCCCCGCCGGGAGTTCGGAAGCGGCCGGGTGTCGTGCTCAGCGGGCGATATCGCCCCAGCGGGCGCCGGTGATCGCGAGCAGATCGTTCGGGGCCAGCTCGACCTGCAGGCCGCGCTTGCCCGCGGACACGAAGACGGTGTCGAACAGCTGTGCCGACTCGTCCAGCACCGTCGGCAGCAGCGTCCGCTGGGCGATCGGGGAGATGCCGCCGACCACGTAGCCCGAGCTCCGGGACGCGTCCGCCGGCTTCGCCATGGTGGCCCGCTTGGCGCCGACCGCGGCGGCGAACGCCTTCAGGTCGAGCTGGGTTGCCACCGGCACGACCCCGACCGCCAGCGGCGGGCGTCCGGTTCCGATGTCGACGACCAGGGTCTTGAAGATCTGCAACTCGTCCACGCCCAGCTCGCGGGCCGCCTCCGGACCGAAGTCGCGACTGTCGTCGTGGTGCGTGTAGGGGTGCAGGGTGAAGCCGATCCCCGCCGCGCTGAGCGCCTCGGTGGCGGGGGTTCCGCCCGCATTCTTGCCGGCCACCCGTTAACCGTAGTGGGTGCCGCTCCTGACCGAGTGGCTGATCTCCGATGGTCGAGCTTGTCGAGACCCCGGATGCGTCACCGAGCTCACAACGACCGTCCCGACCACGGCTCGTGCCTCGGCCATCAACGTTCGCCCTGGCGAGCGGCGTCCGGTCGGATGCCTCGCGAGGCCGACGAGGGAGTCATACCGGGTTGTCTGGTGACCGAGGAGAACGCAGCGAGGCGCCGGTCCGGGCGTCGCGCAGCGGGCGAAGGTTGGTGGCCGGGGCACTAGGTTGGGTTCGTGGATGCAGAGGAGTTCCGGGCCCAGGGCCACCGGCTGATCGATTGGATCATCGACTACCACCAGCGTTTGGAGAGCTTGCCGGTGCAGGCCCAGGTGGCGCCGGGGGAGACCGCCGCGAAGTTGCCCGAGCATCCCGGCGAGCCGGACGGCTTCGACGCCCTGCTCGCCGACCTCGACCGGGTGGTGGTGCCGGGGCTGACCAACTGGCAGCATCCCGGATTCTTCGCCTGGTTCCCGGCCAACAGCGGCTATCCGGCGATCCTGGCCGAGCTGGTGTCCGCGGGACTCGGCGTCCAGGGCATGAGTTGGGCGAGCAGCCCCGCCGCCACCGAGGTGGAGACCCGGATGATGGACTGGATGGTCGAGCTGCTCGGCCTTCCGGACGCCTTTCGCTCGACCAGCGCGCATGGTGGCGGGGTGATTCAAGGGTCGGCCAGCGAAGCCACCCTGACCTCGATCCTGGCCGCCCGGTACCGGGCCACAGGGGGTGCGGTGAATGCCGATTCGGACACCACGAGGCTCGTCGCCTACGCCACTTCACAAGCGCATTCGTCGATCGAGAAGGGGTTGCGGATCGCCGGCATCGGCACCGACCATCTGCGCGTGGTGCCGCACGACGAGAATTTCGCGATGCGTCCGGACGCCCTGGCCGCGGCCGTCGCCGCCGACCGGGCCGCCGGACTGCTGCCGTTCTGGGCGTGCGCCACGGTCGGCACCACCAATTCGCTGGCCGTCGATCCGGTGCGCGCGGTCGGGGAGATTGCCCGGCGGGAGGGACTGTGGCTGCACGTCGATGCCGCGATGGCCGGCATCGCCGCCCTCTGCCCGGAACTGCGTTGGCTGAACGACGGTCTCGAACTCGCCGACAGCTACGGCACCAACCCGCACAAGTGGATGGGCGTCACCTTCGACTGCAACCTGTTCTACACCGCCGACCGGGCCAGCCTGCTGGGCGCGTTGAGCATCCTGCCGGAGTATCTGCGGACGGCCGCCGCCGAGACCGGCGCGGTGATCGACTACCGGGACTGGCAGGTGCCGCTGGGACGTCGGTTCCGGGCGCTCAAGCTGTGGTTCACCCTTCGCCTGGAGGGCGTCGCCCCGGTGCAGCAGATGATCCGCGACCAGCTGGCCTGGACGTCCGAACTCGCCGATCGGGTGACCGCCGACGACCGTTTCGAGATCCTCGCCCCGCACCCGCTCAACCTGCTCTGCCTGGTGCTGCGGTCCGGTGACCAGGCCACCACCGACCTGATCGAACGGGCCAACGCCACCGGCACCGCGATGTTCACCCGCACCGTGCTCGGCGACCGGGTGGCACTGCGGTTCTCGATCGGTTCCCGCAACACCACCCGGGACGACGTGCTGGCCGGCTGGCGGCTGCTCCAGGATCTCGCCCGCTGACCGGGGACGGTTCTCGCTGACCGGGGACGGTTCTGGGCGGTTGGTTTTCGTCTGTTGGGGACGGTTCTGGGCGGTTGGTTTTCGTCTGTTGGGGACGGTTCTGGGCGGTTGGTTTTCGTCCGTCGGGGGACAGTTCTCGACGGTCCAGTCCGTCGCGCTGGACGGTTCCGCTCCCGGTCCGGCTGGGAAGAGCCGACTACGGACGAGGGTCCCCGCGACCATCTGAGTGGATCAGGAGTCCGGCCGGCGTCCAGCGGACGGAGCGCAGATTGGGAACGGCGATGGCCGGCCGGTCGTCACCGAGGTCACGATTTCCGACCCCCAGCACGGCATGGACGTTCGCGGCTCGGGCGGCGCGGATTCCCGGGGCGGCGTCCTCGACCACCACGCAGTCGGTCGGCGGCGCGCCGAGGCCGTCGGCGGCGGCCAGGTAACCCTGTGGATGCGGCTTGCCGTGAGTGACGTCTTCGGCGGTGATCAGCACCGCGGGGATCGGGACGCCGGCCGCGGCCAGCCGGGTGCGGGCCAGCGTGCGGGATCCGGAGGTGACGATCGCCCAGCGATCCGCCGGGATGGAGTGGAGCAGTTCAGCGGCACCGGGTATCGCAGTGGCCGCCGCGGCGTCCTGGATCTCGATGGCGTCGATCAGCGCGTGTGCCTCGGCGCGACGTGACGCCGCGACGAACTCGGCGACGGTGTCCCGCGACCGGCGTCCGTGGATGGTGGCCAGCACCGTGTCGGGATCGAGGCCGATCTGCCGGGCCCACCGCGTCCAGGAGCGGACGATGATCGACTCGGAGTCGACCAGGACGCCGTCGCAGTCGAAGAGCACCGCCCGACACGGCAACAGGGTCGCGTCCCGGTCGTTCCAGGCGGTCGTCATCGAGTGCTTCCCTTCAATGGTGGGGTGGCCGGGTGCAGGGACGGTTCTCGGTGGTCGGGGACGGTTCTCGACGGTTGATTTTCGTCGATCGGGGACGGTTCTCGCCGGGTAGGTCTGTCCCCTGTGATCGATTTTCGACGCTCGAGAACCGTCCCCGACGGTTGAGAACCGTCCCCGACGGTTGAGAACCGTCCCCGACCGTTGAGAACCGTCCCCGACCGTTGAGAACCGTCCCCGACCGTTGAGAACCGTCCCCGACCGTTGAGAACCGTCCCCAACCAGCGAGAACCGTCCCCGGTTGGTTCAGCGGACGGCGAGCAGATCCACTACGAAGATCAGCGTCTCGCCCGGAGCGATGACGCCGGCGGCGCCACGGTCGCCGTAGCCGAGGTGCGGCGGGATCACCAGCTGGCGGCGTCCGCCGACCTTCATGCCCTGGACGCCGCGGTCCCATCCGGTGATCACCTGGCCGATGCCGAGCCGGAAGCTGAGCGGCTCGCCGCGGTTGTAGGAGGCGTCGAACTCCTCGCCGCTGGAGTGGGCGACGCCGACGTAATGCACCACGACGGTCTTACCGGCGGTGGCTTCGGCGCCGTCACCGACGGTGATGTCGGTGATGGTCAGGTCGTCGGGGGCGTCCCCGGGGAAGTCGACTTCGGGCTTCTCGTAGGTCATGTCACCACCCTCGCACAGCGGACTCGCCGGGAAGCGGCGGCTGCCGTCCCGTGGGACATGGCCGCGGTCAGGCTCGATCAACGGTGGTGGATCGCGAGACTACGTCCGAGTCGAGGGGCGTTCCGGCTCGTCGAGCGTGGCTGTCCCCGAGATCGGACGTAATCTCGCGAGGCGTCCGGACGCCGCACACCGCGGGAGAAGCCGAACCATCACCCTTAGACCCATAGCGGTTCCGCAGGTAGGCACGATCGGTTGGCCGCCGCCCCAGCACGCACCTGAGCACCTTCTCCTCACTCGACGTGGCTCCGCTACGACTTCGCTCGTCGGCGGC
>NZ_JASGDE010000143.1:0-25865 GCF_047607385.1 Micropruina sp.
GTCCCCGGCGGTTGGTTTTCGTTCGTCGAGAACCGTCCCCGACCGTTGAGAACCGTCCCCAACCGTTGAGAACCGTCCCCGGTCAGGCGGGTTTGGTCCAGGCGATGGTGTGCCGGAAGCCCAGCCGGTGCCGGATGGTGGCCCCGGGCATCTCAGCGTCCAGCAGCGCCCGCAGTTCGTCGAAGCTGAGCGTGGGGTTGCGGACCGGGAACGGCGGCGGTTGGACGCCGTCCGGGCTCGGCCAGGGGTGTTTGACGTAGCCGATCAGCGGGTTGGTGACCAGGGACGCCAGTTCCCAGGCGTAGTCGGGGACGGTGCGCGGCGGCGCCAGCCCGACCACCAGGAGCCGTCCGCCCGGGGCCAGCAGCCGACGCACCTGGCGCAGCGCGGACGGCACGTCGAGATGGTGCAGGACCGCGATCATCGTGATCAGGTCGAACCCGCCGCCGAGCTCGGCCAGGTCACCCTTCGACACCACGACATTGGGCAACCCGGCGCAGCGGACGGCTGACTGCCGGCGCATCGCGGCGTCGGTGTCCGTTCCGGTCACCGCGTCGAAGCGCGGAGCCAGCGCGGCCAGCAGCTCGCCGCGTCCGCAGCCGACGTCCAGTGCCGTGGTCCGCCGCTCGGGCAGATTCGCCAGAATCCAGGAGTGGAAGTGGTCGTTGTGGCTCCATGGGTGCCGGGCGTTGAGCGCCGTGATCAGTTCGGACGCCTTGGCCCCGGCCGCACCGGCCGTCCAGTCCCGCAATGGCATAGCAACGATTGTGCCGGCCGGCGCCGGTATCCTGACCACGACGAAGGGACTCGCCCAACCCATGGCTTCCGCACATCTGCACCGTGCTGCCCTCGATGCGATCGGGCAGGAAATCGTGGACGGTGTACGCCCGGTCGGCTCCGTGCTGACCCTGGCCGACCTGGAGCAGCGCTTCACCGTCTCCCGGACGGTGGCCCGCGAGATCATGCGGATCCTGGAGTCGCTCGGCATGGTGCGTTCCCGGCGCCGGGTCGGCATCACCATTAGGCCCCGCTCCAACTGGAACGTGCTCGATCCGCTGGTGGTCGGCTGGCGGCTGCGCGGCGGCGAACACGATCGGGTGCTGCTCGACATCACCGAGCTGCGGGTGGCGCTGCAGCCGATGGCGGCCGAACTGGCCGCCCGCAACGCCACCCCCGAGCAGCGCGAGCATCTGCTGGAGCTGGCCGACGAGATCATCCGGAACAGCCGCCAGCCCGAGCGCGCGCCGATGCTGGCCGCCGCCGAACTTGCCTTCCACATGCTGCTGCTGCGAGCCACCGCCAACGAACTGTTCGCGGGCTTCTCCGGCGTGGTCCGGCTGGTCGAGCTGGCCGACGGCCCGCGTCCCGCCGAACCGGGGTTGGTCTGGGCCGAGCGCTACCGCCGGATCGCGGTCGCGGTGGCCGCCGGCGACGGCGAGACGGCGCGGATCGCGTCCCGGGCGCAGGTGGCGCAGGGGCTGGCCGGGATGACCGCCCGGGTGGGGGAGCGGCCCTCGATCGCCGAGCCGCCGAGTTCCGATCACTGGTCGGTCTAGTCGCCGGAACCTAACCTGCGTCCACATCGGGCGGACGCCGATGGCCGCGGCACGGGCGCCCCCGCGGAACTTGGTAGAGTCTGTCAGGTTGCGCGCGGTTCTCGCGCGGGCCAACCAAGGTAGAGGAGTACTGGTCGGATGCTGTCGGCCTTCGTGAATGCGCTGAGAACGCCTGACCTGCGCCGCAAGATCCTGTTCACCCTGTGCATCTTGGCGATCTTCCGGCTGGGCTCGGTGATCCCGACCCCGAACGTCAACCTGGTCAACGTCAACGCCTGCCGGGTCGAGGCGGCCTCGGGCGCCAACGCCGGGCTCTACTCGATGATCAACCTGTTCTCGGGTGGCGCGCTGCTGCAGTTGGCGATCTTCGCGCTGGGCATCATGCCCTACATCACGGCCAGCATCATCCTGCAGCTGCTCACCGTGGTGATCCCGCGGCTGGAGACGCTGAAGAAGGAAGGTGCCTCCGGCACCGCCAAGATCACCCAGTACACCCGTTACCTGACCCTGGTGCTGGCGGTGCTGAACGCGACCGCGTTCGTCACCCTGGCGGTCAACGGCCAGCTGTTCCAGGGCTGCACCCGCGACCTGGTCTACGACAAGGGCATCTTCCCGATCGTGGTGATGGTGCTGACGATGACCGCCGGCACCGGCCTGATCATGTGGATGGGCGAGCTGATCACCGAGCGCGGTGTCGGCAACGGCATGTCGGTGATGATCTTCACCCAGATCGCCGCCCAGTTCCCGGCGTCCCTGTGGTCGATCAAGGAGAGCCGTGAGGGCGCCGCCGGCTGGCTGGCCTTCTCGGTGGTGATGGCCGTCGGCCTGCTGGTGATGCTCGGCGTCATCTTCATGGAGCAGGCCCAGCGCCGCATCCCGGTGCAGTACGCCAAGCGGATGGTCGGACGCCGGCTGTTCGGCGGCACCACCACCTACATCCCGATGAAGGTGAACCAGGCCGGCGTCATCCCGGTCATCTTCGCCTCGTCGATGCTCTACCTGCCGGTGCTCTACTCGCAGTTCCAGCCCGACAACGACGTGTCGGCGTGGATCCAGACCCACCTGGTGCGGGGTACCGGGCTGTGGTACAACACCATCTTCTTCGTGCTGATCATCGCCTTCACCTACTTCTACGTGGCGATCACCTTCAACCCCGAAGAGGTCGCCGACAACATGAAGAAGTACGGCGGCTTCATCCCGGGCATCCGGGCCGGCAAGCCGACCGAGGAGTACCTGGGCTTCGTGCTGTCCCGGCTGACCGCTCCGGGCTCGCTGTACCTGGGTCTGATCTCGCTGATTCCGGCGATCGCGTTCATCTTCTTCAACGCGCAGACCAACTTCCCCTTCGGTGGCACTAGCATTCTGATCGTTGTCGGCGTGGGGTTGGACACCGTGAAGCAGATCGAGAGCCAGCTCCAGCAGCGCAACTACGAAGGATTCCTCAGGTAACTCGACGGCGAGGCAGGACGCGATGCGACTTTTGATCATGGGGCCACCCGGAGCGGGGAAGGGCACCCAGGCTGCCGTGATCGGCGAGCACTACGGCATTCCGGCGATCTCCACCGGCAACATCTTCCGGCTGGCGATCACCAACCGCACCAAGCTCGGCGAGCGGATCAAGCGGATCATCGCCGAGGGCGGCTACGTGCCGGACAGCCTCACCCTCAAGGTGGTCGTCGAACGCCTCGAGGAGGACGACGCCAAGGACGGCTGGCTGCTGGACGGCTTCCCGCGCACCCTGCGCCAGGTCACCGCGCTGGACTCCGAGCTGGAGGCGCACGGCTTCCACCTGGACGCCGTGGTGTCGCTGACCGCCGACGAGGAGGCGATCATCCAGCGGATGCTGAAGCGCGCCGAGATCGAGAACCGGCCCGACGACAACGAGGAGACCATCCGCAACCGGATGGAGGTCTACCACGAGCAGACCGACCCGCTGCTGGACGTCTATCGCGAGCGCGGGCTGCTGATCGAGCTCGACGGCATGGGTGCCGTCGAGGAGGTCTCCCAGCGGGTGCTGGCGGCCCTTGCGGACCGGCTCGGGCGCTGATTCGTGGCAGGTGGCATCGAGGTCAAGACCCCCGAGCAGGTGCTGGTCATGCGCCGCGCCGGTCTGGTGGTCGCCCGCACCCTCGCCGCGCTGCGTGACGCGGCGGCACCCGGCGTCACCACCGCCGAGCTGGACGCGCTGGCCCGCGACGAGCTGGCCCGAGCCGGGGCGACGTCCTCGTTCCTGCACTACGGCGGCGGCTGGGACGTGCAACCCTTCCCGGCGGTGACCTGCATCTCGGTCAACGACGAGATCGTGCACGGCATCCCCGGTCCTCGGGTACTGGCCGAGGGCGATCTGGTCTCGGTCGACTTCGGTGCGATCGTGGACGGCTGGCACGGCGACTCGGCGCTCAGCTTCAGCGTTGGCGCGGCGCGTCCGGACGACCAGCGGCTCAGCGATGTCACCCGCGCGTCGATGTGGCGCGGGATCGCCGCCGCCCGGCTCGGCGGCCGGGTGGGCGACATCTCCGCCGCGATCCAGGGCTACGTCCGCAGCCAGCGGGAGCGGTACGGCATCGTCCGGGAGTTCACCGGACACGGCATCGGCTCCCAGATGCACCAGGCGCCGGACGTCCCCAACCACGGCAAGCGGGGCCGCGGACCGCTGCTCACCCCGGGCATCTGCCTGGCGATCGAGCCGATGCTCACCCTGGGCGGCGAGGGCACGGCGACCCTGGACGACGGCTGGACTGTGGTCACCCGGGACGGCTCCCGGGCCTGCCACTGGGAGCACACCATGACGGTCACCAAGCACGGGCTGTGGGTGCTCACCGCCGAGGACGGCGGGGAGGCCGAGTTGACCGCGCTGGGTGCCACGTTCGGCCCGCTGGCCGACTGACTGTGACCGCGTCGGTGCGCTGGCGCCAGGTGGCGGCGGTGGGGGCCTACTGACTGTGACCGCGTCGGTGCGCTGGCGCTAGCTGGCGGTGGTACTGGCCGACCTCGAGCGGCGTCCGGTCCTCAGCCCGCTATGACTGGCGTGTCGATCGCGCGATCGGCCACAGCTTTCGCCATGGATGGATTGCTTTCGGGATATTTCACGAAAGCAGTGACGGATCCTGCCGCCAGCGGCCGATCGCGCGATCGGCGACCCGCGTCCAGCCCAGCCGAAGCGGGCCGTGCTGTCGCACCGCCGCGGCGTCCGACCTCAGCGCGGGGTGAGGTGCACCCCGGCGATCATGCAGCGCACCGAGCCGCCGGCGCGTTCGATGGTCGGCACCGCCAGCGGCAGCAGGGTCGCCGATTCCTCGATCACCGCGCGCTGGTCATCGCTCAGCGCGGCCGCGGCCCGGGCCGACAGGGCCAGCACCCGTCCGTTCGTCCCGGTCAGCTCGATGGTGTTGCCGGCGAAGTCGGCGACCTGCTCGAAGCTCAACTCCAGCACGCTGCGTCCGCTCTCGGCCAGCCGGGCGGCCACCTCGTCGCGGCGCCGCGGGTCGCTGATCGCGTCCAGGCAGACCAGGGCGTACTCCGACGCGATGCCCATCAGCACGTTGGTGTGGTAGATCGGACGCCCGTCCGGCCCGGCGGTCGGGAACGCCATCGGCTCGTAGCCGAACGCGGTGCAGAACCGTTCCAGGATGACCGGGTCGGCCCGGTGTGAGTTCGCCACGTAGGCCAGCCGTTCGGCGTGGTCGAAGACCATCGCGCCGGTGCCCTCCAGGAACAGGTTGTCGTACTCCAGCCCCGAGTAGTCGATCACCTCCTGCACCCGGTAGCTGCTCTTCAGCAGCTCGATCACGTCCGAGCGACGTTCCCGGCGCCGGTTCGGCGCGTACATCGGGTAGATCGCCACCCGTCCGCCGTGATGGGTGGAGAACCAGTTGTTCGGGAACACCGAGTCGGGGGTGTCCAGCTGGCCGAAGTCGTCGAAGACGTGGACGGTGACGCCGGCCGCGCCGAGCCGGTCGACCGCGGCGTCGAACTCGTCCCGGGCAGCGGCGGCGATCGCGTCGGAGGCCAGCTCCCCGCTGGGCAGCGCCTGGAAGGCGTTGTCGGCCAGCGTCTGCGGATTGACCCGGAACCGGTGCGGGCGGATCATCACCACCGCGGTCGGGGCCTGCACGTTGCGGAAGTTCATCGGAACCCTTCTGATCCGGCTGTCTGAGGGGCACGGTCCAACCGGAACCAGGCGTCGATGGCTGGCCGGTGCGGACTGCCTGAACGCACCTCCGGGGACGCGAGAGCACACTACCCAACATCTTCGAAAGGTGGGCGTTGGTGATACCGCGGTGAAACAATTCGGCAATACCCTGACCGGTGTGAGCGCACTGTTCTCGGACTACCAGGCGACGGGGCCGGCCTTCGACGAGATGATCTCCGGCGAGGGTGTGCGGACGGCCTACTCTTCGGCCCTGCGCCAGCTGGGCAAACTCGAGGCCGACGAGGTCAGATCGCGGGCCGACTATCTGAAGAGCACCTACCTCGACCAGGGGGTCACCTTCGACATCGGCGGCGAGGAACGGCCGTTCCCGCTGGACATCGTGCCGCGCATCCTGCTGGCCGACGAATGGGCCACCATCGAGTCCGGCGTCGCGCAGCGGGTGAAGGCGTTGGAGGCCTTCCTGGCCGACGTCTACGGCGACGGCAAGGTGTTCGACGACGGGGTGATCCCGCGCCGGGTGGTGGCCAGCTCCCCGCACTTCCACCGGGTGATGCATGGCGTGGTGCCGCCCAACGGCGTCCGGGTGCACGTCTCCGGCATCGACCTGATCCGCGACAACGAGGGCACCTTCCGGGTGCTGGAGGACAACGTCCGGGTGCCGTCCGGGGTGTCCTACGTGATGACCAACCGGCGGGCGATGTTCTCCGCGCTGCCCGAGGTGACCAGCCGGCACCGGATCCGTCCGGTCGAGCAGTACCCGCTGCAGCTGCTGGCCGCGCTGCGGGCCGCCGCGCCGCACGGCATCTCCGACCCGACCGTGGTGGTGCTCACCCCCGGCGTCTACAACTCGGCCTACTTCGAGCACGCCCTGCTGGCCCGGATGATGGGCGTCGAGCTGGTCGAGGGCCGCGACCTGGTCTGCCAGGCCGGACGGGTCCGGGTGCGCACCACCCAGGGGCTGCGTCCGGTGCACGTCATCTACCGCCGGCTGGACGACGAGTTCCTCGACCCGGCGACCTTCCGGGCCGACTCGATGCTGGGCTGCGCCGGGCTGATCAACGCCGTCCGGGCCGGCAACGTGACGCTGGCCAACTGCGTCGGCAACGGAGTCGCCGACGACAAGCTGGTCTACACCTACGTCGCCGACCTGATCCGCTACTACCTGAACGAAGAGCCGGTCATTCCCGGCGTCGACACCTGGCGGATGGAGGATCCGGATTCCCGCGAAGAGGTGCTGGACCGGTTGGACGAGCTGGTGCTGAAGCCGGTGGACGGCTCCGGCGGCAAGGGCATCGTGATCGGCCCGGCCGCCAGCAAGCGCAAGCTCGACAAGCTGCGCGGCGAGGTGCTGGCCAACCCGCGCGGCTGGATCGCCCAGCCGGTGGTCCAGCTGTCCACCGTGCCGACCATGATCGACGGGCAGATGCGGCCCCGGCACGTCGACCTGCGGCCGTTCGCGGTGAACAACGGCAGCAGCATCTACGTGCTGCCCGGTGGGCTGACCCGGGTGGCGCTGCCCGAGGGCGAACTGATCGTGAACTCGTCCCAGGGCGGCGGCTCCAAGGACACCTGGGTGCTGGCCCGCGACGGCGTCCGCGGGCAGCGCCGGCGGACCCGGCCCAAGGCGACCCCGATGGTGGTGCCGCTGGTCGACATCGCCGCCGAAGGCATTCAGCAGCAGCAGGAACAGCAACAGCAGAGCCAGTGGATGGGGGCGTCATGCTGAGCCGGATCGCCGAGTCGCTGTTCTGGATCGGACGCTACCTGGAGCGCGCCGAGGACACCTGCCGGATCGTCGAGGTGCACCTGCAGCTGCTGCTGGACGACCCCAGCGTCGACCAGGAGGCGGCCGGCCAGTCGCTGCTGGAGGTGATGGGCTTCCCGGCCCCCGAGGACACCGCGGTCGACCCCACCTACGTGCTGAACGCGCTGTGCTACGACCACCGCTCGCCGGCGTCCGTGGCCGCGGCGCTGGGCGGGGCCCGGGAGTCGGCCCGGCGGGCCCGGGAGACGGTCTCCACCGAGATGTGGGAGTCGATCAACACCACCTGGAACTCGGTGCGCGGCACCCGGCTGCAGCGGATGCGTCCGGCCACCGCGTTCAAGCACATCCGGGAACGCTGCGCGGTCATCTCCGGCACCGCCGACTCCACCATGAGCCACGACGAGGGCTGGCAGTTCCTGATCCTGGGCCGGTCCATCGAGCGGGCCGACATGACCGCCCGGCTGATCCAGTCGGCGTCCATCACCTCGGGTTCGCAGAGCGCCTGGAACAACGTGCTGCGCGGCTGTGGCGCGCATCACGCCTTCCTGCGCACCTACGGCGGCGTCACCACCGACCGGGACGCCGCGGAGTTCCTGCTGCTCGATCGGCTGTTCCCGCGCTCGCTGGTGTTCACCCTGACCGCGGCCGAGGAGGCGCTCGCCGACCTGGGCCAGACCGAGCGCCGGGCCGGCATCGAGGACGCCGCGCAGCGGCTGCTGGGCACCGCGCGGGCGCAGCTGGAGTACCGCCCACCAGGCGAGGTGCTGCATGATCTGCCCAGCCGGATGGCCGACCTGCAGTGGGTCTGCAACCAGGCCTGCACGGCGATCAACCAGCGGTATTTCGAAGGTGCGACGGCGGCCGTGTGGCGCGGAGGAGAACAGTGACCAGGCAGATCCGGATCGTCCATCACACCGGTTACGCCTACCCGGAACCGGTGCTCGGCTCCTACAACGAGGTGCGGATGACTCCGCGCACCAGCCGCGAGCAGTGGGTGGTGTCGTCCCGGATCGAGATCCAGCCGACCCCGTGGGTGCTCAGCTACACCGACTACTGGGGCACCCGAGTGACCGCCTTCGAGATCCGCGAGCGGCACTCCCGGCTGGGTGTCACGTCCACCGCGACGGTCGAGATCACCCGGCGCTCGGAGCCGGCTCCCCGGGCGAGCTGGGAGCAGCTGCGCGACCCGGGCCTGGAGGACCGGATGGTGGAGTTGCTGGCCATCACCGAATACGTCGATCCCGGCAGCGAGCTGTGCGGCTTCGCCGCCGGCGTGGCCCGGGACGCCGAACCGGCGCAGACCGTCGCCGAGGTGGTCCGGAAGGTCCGGGAGCGGGTCCGCTACGTGCCGGGTGTGACCCACGTCCGGACCCGGGCGAAGGACGTCTGGGCGGCCGGCGCGGGCGTCTGCCAGGACATGGTGCACGTCACCATCGGCGCGCTGCGCAGCGTCGGCATCCCGGCCCGGTACGTCTCGGGCTACCTGATGCCGTCGGCGAACCCGGTGCCGGGGGAGGCCCGCAAGGCCGAGTCGCACGCCTGGCTGCAGTACTGGGACGGCGCCTGGGTGGGTCTCGATCCGACCAACGACGCCGCCCCGGGCGAGTTCCACGTCGAGGTCGGCGTGGGCCGGGACTACTCCGACGTCCCCCCGCTGCGCGGCATCTACTCCGGCGCCGCCGAATCCGAGATGTACGTCGAGGTCGAGATGACGGTGCTGGAGTGACGTCCACTCCTCGCTGAGGGCGGTCCCGGACAGGTGGCGAACGGGTTGTGCCACCTTGCCGGGATAGGCGGGTGCGGCCTTGCCGGGACGGCTGGTGCCGCCTTGCCCGGATAGGCGGTAGGTCCCCGACGGGAGGTGTGCAGGTCCCCGACGGGAGGTGTGCAGGCCCTCCGACGGGACCTGTGCAGGTCCCCAACGGGAGGTGAGCGGCGATCTCGACATCGCCGCCCGATGGTGGGTTGCCTGTCGGGTTTCGGGTCGTGACTCGAAACCCTCCAAGGCTCCCTCCAGCAGCGAGGGATCTCGACATCGCCGAAGCAGCCGCATTCGGTGAAGGCCCATATCGCCGAAGCCGTGGCATTCGGTGACCGCCCATTAACCTGGGTGGGTGGACAACCTGCCGATCTCGTCGAAGTACCGCTCGCGGCCGCTGGAGCCGCTGAGCGACGGTGAGCGCGAGGAACTGGCCGGACGGCTGAACGAGGAGTTCGCCCGGGGTGCGATCGACACCGACGACTACCGGGCCATGCTCGACCGGGTGTTCGCCGCCCGCACCCTGGGCGAGGTCGCCGAGGTGGTGGCGACGCTGCCCGCCAAGGACACCTTCGCGGTACCCGCGGTGATCGAGTCCGGCACGGTGGCGCCCGGCGAGCTGGTGCCGGCGAAGCAGCCCGGCAACAAGGGCGCGCTGATGGTGGCCGCCGGGCTCGGCACCGGGATCGCGGCGATCATCCTGCTGCTGGTGCTGATCATCCTGTGAATCGGCGGCCGAGCGTGTCGATTCGTTGGTCGAGCTTGTCGAGACCTCGCGTCGGTTTCGACAGGCCCAACCAGCGGGGTTTCGACAGGCTCAACCAGCGGCTCAGGCCAGCAGAGCCAGATCGCGCTTGACGTAGCGCAGGTGCGCCCACTCCTCCTCGAGGATCACCCGGATGCAGTCGCCGACGCTCGGACGCCAGTCGTCGCCGCCCCACGGGTTGGCGCGCTCCTCGGCGAGCAGCTCCGGCGTCGCCGTGGCCAGGAAATCGGTGACCAGCTGCTGTCGTTCGGCACGCACCGCGAGGATCTCCTGGTAGGTCGGCGCCTCGGCGCGGAAGATCGACATGTCGAAGCCCATTCGGGCCGCGCCGGTGAAGATCTGGCCGATCTCGTGGAACGGCTGCTCGACCCGCAGGATCCCGCCGCGGAGCCAGGCGTCGGTCGCCAGGATCAGGTGCCGCAGGGTCTCGGCAAGCGACCACTCGTCCGCGACATGGGCGTCCACCAGCTCGCGCGGCGTGCCCGCCACCGTCTCCCGCCAGGCGGCCTGCACCGCGACCCAACCCTCGCGCAGTCCCTCGGGCGTCTGCGCCTTCTGCAGCTCGCGTCCCGGGAACTGCCGGTTGAGCTCCGCGTCGACCAGAGGCACCACGTCGACCCCGTTGACGAAGAGGCTGCCGAAGAACAGATCGTGGCTGTCGATGTCGAGCCCGTCCACGTCGACGCTGCGCATGGTCACCCCGCTGACATCGGAGAACCGCAGGGTGGCGCCCTTGAAGCTCGCCCTGACGAAGCTCGCCCACTCGAACTCGTTCGTGCCGGAATAGGTCGTCATCGCACCATTGTCGCCCGACTCGCGGCGATTCTCACCGGACCCGGACGGCCTTGTTGGTCGGCCGGATGTCGGCCCCGGTGAGGTTCTCGTGGGTGACGTAGGTGGCCAGCGCCGCCGACAGCAGCTGTGCCCAGGGGTCGTTGCCGCCCCGGCTGGATGCGCTGGCCAGGGTCACCGTCGGGGTCTGTGGACGCAGCGGCGGCTGTCGCAGCCAGCTGCGCGGCGACGTCCAGCGGGTGCCGAACGCCGGGTCGGGGGAGCCGGCGGTGAAGTGGTGGACGACGAGCTGTCCGGGTTCGCCGGGCAGCCGGTACTCGACCCGGACGCCGGCCGCGCCGTGGTGGACGTCCTCGGTGACCGTGTCGGACCGACGGCCCTGGTCGGCCGCGGACGACGATCGGGCACCGGTTGCCGTGGCCGATTCCGGTGCTGGCTCCGCGGCCCGTCCCGGATCGGGGGTGACCACGATCTGCGGGGCGAACGCCGGCCGGGTCCAGGCGGTGCGGCGGCGCAGCGTCGGCTCGCCGCCCCCGGTCAGCCGCAGGTACTCCCACGGGTTCACGGTGGCCACCACCGCGTCGACCTCGACGGTCTCGGCACCGGTCCGGACCCGGCCCGGGGCGATGGCGAGCACCGGCTCGCCGGTGCGGACCTCCACCCCGCGCAGCTCCAGCCGGGCCGCCAGCAGGTCGATCAGTTCGGACGCCGGCACCGGCGCACCGTCGCGGGTCAGCTGCCAGCGGCCGAAGATGCGTTCCAGGGCGAGCCGGACCGCGACGAACTCCGGCGTCCGCTCCGGGCGGGAGCCGATCCGCCAGGCCGTGGAGCGGAGCAGCGCCGCCGCCTGCGGGTGGCCGAAGCGGCGGGCCAGCCGGGCCACGCTACGGTTCAGGCCGAGCGCCTGGCGACGCCGCGGAGTGAGCGCGGCATCGGTGAACTCGTCCTCCAGCCCGAGCCGGCGCAGCAGCTGCCAGCGCTCGTCCAGGTCGTCCAGCAGGTCCCGCCAGCGCTCGGCGGCCGGAGTTCCCCAGGCCTCTCCGAGCGCCGCCCACTGCTCGCCGCGGTCGCTGGGCAGGCTCAACGTGGAGCCGTCGGCGAAGTGGTGCAGGGCCGGCGGCGCCGGCACCAGGGCGTGGCCGGTGCGGGCCAGTTCGGCGTCGAAGGGGCGTCCCGATTTGCGGAACAGGTCCCGCCAGGGCGCCGGGAAGGTGAACGCCGGGGGCAGTGCGCCGGGCGCCGCCCAGCGCCCGCCGAGCCGGTGCCGGGCCTCGAACAGCAGCACCCGGTGCCGGGCCTTGGCCAGCCGGGCCGCGGCGGCCATACCGGCCAGCGATCCGCCGACCACCGCGACCACGCTCATGCCGTGCTCCGGAATCCGGTGCCGCGCGGCATCAGCTGGCCAGCTCGATCAGCTTGCGGACGGTGTTCAGGTTCCGTGCCGTCCCGGCCACCGCGAGGGCCCGGCCGAGCGCGGCGTCCTTCAGTTGGGCGCGGCCGGCGCCGTTGGCGTAGCGCAGGTGCAGTTCGCGTCCGATCACCTGCCAGCGATCCTCGCCGGTCTCGACCAGGCCCGCCTTGGCGATCGCCTCCGGCGTCGGGATCCCGGTCAGGAAGCTGATGTAGGAGTACTTCGGTTCGAGCACCTCGAACGGGTGCGCCGCCAGCGCCGCGACCACCTCCTCGCGGGACCTGCTGATCACCTCGCGGAAGAAGCCGTAGCGCTGTTCCACCGCACGCTCCAGCGCCCGGTCGAAGGTGTCGCCGTCGTCGGGCGGGGTGCACACCATATTGCCGGAGGCGATGTAGGTGGCCACGTCGCGGGCCCCCAGCGACTCGGCGAGTTCGCGCCATTCCGGCATCGGCAGCCTGCCGGTGCCGCCGACGTTGACCGCCCGGACCAGCACGATCCGCCGGCTCACCGGGACTCCTCGGCCGGCCGGACCAGGCGGGGGCTTCTCATGGCCGCCACCCTACGACCGTGGTCGTCCGGACGCCTACCGGCTCGTCCAACGCCTGTGGCGCAGCCCGGGCCCCGCATCCCGTCCGCCCACGGATCCCGCGGCCGGTCTAGGGTCGCGACGTGATGCACCCCGACCAGTTGCCGATCGAGGCCGGTGTGGTGGCGGCGCTGGTCGCCGATCAGTTCCGGCGCTGGCGCGGCCTGCCGATCGTCCCGGTGCCCTCGGCGGGCACGGTGAACGCGCTGTTCCGGATCGGCGAGGAGTGGGTGGCCCGGTTCCCGCTGCAACCGGACGACCCGGACGCCGTCCGAGCCCGGCTGCGGCGGGAGGCGTTCGCCGCCGCCGAATTGCTCGGCCGGGTGCCGTTCCCGACTCCCGCGCCGATCGCGCTCGGACGCCCCGGGCCGGGCTACCCGCTGCCCTGGGCGGTGCAGACCTGGCTGGCCGGGGAGCCGGCCTGGGACCGTCCGCTGTCCGTGGCGGGTGCCGCCGACCTGGCCGCGCTGGTCCGGGCGCTGCGCGGGATCGAGGTCGCCGGACGCCGCTTCGCCGGGCCCGGCCGGGGCGGGGACCTGGCCGGGCACGACGCCTGGGTGCGGCACTGCCTGGACCGCAGCGCGGGACTGTTCGACGTCCCGGCGGTGGCGGCGCTCTGGGCGGAGTTGCGCGGGCTGCCGCGCCGGGCGTCCGACGTGATGGCGCACAGCGACCTCACTCCCGGCAACGTGCTGCTGGACGCCGCCGGCCGGCTGACCGGCGTGCTGGACGTCGGCGGCTTCGGCCCGGCCGATCCCGCGCTCGACCTGATGGTCGCCTGGACGATGCTGGACGCCGGCCCGCGGCAGCGGTTCCGCGACGAGCTGGACGTCGACGAACTGGACTGGCAGCGCAGCCGGGGCTGGGCCCTGGAACAGGCGGTCGGGCTGGTCTGGTACTACCGGGAGAGCAACCCGGCCATGCATCGCCTGGGCGTCCGCACCCTGGAGCGGCTGTTGACCGGCACGTCCCCGGAGCGCTGAGCCCGACCGCAGACCGTTTCTGTCAGTGCCGGCTGTCAGGGTTGACGTGTTCCGGCGTTGGGGGGTTATGCTGGAGCTACGTCGAACAGATGTTCGATAATGGAGTCGGGGAAGGGCTCGCAGCTCCCCGGTGCGGACGGATCTCGACCCCCGTCCGCACCGGGGTCAGCCGTCTCCGGGCCTCGACTCCGACCGCTGACATCAATGCTGACCAGGGGGGATCGTGCGCAGAGCCGAGCAGTCGGTGCCCGAGTTGGTGCCCCGGCCACCAACCTTCACCCGCTGCGCGACGCCCGGACGGCGCTTCGCGGCGTTCTCCTCGGTCATCAGGCGACCCGGTATGACTCCCTCGTCGGTCTTGCGAGGCATCCGACCGACCGCCGATCACCCGGGTGAACGTTGATGGCCGCGGAACTGGCCGCCGCGACCGCGGCGCTGATCGAGGCCGAGCTCGCCGATCGCCCGGCGCAGCGATTCCTGTTGGCTCACCTGGCGGCGTTGCGGGTGGCGGCGGTGGTGCTGGCCTGTCGCGCGTCCGGACGGGGTGGCTCGGGCCGGCCGCGCGACGTCTGGCAGGTGCTCGCCGAGGTGGCTCCCGAGTACGCCGAATGGGCCGGCTTCTTCGCCGCGTCGGCGCTGAAGCGGGAGGCGGTGCGGGCCGGGGCGGTGGCGGTGGTCGGCGCCCGGGAGGCTGACGACCTGGTCCGCGACGTGACCATCTTCCGCGACCGGGTGGCCCGGCGGCTGGCCGGTCCCGAGCAGCGGCGGGAGGTGTCGTGAAGCCGTCGGACGCCGCACCCGGGGCCGCGCGCCGGCGGGTGATCCTGCATGTCGACATGGACGCCTTCTACGCCTCGGTGGAGTTGCGCCGGCGTCCCGAGTTGGTGGGCCGGCCGATGTTCGTCGGCGGTGAGCGGCGCGGCGTGGTGCTGAGTGCCAACTACCAGGCCCGGGCCTTCGGCGTGGTCGGCGGCATGCCGTCGTCCAGGGCGCGCCGGCTCTGCCCGCAGGCGGTGGCCGTCCCGCCTGATTTCGACGCTTACACCGAGGTCGCCGCCGGCATCGGCGAGGTCTTCGAGTCGGTCACCGCGCACGTCGAGCGGGCCTCGATCGACGAGGCCTATCTGGACGTCACCGGCGCGCTGCGGGCGTTCGGCACCGCGCGGGCGCTCGGCGAGTACCTGCGGGCCCTGATCGCCGACGAGCAGGGCATCACCTGCTCGGTGGGCATCGGCGCGACGAAGTTCATCGCCAAGGTCGCCTCCGGGCAGGCCAAGCCCGACGGCCTGGTCGAGGTGCCGGCCGGGGCCGAGCCGGCGTTCCTGCATCCGCTCCCGGTGGAGCAGATCTGGGGCGTGGGCGAGTCCACCGCCGGCCGGCTGCATCGGCTGGGCATCGTCACCGTGGCCGACCTGGCGCAGACCCCGGTGCCGGCCCTGCAGCGGGTCTTCGGCCCGCACCAGGGGGCGCTGCTGGCCGACCTGGCCTGGGGTCGGGACACTCGCCGGGTGCTGGCCCGCCCGGGTGAGCGGGGGGTGGGCTGCCAGCGCACCTTCGCCGACGACCTGGACGACCCGGCCCGGGTCCGGGCCGAGCTGCTCCGGGTCAGCGCCACGGTGGCCCGGCGGATGCGCCGGGCCGGGGTGCTCGGCCGGGTGGTCACCCTGACCGTCCGGTTCGCCGACTTCCGCACCGTCTCGAAATCGGCCACGCTGTCCGGGCTCACCGACGGCACCGACGAGCTGTACGCCCAGGCGCTGGCGCTGTACGCCCGGCTGGGCCCGCCGCGCACCCGCATCCGCCGCGTCGGGGTCCGGGTGCAGGGCCTGGTCGAGGCCGGCAAGGCCTACTGCCAGCCGCCGCTGGACGCCCCGGAGCGGGGGTGGCGGGAGGCTGAGCTGGCGGTCGACGAGGTCCGCCGGAAGTTCGGCTCGCACTGTCTGGACCGGGCCGTGCTGACCCGGCGCGGCCGCGATCCGGCGCCCGCCCGGTCGCTGATGGAGGCCCAGTCGGCCCCTCCGGGACACCCGTGGGGGTGAACCTCTGGTTCTGTGTTCCGTTTGCTCTGTCGCCCGCCTAGACTTGATCCGCGCTACCGCCGTGCGCCCCATCAATGAAGGGAGGTTGGCATGGCTCTTTCCGAGGAGGAACAGCGACTCCTGGCTCAGTTGGAAGAGGCTCTGGCAGCCGAGGATCCCAAGCTGGCCAATACGTTGCGTGGTACGACGACCCGGCGATTGCACCGCCGTCGAGCCGCGCTGGCTGGAGTCGGTTTTCTGATCGGCATCGCCTGCCTGATCGGTGGCATGCAGTTGAGCCCTGCCCTCAGCATTGCCGGTTTCGTGATCATGCTGGCCGCCAGTGTCGTCGCGGTGACGTCCTGGCGCCATGTCGGTGAGACCACTGTCAGCCGCCCGTCGGTTCGCTCACCGCAGAGCGAAAAGGCGTTCATGGACAAGATGGAGGAGCGCTGGCGTCGCCGCCAGGACGAGGGCCAGTAACCCTCGCTACCCGCGCCACCACAACCGCCGCCACAACGACCGTGGCAGCAACTTCCGCCCCCACGTCTGCGGCCCGTCGGTGCCCGCCGTGAGTCCGGACCTGATCCGGACCACGTCGGCACCGACGTCCCCGACCTCACCGAGGTTCTCGGCATACCGGGCTCGTTCCACCAGCAGGGCCACCCGGCCCAGGGCGTCCGCCGCGTCCGCGGGCAGGTCGGCGGCGAGCCGGTCGGCGATCTGCCGGGGCGAGCCGGTCGGCCAGGCGCCGCCGGCATCCCAGACGCTGTCGCGCACCTCGTCCCAGGCCGCCGTCACCGCCTCCCGTCCGGCGCTGACCGAGAGCCGGCGCAGCCGCCGGCGGTGACGCACCGCCGCCGGAGCGGCCAGCAGGGCGACCACCGCCAGCGCAGCACCCGTCCAGGCCAGCCAGGTCAGGTCGACGCCCTCCGTGTCCGAGGTGTCCGGTTCGACCGGATCGGCGCTGGGTTCGGTGCCGGGCTGCTCCGGCTCCGCGCTCGGTGTCGCCGAGGCGCTCGGGCTGGCCGACGGCGACCGGGTCGGGCCGCCGATCACGGTGTAGTCCGGCGGGTCGGCAACGCCCGGGGTCGGCTCGAAGCTCACCCAGCCGAGACCGGCGAAGTACAGCTCGGGCCAGGCGTGCATGTCCCGGATGGACACCTCCCAGCCGTCCCCGGAGCGGCTGCCCGGCAGGAAGCCGACCGCCACCCGGGACGGTATCCCGGCGGCCCGGGCCAGCACCGCCATCGAGGTGGCGAACTGCTCGCAGTAGCCCTGGTGATCCTCGAACAGGAACTGGGTCAGGGCCTGATAGCCGGAACCCGGGGCCGGCTCCAGGCTGTAGCTGAACTGGGCCGAGCGCAGCCATTGCTGGATCAGCAGCGCCTTGCGGCCGTCGGTCGAGGCACCCTCGGTGATCGTCCGGGCCAGGGTCCGGATCCGGTCCGGCAGATCGCCGGGCAGCGCCAGGGTGACGTCGGCGTCGTCCGGACGCCCCGCGTCGGCGCCGGCGAGCTGGGCGGCGGTCGGGGTGACGTCCACCACGGTGGCCTGGTAGTGGAGCCCGTTGGTGGCCTCTTTCTGCTTGGCGCCGGAGGCCAGCACGCTCAGCGTGATCGGGTCGTGGCGCCAGTCGCCGGACGCGCTGAACGCCGCCGGCGCGTAGGGCAGCGGCAGCCATTCGGAGTTGAAGGCGTCCACCGCCACCTCGATGGTGTACCGGGGACGCCCCGGCGGTGCTCCGGGCGGGGCGGGCAGGGCGCCGCCGAACAGATCGATCGGGTTGAGGTGGAAGCCGGTGGCGTCGAAGCCGGGCAGGGTGGTCAGCCGCAGCTGCGCTCCGGCCCCGTTGCTGGTGGTGTAGGTCAGCACCCGGCGGTCCACCGGGAGCTGCAGATTGCGCCGCAGGTCGAGGCTCGGGTCGCCCATCTGCACCGGCCCTTGGCCGGTGAACGGGGCGCCCCGGTCGGGGTCGATGCCGGGGGTCAGCATGCCGGCCAGCACCGCCGAGGGTAGCGCCGCCAGCAGGCAGATCAGGCCGCCGAGCAGCAGCCCGCCGCGGCTCCGGCCGGACGTCCGGACGTTCAGCACCCGGCCGCGGTCGGCGGCCTCGGCGAGCAGGATCAGCAGGTAGCCGACCCCGAGCGCGATCAGCGACTCGAAGCCGACCAGGGTGGGCAGGGCCAGCGCCGGCACCAGGTACAGCACCCCCAGCGGCAGCAGCGTCCATCCGGGGTGCCGGTGCGTCACCGCCAGCTGGTCGGCCAGGAAGGCCAGCAGGCCGACCGCGAAGGTGAGCACCAGCCGGACGCCCAGGTTGGGCTGCATCGGCGCCGCCGACTCCACGGTCCAGCGCAGCGCGCTGCTCAGCACGCCCGGCAGGGCGAACGGGTTGACCAGCCCGGCGCCGACGCTCAGCACCGCCAGGGTGGCCAGCCCGGCCACCGCCTGCAGCACCCCGGCCAGCAGGTCCCCGGGCAGCAGCCGGCGCGCGACGATCCCGGCGGCGCCGATCACCGCGATCAGCACCAGGGAGTCGGTGAAGGCGGCCCGGTCGGCGGTCACCGGGGTGAGTGCGGTCAGCGCCAGGGCCATCGCCACCGCCACCGCGGCGCCCAGCCGGTCGGACGCCCTCACCGGACCGCCCCCCGTTCCAGCTCCGCCCAGGCGTCCGGGACGCTTCGTGCGGCGGCGTCGCCGACCACGTGCCAGCCGTTGGCCACCAGCACCTCGGCAGGATCGTCCGTCCCGGGTTCGGCGGGCTGCAGCACGATCGCCCGGCACAGCCGGCCGTCCCGGCGCAGGCTGGTGAGCGCCACGGCGTCGGCCGGGGTGAGTCGTCCGATCACCGCGATCAGCAGCTGACCGCGGACGCCGCCGTCGGCGCGCAGCCCGGCCAGCTCGGTCGCGGCGCTGGGGGCGATGTCGGTCAACCGGTCCAGCAGCGCCTCGCGGATGGTGTCGCGCTCGGCGGGCGGCGCGGCACCGTCGGCGTCGGTGAGTTCGACGTCGTAGCCGGCGTCCAGCAGGTGCACCGCGATCGAGGCGGCCGCCGACACCGCCCATTCGAAGCTGGACGCCGCACCCTCGCCGCTGTGCCCGGCGGACCGGTTGTCCAGCAGGATCAGCGCGCTGGGCTCCCAGGCGTGCTCCTCGCGGCGCACCATCAGGGTGCCGGTGCGGGCGGTGGAGGGCCAGTGGATGCGGCGCAGCTCGTCGCGCGGACGGTACTCCCGGATCAGCGCGTCGTCGGCACCCAGCACGCTGCTGCGGCGATGGGCGGCGTCCCCGCTGAGCCCGGTGCCGGCGCCGCGGATCGCGTCGCCGAGCCGATGGACGGCCGGGGTGACGGTGAGCAGGCTGCTGCCGGCCATCCGGCGCCGGGTGCCGGCCAGGCCGAGCGGATCGGTGGTGGCCCACCGGCTCGGCCCGATCCGGTAGCGGCCGCGCAGCGTCGGGGTGAGCCGGTAGTGGTGCTGGCTGTGCAGCCGTCCCCAGCCGGACGGCACCGCGATCGCCGGTGCGCCGCCGAGCGGGGCCGGCAGGGTCTCCTCCACGATGCTCCACGCGCCCAGCCCGATGCTGTCCCGCTCCAGGTCGAGTACCACCCGCACCGGCGTCCCGGCGGCCACCCGGTCGGGGTGCAGGGTGCGGCGGGCCTGCGGCTGCCGTGCCGAGAACCAGGCCAGCACCGCGCCCGCGGCGACCAGCCCGAGCAGCAGCCCGCCGGGCCAGGCCAGCGATCGCAGGCCGGTGGCCGCGGCGGCGATCAGCAGGGCCACGGCGACCGTGACCAGTCCCAGGCCGCGGGAGGTCAGCCGGATCATGGGCTCAGTCGTGGTCCGGGACGCCGACGCTGTGCACCGCGGCCAGGACCACCTCGTCCACGTTCCGCCGGGCCAACTGCGCGGCCGGGCTGAGCAGGATGCGGTGGGCCAGCGCGGGCACCGCCAGTGCCTGCACGTCGTCGGGGATGACGTAATTGCGGCCCTGCAGCACGGCGCGCGCCTTGCACGCCCGGAGCAGCTGCAGGCCGGCCCGCGGCGAACCGCCGAGCCGGACGTCGGGGCTGTTCCGGGTGGCGTCCAGCACCCCGACCAGATACTCCTTGATCGCGTGGTGCACGAAGATGCCGCGCACCCGGGCGGTCAGCTCGGCCACCCTCGCCACATCGGTGACCGGCCGCAACGCGGCCAGCGGGTCGCCCTCGCCGTGGTGCTCCAGCATCGCCACCTCGGCGGCCCGTACCGGGTAGCCCAGCGAGATCCGCAGCGCGAACCGGTCGCGCTGCGCCTCGGGCAGGGGATAGGTGCCCTCCATCTCGATCGGGTTCTGGGTGGCCACCACCATGAACGGATCCGGCAGCGGATGGGTGACGGCGTCCACCGTGACCTGGTGCTCCTCCATCGCCTCCAGCAGCGCCGACTGGGTCTTCGGGGACGCCCGGTTGATCTCGTCGCCGATCACCACGTTGGCGAACACGCCGCCGGGCTTGAACTCGAAGGACCGGCTTTCGGCGTTGAAGATCGACACGCCGGTGATGTCGCTGGGCAGCAGGTCCGGGGTGAACTGGATGCGCTGCGCGGTGCCGTCGATGGAGCGGGCCAGCGCCTTGGCCAGCATCGTCTTGCCCACCCCCGGGACGTCCTCGATCAACAGGTGCCCGGACGAGAACAGGGCCACCAGGGCCAGTTCGATCGCCTCCGGCTTGCCCTCGATGACGGTCTGGATCGCTGCCCGGATGTCCTGGGCGACGGTCTGCAGGTCGTCCACCCGGCTCGCTGAGCTGCGCTCCACGGTCCCCCCTCTGGCGTCGGCTGCTGCCACCCTACCGGCCCTTCCGAAACGCCGTCGCTGGGAGCACAGGGGTGCCCGAGTGGTGGAAAGTGGAGTACAGTGGCGCCAAGTGGAGGAGAAAGCCGAGGGAGGGAGGTAGGTACCCGTGTTCCTGGGCACCCACACCCCGAAGCTCGACGACAAAGGCCGCTTCTTCCTCCCCGCGAAGTTCCGCGAGGAACTGAACGGGGGCCTCGTCATCACCAGGCAGCCGGACCGCTGTCTGGCGATCTTCACTCCGGCCGCCTACCAGGCGGCCGCCGATCGGATGATCGCGGGATCGTCCAGCCTGGCGAAGGTCCGCTCGGTGCAGCGGATGTTCGCCTCCGGCGCGGATTCGTCCACGCCGGACAGCCAGGGCCGGATCACCGTGCCGGAGCACCTGCGGAACTACGCGGGACTGCGTCGGGAGATCGTCGTGATCGGTGCCTTGGACCACGTCGAGGTGTGGGACGCGGAGGCCTGGAACGACTACGCCGCGGCGCAGGAGGAGGCCTTCGCAGAGATGGACGAAGAGGTATTCGGAGCGGGGTGACCCGCGCCGACGAAGCAACACCGTCGCGTGCGGTGCGGCTTCAATCCGAGGGGCGACGCCCCCTGGCGCACCTTCCCCGGTGCCAGGCGGATCCCCACGGATTGAAACCACAGCGCACGCGACGTGCCATCCAGGGCTGATGGAGGGGGTCGAGATGGACGGGCAGCAGCCTGCCGGGCATGTGCCGGTGATGTGCGCGCGCATCGTCGAACTACTCAGCGTCCCCTTGCAGCCGCCCGGCTCGGTCTACGTGGACTGCACGCTGGGCCTGGGCGGCCATGCCGAGGCGATCCTCACCGCCTGCCCGCAGGCCCGGCTGATCGGCATCGACCGCGACCGGCACGCCCTCGACCTGGCCGCCGCCCGGCTGGCCGGGTTCGGCGACCGGGTGGAGTTGTTCCAGGCCCGCTACGACGAACTGCCCGAGGTGCTGGCCGAGGCCGGGCGACCACGCGTCCAGGCGATCCTGGCCGATCTCGGGCTGTCCTCGATGCAGATCGACCGCACCGAACGCGGCTTCGCCTACCGCACCGACGCCCCGCTCGACATGCGGATGGACGACACCCAGGCGCTGACCGCCGCCGAACTGCTGAACACCGCGTCCGTGGGCGAACTGGTCCGGATCCTGCGGCGGTTCGGCGAGGAGCGGTTCGCCGACCGGATCGCCCGCCGCATCGTGGCCGAGCGGGACGCCGAACCGTTCGCCGGCTCGGCGCGGCTGGTGCGGGTGATCGAGCAGGCCATCCCGGCCGCCGCCCGCGCAGCCGGCGGCGGGCATCCCGCCAAGCGCACCTTCCAGGCGCTGCGGATCGCGGTCAACGACGAGCTCAGCGCCCTGGCCGGGCTGCTCCCGGCCGCCATCGACGCGCTGGCCCCGCGCGGCCGGCTGGCGGTGCTGGCCTACCACTCCGGCGAGGACCGCCTGGTGAAGAACGCGCTGCGCGACGCGGCCACCGACCGCGCCCCCCGGGGGCTGCCGGAGGTGCCGGCCGAGTTGCGCGCCCGCCTGGTGCTGCTGACCCGCGGCGCCGAGCGTCCCGACGACAACGAAGTGCAAGTCAATCCGCGCGCCGCCTCGGCACGGCTGCGCGTGGGGGAACGGATCGACGAGGTGGCAGCATGACAGCACTCCAGGCGCCGAAGCACAGTCCCAGCCCGCGCCGGCCCGAGGAGCGGGCGACGCGGTGGGGGTTGCGTGAGGTCCGGCTCCCGCAGCGCACCATGGCCAGCGTCCCGTTCGTGCTGAGCCTCGGCGTGCTGCTGGCGCTCGGCATGGTCGGGCTGCTGCTGCTGAACACCGCGTTGCAGGAACAGGCCTTCGCGGTCCGCGACCAGCAGAAGGTGGCCACCCAGCTCGGCTACCGGCTCTCGGCGCTGGAGACCGAGGTCACCGAGGCCCGCTCCACCACCCGGCTGGCGATCGAGGCCGGCAAGCTCGGCATGGTGCCCAACCCCTACCCGGTGTACCTGCCGCTGCCCGGCGGCGACGTGATCGGCGATCCGACCGCGATCAACGGCAGCGAGTTGCCCGACGTCCGGTACCGGACGCCGGAGGAGCTGGCCAAGATCGCCAAGGCGCGGGACGAGGCGATGGCGAAGGCCGCGGCCGAGCAGAAGAAGGCCGCCGCGGAGGCCAAGGCCAAGGCCGCTGAAGCCAAGAAGGCCGCTGAGGAAGCCAAGAAGAAGGCCGCGGAGGCGAAGAAGGCCGCCGAGCAGAAGAAGGCGGACGCGGCCAAGGCCAAGGCGAAGGCGGACGCGGCGAAGGCGAAGGCGAAGAAGAACGGGACCGGTCGATGACGCTGAAGTCGAGCGCCGGACGGCGCCTGTCCACGCTGCGCCGCGCCCGGCTCCCGCTGACCTCTCCGGTGCGGCGGATGCGCGGGCTGCTGATCGCGGTCGCGGTGGTGTTCTCGATGTGCGCCGGACGGGCCATGCAGGTGCAGGCCTTCGATGCCCAGAGCTACGCCGAGCAGGCCGCCGACCAGATGAAGCAGACCCAGGTGCTGCCCGCCTCCCGGGGCGAGATCACCGACCGCTACGGCGACGTGCTGGCCTTCACCGAGGACACCGTGCAGGTGGTCGCGGACCCCAGGATGATCCGCACCAACGGCAAGATGGCGGACGCCCAGATGACCTCGCGGGACCGCGAGATCGCGGCCACCGCACCCCAGCAGCTGGCGCAGATCCTGGCCAAGCACCTGGGCAACACCCCGGAGTCGTACCTGCCGTTGCTGACCGACCCGAAGTCGTCCTACAAGATCGTCGCCAAGGGCGTCCCGGCGCAGAGTTTCGCCGAGATCCAGTCCGACATGACCGAGGCCAAGCTGCTCGGCCTGCGCCGGATCACCGACCCGACCCGCAGGTACCCCAACAGCACCCTGGCGTCCAATCTGATCGGCTGGGTGAACAAGGACGGCGAGGCCGCCGGCGGGCTGGAGCGTTCGCTGGACAAGCTGCTCAAGGGCACCGACGGCAAAGAGGTCTACGACTCCTCCCCGAACGGCAAGATCCCGCTCGGCGACAACGTGCTGATCCCGGCCCAGAACGGCCGCAACGTCGGGCTGACCATCGACTCCTCGCTGCAGCTGATGGCCGAGCAGCGGCTGAACAAGGCGCTGGCCGACAGCGGGGCCGAGGCGGCCGCGGTGATCGTGATGAACCCGAACACCGGCGAGGTGCTGGTGATGGCCAACGGGCCGTCCTTCGACAGCAACGACCCCGGCAAGGGCAACGCCGCCGACATGGGCAACCGGGCCACCAACAACGTCTACGAGCCCGGCTCGGTGCAGAAGGTGCTCACCTTCGCCGCGCTGCTGGATTCCGGGACGATCACCGCCGACGACAAGGTCACGGTGCCCCCGTTCATCAAGCAGGATCAGTACACGATCAAGGACGCCTGGAGCCACGGCGAGATCACCCTGCGGGCCCGCGGCGTCTTCGCCAAGTCGTCCAACCTGGGCACCATCGTGATGGCCCGGAAGATGACCAAGGAGCAGCTGCACTCCTACTACGCGTCGTTCGGCCTGGGCCGCAAGACCAACGCCGGCATCCTCGGCGAGGCCGCCGGCTCGCTGCCCAAGGCGAACATGCCCGACTACACCCGCGACGGCCTCGCCTTCGGCACCAGCGTCTCGGTGACCGCGCTGCAGAACGCCGCGGCACTGTCGTCGGTGGTCAACGGCGGCGTCTACCACGCGCCCAGCGTGATCGCCACGACGGACGGCAAGCCCTACACCCCGGCCAATCAGGACACCACGCCGCGGCGGGTGATCTCCCCGGAGGCCTCCGAGGAGGTGCGCTCGCTGATGGAGCAGCAGGCGCTGAACCAGAAGAGCGCGGCGTTCACGGTGAACGGCTACCGGATCGGCTCCAAGACCGGCACGGCACGGCTGCTCGATCCGAGCTGCGGCTGCTACCGGAAGGACCGGCTGGTGGTCTCCACCGTCGGCGTCGCTCCGATCGAGAACCCGCAGGTGCTGGTCTACGCGGTGGTCTGGAACCCGAAGAAGGGCGGCTCCGGCGCGGCCGTCGCGGCGCCGATCATGCACGACGTGATGGCGCTGGCCCTGCCCCGCTACGCGGTCGCCCCGTCGTCCTCCAAGGGCGTCAAGCTCCCGCTCCAGTAATAGGGTGAGGCATGGCTGAGCGCGCTACTCGCCTGTCGGAGCTGCTGCCCGGGGCGGGCGACATCGGCGTCACCGGTGTCTGCCTGGACTCCCGGGCGATCCGTCCGGGTGTGTTGTACGCGGCGTTGCCGGGGCAGCACACCCACGGCGCCCGGTACGCCGACCAGGCCGTCGCCCGGGGCGCGGTGGCGGTGCTCACCGACGCCGCCGGCCGTGACCTGGTCACCGCCGCCGTCCCGGTGATCGTGGTGGACGACCCCCGCGCCGCGCTGGCCGAGGTGGCCGCGGCCGTCCAGGGGCATCCGGCGGCGGCGATGCGGATGTTCGGCGTCACCGGCACCAACGGCAAGACCAGCACCGTCTTCCTGCTCGAGGCCGCACTGGCCGCCCTCGGCGAGCGGGTGGGGACGGTGGGCACCATCGGCTTCCGGCTGGACGGGCGGACCATCGTCCGCAGCCGCAGCACGGTCACCACCCCGGAGTCGCCCGACCTGCAGGAACTGCTCGCCGAGCTCCGGGACGCCGGCGCCAGCAGCGTGGCGATGGAGGTGTCCTCGCACGCCTTGGCGCTGCGCCGGGTCGGCGGGATCGTCTTCGACGTGGCCGCCTTCACCCACCTGGGACGCGACCATCTGGACTTCCACCGCGACCTGGAGAGCTACTTCACCGCCAAGGCGGAGTTGTTCCTGGGCGGCCGGGCCCGGGCCTGCGTGGTCAACATCGACGGCGACTGGGGACGCCGGCTGGCCGGGATGATCCGGGCCGAGGGCACCCCGCTGCTGACCACCGGCAGTGCCCCGGACGCCGACGTCCGGCTGCTCTCGGCCGAGCTGGACGCCGACCAGCGCACCCGGGTCACGGTTGCCACCCCGTGGAATCCGCTGACCTTCACCGTCGGGATGCCGGGCTCGTTCAACGTCGCCAACGCGATCACCGCCACCGCGATGGTGGCCGCCGCCGGCCTGGACGTCGGCACGGCCGTCGCAGCCTTCGCCGACGCCGCCGTCCCGGGCCGGATGCAGCGGGTCGACCTCGGTCCGGGCGCCCCGCGGGCGGTGGTCGACTTCGCGCAC
>NZ_JASGDE010000144.1:0-11443 GCF_047607385.1 Micropruina sp.
CGGGCGGTCGCCGACCCCCGGGCCCCACCTCGCGCTCGCCGAACTATTTTGGGGTCGCTGTACTCCGCGGGCCCCAAATAGTTAGGCGAGCGCGAGGTGGGGCCCGGGGGTCGGCGACCGCCCGCGGCCCGGACGAGCGGCATCCACGGGCCGGACGCCGGCGTCCCCCGAAATCGCCCTGACTACCGGACCTGACGTGAACATGAAGCGAACGCCCTGATAAATTTGCTTGTTTTCTCAGCTTCAGTCACACTCTTTCTCAGGTTGTTCTCATGAACGCCGAACCTTTCACCCGAGTTACTGGAGCTACACCTATCGTGATCTGGTCCTGGAAGCTGACAGCCCTCGCGGGAGCCGTCGTCCTCGCCGGGGGTGCCGTGACGGCCACCTCGCTCGACAAGACGATCACCCTCACCATCGACGGCCAGGAGCCCACGACCAGCACCAGCTACGCCGCCACCGTCGGCGACGTGCTGCGCGCCAACGGCCTCGAGGTCGGCCCGCGTGACCTGGTGTTCCCCGCGGTCGATTCTCCGGTGAGCGACGGCAGCGACGTCCGGGTGCAGTTCGCCCGCAAGGTGACGCTCCTGGTGGACGGCAAGCCGACCGAGTTCTACACCACCGCCACCACCCTGGACGGCGCCCTGGCCACCGCCGAGCTGCGCGGCCTGGGCGGCGCCGACTTCTCCGTCTCGCGCTCCGCCGGCATCGGCCGCGAGGGCCTGGTGGTCGACGTCCGGACCGCCAAGCAGGTCACCCTCAAGGTGGCCGGCAAGACCAAGAAGATCAGCACCACGGCCGGCACCGTCGCCGAGTTGCTGGGCGAGCAGAACCTCAGCATGCAGGTGGACGACCGGATCAAGCCCGGCCTCGCCACCGCCGTCACCGACAAGCAGACGGTCTCGTTGGACCGGGTCACGGTCACCACCAAGACCAAGACCGAGAAGGTCGGCTACGGCACCACCAAGACCTCCAGCAAGTCGCTGTTCAAGGGCCAGACCAAGGTCACCAAGGCCGGCAAGAACGGCAAGGCCGAGGTCACCTACGAATACACCACGGTCAACGGCGGCAAGGCCACCAAGAAGGTGCTCAAGCGCATCGTCGTGATGGCGCCGGTGAAGCAGAAGGTCGTGATCGGTACCAAGAAGGTCAGCAGCGGAGGGTCCGGCGGTTCCAGCGCTTCCGGTCGCTCCTCCGGTGCCGGCATCAATCTGGCCCGCGCCGCCATGTGGGACCGGATCGCCCGCTGCGAGTCCGGTGGCCGCTGGAACATCAACACCGGCAACGGCTACTACGGCGGCCTGCAGTTCGCCAACGCGTCCTGGCGGGCGAACGGCGGCACCGACTTCGCCCCGCGCGCCGACCTGGCCAGCCGCGCCGAGCAGATCACCGTGGCCAACCGCTACTACGCAAAGGCCGGCCTGGCGCCCTGGGGCTGCCGGCACGCCGCCTGACCCTGTCGAAAGAGGAGCACTCGATGTCGTCATTCACCAAGTTGTCCGCCCTGGCCGCCTGCGGCACCCTGCTGCTGGCCGGTGCCACCGTGCTGCCGGCATACGCCGAGGCCGCCCCGGTCACCCTCAACCTGCGTTACGCCGGTGTGGAGAGCCAGGTGCAGGTGAGCGGCGTCGACACCGTCGCCGGCGCCATCGCGCAGCTGAACCTGGCCGTGGACGCCGACGATCGCGTCACCCCCGGGCTGGACGCCGCGCTCACCGACCGGATGGCGCTGGTGGTGGACGTGGTGAGCACCAAGACCACCACCAAGAAGGTCACCCTGAAGTACACCACGGTGAAGACCCCGAGCAAGAAGCTCTACAAGGGCGATTCCAAGGTGGTCACCAAGGGCCGCAACGGCAAGGCCACCCGGACCTACCTGACCACCACCGTGAACGGCGTCTCCAGCACCGAGGTGGTGAAGGAGAAGGTCACCAAGAAGGTGATCAACAAGAAGGTGCTGGTCGGCAGCAACGACAAGCGCAAGCTCAACCTGGCCCGGTTGGCCAAGTGGAACAAGATCGCCAAGTGCGAGTCCGGCGGCCGCTGGCACATCAACACCGGCAACGGCTACTACGGCGGCCTGCAGTTCAACCTGGCCACCTGGCGCTCGGTGAAGGGTCAGCACTTCGCGAAGTACCCGCACAAGGCGAGCAAGGCCGAGCAGATCACGGTCGCCAACCGCCTCTACGCCAAGCGCGGCTTCAAGCCCTGGAGCTGCCGCCGCGTCCTGTGACACCCACCCCGCGATAGGGCCCGGAACTTCTCACTCCCCCCGAGGAGCCCGGAGCCGAGGACGGCCTCACTCCCCCCGAGGACCGGTCTTCACATCACCACCAGAAACTGGGCTCCCACCGTTGGGAGCCCAGTTTCTTCGTGTCTTCAGTGGGCGTCCCACCCATCGCTCGCCTAGGGAAGTCCTGCTCGATGCCGTTCCGAGCGAGGACGTGCCCGGCGGGATGAGTGCGCCGCAGCCGGGACACGATCGATCAGCGCTCGCCTAACTATTTAGCGCTCGCTGAATTCAGCGAGCGCTAAATAGTTAGGCGAGCGGTGGGATGGGCGGGAGGACCGGAACGCAGAACTGCCCGGCCCCCGAGCGGGGACCGGGCAGTTGCTGGATCAGGCTCAGGCCTTGGCGTCCTCATCGGCGGACGGCGCCGACGGGGCGGAGGCCGACGACGGGGTCGACGGAGCCGACTCCGGCTTGGCCCGCTTCGGGGCCGCCGGGGCGGCGGCCTTCTTGGCCGGGGCCGCGGAGGCGCCCTTGGCCTTGGCCTTGTTCTTGCGGGACTCCTCGACGCTCTCGCTGACGATCTCGATCACGGCCATCGGGGCGTTGTCGCCCTTGCGCGGCCCGATCTTGGTGATCCGGGTGTAGCCACCGTCGCGATCGGCCAGCTTCGGGGCGATCTCGGTGAACAGGACGTGCACCACGCCCTTGTCGGTGATGGTGGCGAGCACCTGGCGGCGGTTGTGCAGGTCACCGCGCTTGGCCTTGGCGATCAGCCGCTCGGCCAGCGGCTGGACCCGCTTGGCCTTGGCCTCGGTCGTGGTGATCTTGCCGTGCTCGAAAAGCTGGCTGGCCAGGTTGGCCAGGATGATCCGCTGGTGGGCCGGCGAGCCTCCGAACCGGGGGCCCTTGGTTGGCTTGGGCATTTCGGGTTTTCTCCTATTCGCGGATCAGTAGTCGTCGCCGAAGTCGGCGTCGTCGTTGTAGCGGTTGAGCGCGGCCAGCGGATCGAAGCCCGGCGAGCTGTCCTTCAGCGACAGACCCATCTCGTGCAGCCGCAGCTTGACCTCTTCGATCGACTTCGAGCCGAAGTTGCGGATGTCGAGCAGGTCCTGCTCGGACCGGGAGACCAGCTCGGACACCGTGTGGATGCCCTCGCGCTTGAGGCAGTTGTAGCTCCGCATGGTGAGCTTCAGCTCCTCCACCGGCAGCGCCAGGTCGGCGGCCAGCTGCTCGTCCACCGGGGACGGGCCGATCTCGATGCCCTCGGCGTCCACGTTCAGCTCGCGGGCCAGGCCGAACAGCTCCACCAGGGTCTTGCCCGCCGAGGCGACCGCGTCGCGCGGGGTCATCGACGGCTTGGTCTCGACGTCCAGGGTGAGCCGGTTGAAGTCGGTGCGCTGCTCGACACGGGTGGCCTCCACCTTGTAGGTGACCTTCAGCACCGGGCTGTACAGCGAGTCGACCGGCACCCGGCCGATCTCGGAGTCGAGGTTCTTGTTCTGGGCGGCGGACACGTAGCCGCGGCCCCGCTCGACGACCAGCTCCATCTCGATCTTGCCGGTCTCGTTCAGGGTGGCGATGTGCAGGTCGGGGTTGTGGATCTCCACACCGGCCGGCGGCGCGATGTCGGCGGCGGTCACCTCGCCCGGGCCGGCCTTGCGCAGGTACATGACGACCGGCTCGTCCTCTTCGGAGGAGAGCACCAGGCCCTTGAGGTTGAGGATGATCTCGGTGACGTCCTCGACCACTCCCTCGATGGTGGAGAACTCGTGCTGGACGCCCTCGACCTTGATGCTGGTCACGGCCGCGCCCGGGATGGACGACAGCAGCGTGCGGCGCAGCGAGTTGCCGAGGGTGTAGCCGACACCCGGCTCCAGCGGCTCCACGACGAAGCGGGAGCGGTAATCGTCGACGACCTCTTCGGTCAGGGTCGGACGCTGTGCGATGAGCATGGAGTTGTGATTCCTTTCCTGCCGACCGCTATATGACGGCAGTGCTGGCGGCCGCTCGAGTCGGTCCCGAGCGGGGTTCGGGGACGCCGGCGCACCGGCGTCCCCGAATGGGCTTACTTGGAGTAGAGCTCGACGATCAGCTGTTCCTGGACGTCGATGGTGATCTGGTCGCGGACCGGCAGCTGGTGCACCAGGATGCGGCCCTTGTTCGGACGCACGGTGAGCCAGCCCGGAACGGAGCGCTCGTGGTGGGTCTCGCGGGCAATCACGAACGGGAGCGAGTT
Organism: Micropruina sp.; assembly: GCF_047607385.1. Taxonomy (GTDB): domain Bacteria; phylum Actinomycetota; class Actinomycetes; order Propionibacteriales; family Propionibacteriaceae; genus Micropruina. The sequence continues at coordinate 4,470 of NZ_JASGDE010000144.1, forward strand.
CAGCGACTTCGGAGCGACGTCGATGATGTCGTAGGGGCTCACCCGGTAGGACGGGATGTTGACCTTCTTGCCGTTGACCAGGAAGTGGCCGTGCACCACCAGCTGGCGGGCCTGCCGGCGGGTGTTGGCCAGGCCGGAGCGGTACACGACGTTGTCGAGCCGGGACTCGAGGATGATCAGCAGGTTGTCACCGGTCTTGCCGGCCAGCCGGTTGGCTTCCTCGTAGTAGCGGCGGAACTGCTTCTCCAGCACGCCGTAGGCGTAGCGGGCCTTCTGCTTCTCGCGGAGCTGCAGCAGGTACTCGCTCTCCTTGATCCGGCCGCGGCCGTGCACGCCGGGCGGGTAGGCGCGGCGCTCGAACGCCTTGTCGTTGCCGACCAGGTCGGTGCCGAGCCGGCGCGACTTCTTGGTGATGGGTCCGGTGTAACGGGCCATGGTTCAGTCCTTCTCTCTCGGCTCGGGCTCAGACGCGACGGCGCTTGGGCGGACGGCAGCCGTTGTGCGGCACCGGGGTGACATCGGAGATCGGGCCGATCTCGAGGCCGACGGCGCCCAGCGAACGGATCGCGGTCTCCCGGCCGGAGCCGGGGCCCTTGACGAACACGTCCACGCGCTTCATGCCGTGCTCCATGGCGCGGCGACCCGCGGCCTCGGCGGCCATCTGGGCGGCGAACGGGGTCGACTTGCGCGAGCCCTTGAAGCCGACGGTGCCGGCGGAAGCCCACGAGATCACCGCACCGGTCGGGTCGGTGATGGTGATGATGGTGTTGTTGAACGTCGACTTGATGTGCGCCTGACCGGCGGTGACGTTCTTCTTCTCCTTGCGGCGCAGCTTCGTCTTGGAAGCTGCCTGAGCCTTGGTGCGGCCTGCAGTAGCCATGTGTTCTCAGTACTCCTGGTATCTCGTGTGAGGAGGAGCCGCGTCAGCGGCCCTTCTTCTTCCCGGCGACGGCCTTCTTCTTGCCCTTTCGGGTGCGGGCGTTCGTCCGGGTGCGCTGACCGCGAACCGGGAGGCCCATGCGGTGACGACGGCCCTGGTAGGAGCCGATCTCGATCTTGCGCCGGATGTCGGCGGCGACGGTGCGGCGCAGGTCGCCCTCGGTCTCGTAGTTCGCCTCGATGTGATCGCGAAGCGCGACGAGCTGCTCGTCGGTCAGCTGGTGGACACGGATGTCGCCACTGATCCCAGTGGCGGCCAGGGTTTCGGTGGCGCGGGTGCGGCCGATGCCGAAGATGTAGGTGAGGGCGATCTCCAGCCGCTTGTCGCGCGGCAGATCAACCCCGATGAGGCGTGCCATGAGGCGTTTCCTTTCGATTCCGGACGGGGCGTCGGCCCGGTCCGCGGAGGTGTCTGGCGTGATGCGTCCCCTCGCCGCCTCGGCGTGGGCCCCGGCCTCCGACCGGGGGTGGCATCGAGGGCATGCCCTCGATGGTGCGATCACGTTGTTCTGTTGGTCCGCCCGATCCGGACGGTGGACGGGGGCGAACCCGTCCGGTGTGCTGCGGCCCTACGGCTGCGGGGCCAGGTCAGCCCTGGCGCTGCTTGTGCCGCGGGTTGTCGCAGATCACCATCACGCGACCGTGCCGGCGAATCACCTTGCACTTGTCACAGATCTTCTTGACGCTCGGCTGAACCTTCATCGAGCAACTTTCTGACTCGTCGCCCCGGACACAACAGTCCCCGGGCACAGGGCTCGGGGATCGCGGCGGCCGGAACCGGTGGTGGATGTCGTGCGGATCACTTGTGCCGGTACACGATGCGGCCGCGGGTCAGATCGTAGGGGGACAACTCGACGACGACCCGGTCGGCCGGCAGGATACGGATGTAGTGCTGCCGCATCTTTCCGCTGATCGTGGCCAGCACCCGGTGCCCGTTGGCGAGCTCCACCCGGAACATCGCATTCGGCAGTGCTTCGACGACCTTGCCCTCGAGTTCGAGGGCGCCTTCCTTCTTCGCCATTGCTCCCTTATCTGGACGTGGACGCACCTGATGACACAGGTGACCGAAGGTTGAGTCTAGTCCAGGACGCGGTGAGCGCCCAAATCGGGGTGGCGAGGGACCTCCTCCCCCGTGCGCCGGACGTCGCCGGCCAGCACAATGGGCCGGTGAATCGCGTGCTGCAGACCCTGGACGCCGCCGGTGAGAGCTACCGGGTGCACACCCATCCGCCGATCCGCGGCGAGGCCGACCTGCACCTGACCGGGCTGGATTGGACCACCTCGGTGAAGACGCTGGCCTTCGGGCTTCCGGACGGCACCGTGGCGCTGGTCGGCGTCCCCGGACCGTCCCGGGTGCAGTACGGCGCCGTCGCCCGGGCGCTGGGGGTGTCGCGGTCGCAGCTGCGTCCGGCGTCCGCCGACGCGGTGGCTGCGCTGGGCATGCAGCCGGGCGGGGTCAGCCCGGTCTGCGCCGATCCCGGAGTGGTCGTGCTGCTCGACTCCTCCGTGCCCGGCATGGGCAGCGTCTACTGCGGAGGCGGCGACCCCGAGACCACGATCGAACTGGACGCCGCGGCGCTGCTGCGGATCGCGGCCCGTCCGGCGACCGCCGATGTGATCGGCTGACCCGGAGACCCGGAACCGAGCCTCAGACCCGCGACTGCTTGTAGTCGCTGTCGTCGTTGACGTAGGCGTAGTAGAGGCCGATCAGGAAGCCGCCGCCGATGAAATTGCCGACCAGTGCGATCGCCACGTTGCCCAGGGCGAGGCCGAGGTCGATCCCGTCCCGCAGCGCCGTCACGGTGAACAGCACGGTGTTGGCCACCGAGTGCTCCAGCCCGCCGAAGGCGAACACGAACACCGAGGCCATCATCACCAGGGCCTTGGTCACGTCCTCCTTGATCAGCCCGTTGTAGACCAGCAACATCGCCATGTTGATCATGAAATTGCACAGGATCGCGCGGACCAGCAGGTCGGTCCAGCCCATCGGCCCGCTGGAGACGTATTCCAGCTTGTGGGCGACGGATCCGAGAACCTCGGCGAGCACCCCGCCGGAGACCACGGTGCTGACCGATCCGAGCAGCGCGATGAGCAGGCCGCCGAGGAAGTTGCCGAAGAAGCACAGCCCGAGCAGCCGCACCGCCTGACCCCAGCCGGTGCGGTGGTAGTAGGCGCCGATCGAGACGATCATCATGTTCGAGGTGAGCAGCTCGGACTTCGAGTAGTAGATGAACACCAGCGCCCAGCCGAAGGCCAGCGCGCCGACCAGGCGTCCGATCGGCCGCAGCCCGGGGTCGACCTCGACGAAGGCCGCGATCACGGTGTAGTTGATCAGGTAGAAGACCCCGATGATGATGCCCGCCATCGCCGCCCGCTGCAGGTAGCGCCGGGTCATGTCGCCGCTCATCGCGGTCTTGGCGTCGAGCGCCTCCAACACGGTGGAGATGAACTTCTTGCCGGGAAAGAGCTGGCCACGGTCTGCTGTCGGCATATCGAGAACTGTGTCACGACCGGCCTGCCCGCGGAGGCGAATCTGAACCAAAACCCTTGCGCGATCTACAGTATACAAAATACTCTATCCAAAATCGTCGGCGATTGGAGAACCCGGATGACCTCGAAACGGCCCAAGATCCTCGCGGCGGCAGCGGCTGCAGCACTGATGCTGAGCGGCTGCAGCGGCAGCGGAAGCGGTCAGAACCCCGCCCCGGCACCCGGCGACAGCAGCGCACCGGCGACGGTGGTCTGGTCGACCTGGGGCACTCCCTCGGAGCTGAAGCGCTACGAGGAGTTCAACGCCAAATTCATGGCCAAGCACAGCAACATCAAGGTGACGCTGCAGTCGGTGCCGTCCTACAGCGACTACCACGCCAAGCTGCTCGCCCAGCTCACCTCCAAGACGGCCCCGGACGTCTTCTACGTCGGCGACGACAAGATCGGCCAGTTCGTCGACTCCGGCGCGCTGATGGACGTCACCGAGGTGCTCAAGGCACCGAACGCGGTCGCTCCCTACGACGCCTTCAACCCGGCCACCTTCGGTGCCGCCACGGTCAACGACCAGATCTTCGCCGCCCCCAACGACGTCAACCCCGACGCGCTCTGGTACGACAAGACCGCCCTGAAGGACGCCGGGATCACCGATGATCCGGCCACCCTGGCGGCCGCCGGGAAGTGGACCACCCAGGCCTTCCTGGACATGAACGCCAAGCTCAAGAACAAGGGCAAGACCGGCACCATGTTCTGGAACTACTGGGCCACCCACTACGGCTGGATCTCCAGCCAGGGCGGCAAGGCCTACGACGGCGACAAATTCGTCGCCAACACCGACGCCGCGGCGATCGCCGCGGTCGACCAGCTCGGCAAGCTGTTCCAGAACAAGACCTTCGTGGTCGCCGACACGCTGCCCTCGGGAGCCGGCGCCGACTCGGTCTTCATCAGCCACAAGGCGGGCTTCTTCGCCCAGGGCCGCTACACCATCGGCACCGTGAAGGAGGCCGGCAAGCCGGAGAACTACGACATCGTCGACTGGCCGAGCCCGGACGGCAAGGCGCCGTCCACCGGCCTGGCCGCCTCGTACCTGGCGATCAACGCCGCCACCAAGGCTCCGGACGCCGCCAAGCTGTTCTGGTCGGAGTTCCTCAGCGCCGAGGGCCAGAAGACCCGGCTGTCCGGCGGCGGCAACGCGGTGCCGTCGATCAAGGGTGCCGACGACGTCGTCCTGGACGGCTACCCGGCCCACGCCCAGACCTTCCTGGACATGCGCGACCGCGGCTTCGTCGACTACGCCGCCGAATCCCGGGTGCCCGGGTTGTCCAGCGACATCGCCAAGAAGTTCCTGGAGCTCTACCAGGGCAAGGCGAGCGCGCAGGACACCCTGAACGCCACGGCCGACCTGATCGCGAAGGCGAAGTAAGGTGACCGCAGAGTCGGCGGGCGTGCCTCACGCCCGCCGACGGCTCCCCGCCTGGCGGCGGCGCGACCGCTGGTGGGGCTGGTTCTTCGTCGCGCCGCAGACCATCGGCATGGTGGTCTTCGTCCTGATCCCGTTCGCCCTGACCATCGCGCTGTCGTTCGGCAAATGGTCGGGGCTGGGCCCGATCCGCTGGATCGGCCTGGACAACTACACCGACCAGCTCACCGACCCGGTGTTCCTGCGCTCGATCGTGAACACCTTCGTCATCGCCGTGGTCACCGTGCCGGTCGGGCTGGGCGCCTCCATCGTGGTGGCGACGCTGCTGGAGAAGCTGCGCACCCGGGCGCTGTACCTGGTGATGTTCTTCGCGCCGGTGGTCACCTCGTCGATCGCGGTGGCGATGATCTGGCAGCAGATGCTGCGCTCCGACGGACTGATCAGCGAATCCCTCGCCTCGATGTTCGGGATCGACCCACCGGACTGGCTGGGCGACCCGCGGCTGGCGTTGATCGCCGTCTGCCTGGTGGCGATCTGGTCGTCGATGGGCCTGAACGTGGTGATCTTCCTGGCCGGGCTGAAGAACATTCCGCCCTCGGTGCTGGAGGCCGCCACCGTCGACGGCGCCAGCCCGGTCAGCCAGTTCTTCCGGATCAAGATGCCGCTGATCAGCCCGGTCATCTTCTATTCCACGATCGTCGCGGTGATCTCGTCGTTCCAGACCTTCGACATCGTCTACGTGCTGACCAACGACGCCGGGCCGGACAATGCCACCCGGACGATGGTGTACCACATCTACGACGTCGGCTATCGGTCGGCGAAATTCGGCGTGGCCAGTGCCGCCTCGGTGATCCTGCTGCTGATCACCCTGGTGGTCACCATGATCCAGCTGGCAGCCCAGAAGAAGCTGGTGAATTATGACCTCTGAGGCCATCGACGCCCGTCGTCCGGTCGTCAAGTGGAGCGCCGTGGCGATGCACGCCGGGCTGATCGTCGCCGGCCTGGCGATGGTGTTCCCGTTCATCTGGATGGTGCTCACCTCGGTGAAGACGCTGGGCCAGCTGCTCAACGCCCCGCTGTCGCTGCTGCCCGACCCGTGGACGCTGGACAACTACGTCAACAGCTGGAACGCGGTGCCGTTCCCGCTGGCGTACTGGAACTCCGGCTACATCGCCGCGCTCAGCGTGGTCGGCACGCTGATCACCTCGGCGATGGCCGCCTACGCCTTCGCCCGGATCAAATTCCGCGGCTCGGGCGTGCTGTTCGTGATCTTCCTGGCCACCCAGATGATCCCCAAGCAGGTCACTCTGATCCCCACCTACGTGGTGATGAGCACCCTGGGCTGGGTGGACTCCCACCTGTCGCTGATCGTCCCGGCGATGCTGGTGAATCCGTTCGCGGTCTTCCTGATGCGCCAGTTCATCCTGTCGCTGCCGATCGAGTTGGAGGAGGCGGCGCTGATCGACGGCTGCAGCCGGCTGCGGACGTTCTTCTCGGTGATCCTGCCGAATCTGCGGCCGGGGCTGAGCGCGCTCGCGATCATCACCGCGCTGGACGCCTGGAACAACTTCCTGCTGCCGCTGGTGCTGCTGAACAGCTCCAACCTGTTCACCGTGCCGTTGCTGCTGTCCCAGTTCCAGGGCCAGTACGCCGGGGTGAACTACGGGCTGATCATGGCGGCGTCCGCGCTGTCGACGATCCCGATGCTGATCGTGTTCGTGATCGCCCAGCGGCAGATCCTCAACTCGATGGCGTCCTCCGGGCTGGGTGGCAAGTGACGGCTGCGCGGACCGGGCTGCCCCGTTCGGCGATCGGGTCGCGGGTCTTCGTCGTCGAGGGTCCGGACGGCCTGACCGGCTACGCCGCCGAGTACGAACGGCCGCTCGCCGCCTCGGTGCTGTTCGCCGGGTTGCGGTCCGACGCTCCGCTGGACCTGGCCGTCGACGACACCGGGGTCAGCGTCGCCGCCGCCGGGACGCTGACCTGGCGGGACGCGGACGGCCAGGCCCGGCGGGCGGATCCGGGCGGCGAGCGGGCCTGGCGCTGGCACATCGGGGGTGGCTCGGGGCCGGTGGAGCCGGCCCGGCACCGGGCCTCCGCAGAAGCCCAGGCCGCCGGCTGGGCGGCC
>NZ_JASGDE010000145.1:0-6791 GCF_047607385.1 Micropruina sp.
ATTGAGCGCTCGCCGAATTCGGCGAGCGCTCAATAGTTAGGCGAGCGGCGGGTAGGGCCAACCGCGGGTAGGGCCAACCGCGGGCCCAGGCCGGGCCGGTGCGGTGCCGACTCAGTTCGTCGAGTCGCCGTCCAGCTTGTCCTTCAGTCCCTCGAAGGCCTGCTGGCCCTTCTCCTTGGCATCGTCGGCGAAGCCCTTCAGGTTGTCGCCGGCGTCGGCGGCCAGATCCTTGATGTTGTCCCCCGCATCGGAGGCGAACTCCTTGACGTTGTCGAAGGCGTCCTCGGCGAACTCCTTCACCTGCTCGCCGACCTCCTTGGCCTTGGCGGCCAGATCGTCGAGGAAGTTGCCGCCACCGCCGGCGTTCTCGTCAGCCACGATGCTCTCCTTCTCTGCGCTGGGCAGTCCGTCTGCCACAACCGGAATCACCCTAGGCTCACCATCCGGCACAAGGGAATGCCCAGCCCAGCGGAACCCCCGGCTCGGATCGCCGCCGGGGTCAGGACGCGGGACGGGTCACCGCGAAGACCCGGAAACCCTTGGCGCTGGCGGTGCGTTCGCAGTCCCAGCCCTGCTCGATCAGCCAGCGCTGCAGCGAGTCGGCGCCCAAGTTGCGGCCCACCACCAGCCGGGCCACCCCGTCCGGCGTGAGCCGCGGCAGCCAGGTCAGCAGCAGGGCGTGCAGGGCGTCCTTGCCGATCCGGATCGGCGGGTTGGACCAGATCTCGTCGTAGCGGACGCCGGCGTCGGCGGCCTCCGGTCGCAGCGGACGGACCCGATCGCCGACCCCGTGCTCGCGGGCGTTGTCGGCACACAGCGCCAGCGCCCGCGGGTTGACGTCGACGGCGTCCACCACGGCGTCCGGGCAGGCGGTGGCCAGCGCGACCGCCAGCACCCCCCAGCCGCAGCCCAGGTCGAGCAGCCGGGACGCCCCGGCCGGTGGTGCCGCCGAGCGCAGCAGAACCGCGGTGCCCAGGTCGAGCCCGTCGGCGGAGAACACCTCGTTGGCGGTGCTGAAGCGCCAGTCGGTGTCCCAGAACCGGACGTCGACCCGACGCCGCTTCTCGGCCGCGGACGGCTCGGCGAAGTAGTGGCTCACCCGGACGGCTCCAGGCTGCGCCGGGCCCGGGCCTCGCTGGCCCGGGCGGCCAGTTCGCGATCGGGCGGGTAGCCGACCTCCTCCAGAGTCAGCCCGCCGGCCGGCATCACCCGGATGTCGCCGGCCCGCGCGCCGGCGTCCAGCAGCCCGACCAGCCAGTCCGGCTCCCGGCGTCCGGTGGCGACCGCGACCAGGGCGCCGACCAAGGAGCGGACCATGGAGTGGCAGAAGGCGTCCGCCCGGACGGTGATCTCGACCACGTCGTCCCAGGTCCGCCGGGTGGACAGCTGCAGCAGGTTGCGGATCGTGGTGGCGCCCTCGCGCTGCTTGCAGAAGGCCACGAAGTCGTGCAGCCCGAGCAGCCGCGGCGCGACCAGGTTGATCCGTTGCAGGTCGAGCTCGGTGCGCATCGGGGTGACGTGGGTGCGCAGCAGCGGGTCGGGGGTGGAGTCGGCGATCCGGTAGATGTAGCGCCGCCAGATCGCCGAGAACCGGGCGTCGAAGCCAGGCGGGGCCAGGCTCACCCGGCGCACCACCAGGTCGGACGGCAGCACGTTGCGCAACCGGTAGCCGAGATCGGCCACGGCGCCCTCGGGGTCGGCGGTCTCCGGCAGGTCCAGGTGGGCGACCTGGCCGCGGGCGTGCACCCCGGCGTCGGTCCGGCCGGCGCAGGTCAGGGTGACCGGCTCGGTCAGCCGCAGCACCCGGGGAATCCAGGCCTCCAGCTCCTCCTGCACGGTGCGCAGCCCGCGCTGGGCCGCCCAACCGTGGAATTCGGTGCCGTCGTAGGCGATGTCGAGACGCAACCTCACCGGCGTCCCCCTTCCCGGATGCCGTAACACAGGTCGTAGATGGTCCGGCCGGCGGCGATCCCCTTGGCCTCGTACCTGCTCTGCGGACGATCTTCCCATCGCGGCGCCCACCCCGGGTAACGGTTGACCAGCACCGGATGCTCGTCCAGCACCGCACGCATCGCCAGCGCGTACTCCTCCCAGTCGGTGGCCAGCCGCCACAGCCCGTCGTCGGCCAGTTTCGTCGCCACCAGGTCGGCGAACGGACGCGACACCAAGCGCCGCTTGTGATGCCGTTTCTTGTGCCACGGGTCGGGGAAGAAGGTCCACAGCTCGGCCAGTGCGCCGTCGTCGACCAGGGTGCCCAAGGCGTCCACCCCGTTGGCCACCACCACCCGGACGTTGTCCACCCCGGCCCGGGCGCACTTCGACAAGGTGCTCGCCACCGCCGGCTCGAACACCTCGAACGCCACGTAATTGCGCTGCGGGTGGGCCGCGGCGACCGCCGCGATCACGTCGCCGGTGCCGCCGCCGATCTCCACCACCAGCGGCGCCTCGCGGCCGAACACGGACGCCCAGTCGACCCGGGCGTCCGGCGCCACCGAGGTGGTGGTGTGCCGGGCCGGGACCCGCAGCACCCAGTCGGCGTGCTCGGCCCAGGCCTTCTCCTGGCTGGGGTTCATCCGGGCGCTGCGCCGGACGAACGACACCACCTCGCGCTGCACCCGGGGGCGTGTCTGGACCATGCGGGCCAGATTAGAGGTTCTGCCGGTAGTGGGACCGACCGTGCCCTGCCTGCGGAACCTCTCCGGGGCTTCAGCCGGCGGCTCCTTTCCGGGCTACGGCGCGTGCACTCACCCGAGCCCGGCGACGAGCTCGGCGGACTCGACGCTCAGCAGTTCCCACCCCGCCGCGGCGGTGCCGCACCAGGCCACGATGCCGGCCGCGTCGTCCACGGTGCGCCAGTGCAGCGAGGGGGCCGGGACGCCCTCGCCGGCCGGGACCAGGCCGTCGCCGGTGAGCACCGAGAAGCGGTCCAAGGGTTCGGACAGCCCGCGTCCGAGGTATTTGGTGTAGGCCTCCTTGAGGGTCCACACCCGGGTGAAGCGCAACGAGGCCTCCGCCGCCGGTCCGCCCAGCACGTAGTCCCGCTCGTCCGGCGCGAACATCCCGTCGGCCAGGTGCGGACGGGCGTTCGCCAGCGCCTCGACGTCCACCCCGACCGGGTCGGTGCCGGTGGCGCAGACCACCCAGCTGCCGGCGTGGGACAGGTTGAACTCGACGCCGGGGCGGTCCTGGAGGAGGGGCTTGCCGTAGCGGTTCCGGGTGATCGTGTAGTCGTCCGGGCGCAGCCGATGGGTGCGGACGAGGGCGTGGGCGAGCAGTGCACCGGCGACCAGGCAGCGCAGGCGGTCCGCCTCGAAACGGAACCGGGCGGCTCGTTCCCGCCGCTCCGGTGACGCCTGCCGGGCCAGCTGGTCGACGTCCGCTGCGGTCAGCCGGGTGATGTCGACCAGTAGGACGGTGGCCATGCGCGCGATCCTTACCTCGGGGGACGCGCACCCAGGCTAGCGGGGTCGGGCAGCGCCCTGGGGTATCCCTGAACCGGGCTCCGGTTTCCCCGATCGCCGGTGCCGCGCTGCCACACTGGTGAGCGGACCCACGAAAGGCGATGACTCACCATGCGCACCATCCTCAATCTGATCTGGTTGGTCTTCGGCGGCTTCTGGCTGGCCCTCGGCTATTTCTTCTTCGGACTACTGGCCTGCGTTTTCGTGGTCACGATCCCGTTCGGAATCGCCTCGTTCCGGATGGCCAGCTATGCGCTGTGGCCGTTCGGCAAGACCATCGTCCGCAAGCCCGGCGCCGGCGTCGGGTCGGCGCTCGGCAATGTGATCTGGTTCCTGGTGGCCGGATTGTGGCTGGCCATCGGCCATGTCACCACCGCCGCGGCCCAGGCGATCACCATCGTCGGCATCCCGCTGGCCATCGCCAACATCAAGATGATCCCGGTCACCTGCGTGCCGCTGGGCAAGGAGATCGTCGACACCGACCGCATCCCCTACGGCAGCCAGCCGGTCTACTCCTTCTGACCCGTCACAGCGAGGAACCCGGGCGATCCGCCCGGGTTCCTCGCTGTGCGGGGCTTGGCCGCCGAGCCCACGACATCCGCGTGAGATTACGTCCTACATCGGGGGTGTTTCGCCTCCGTCGCCTCGGACGAGGTTCTGATCGGACGCAATCTCACCGCAGTCGGGGAGCGGACGACACGTCCGGCTCCGGTCCGTGACGGCGGGCTCGCCGAGATCGCTCCCGGCAAGCTCGACCGAGGGCTACTTCTTGTATTTCTCCAGCAGCTGGGCGGGCAGCAGTTCGTAGCCGTGGAACTCACGGGTGAAGGTGCCCGAACCGTGGCCGATGCCGCGCAGGTCGATGGCGTAGCGGGACAGTTCGCTCTGCGGCACCAGTGCCCGGACCACCGCCTTGCGGTCCACCGAGTCCGAGCCGAGCAGCTGGCCGCGGCGTCCGGAGAGATCGGTCATCACCGCACCCAGGTACTCCTCGCCCACCGTGACGGTGACCAGGTCGAGCGGCTCCAGCAGGGCCACCACGCCACCCTTCGCGGCGGCGGCCTCCTTGATCGCCAACGCCCCGGCCATCTGGAAGGCCATGTCGGAGGAGTCCACCGAGTGCGCCTTGCCGTCGTACAGGGTGACCCGGATGTCCACCATCGGGTAGCCGGCGAAGACGCCCTTGTCGAGCTGATTGCGGATGCCTTTCTCCACCGACGGGATGAACTGCCGGGGGACCGCGCCGCCCACCACCTTGTCGACGAACTCGAAGCCGGCACCGCGCTCCAGCGGCTCCACCTCGATATTGCAGACCGCGTACTGGCCGTGGCCGCCGGACTGCTTGACGTGGCGTCCCAACGCGGTGGCCTTGCCGACGAAGGTCTCCCGCATCGGGATCTTCAGCTCCTCCTGCTCGACCCGCACCTGGTAGCGCTCCACCAGCCGGCCGAGCAGCAGGTCGGCGTGCGCCTGGCCAGTGGTCCACAGCACCAGTTGGTCGCCGGCGCCGCGGTCCAGCCGGACGCTGGAATCCTCCACGGCCAGCCGTTGCAGGGCGCCGGCCAGCTTGTCCTCGTCGTTGCGGGTGGCGGCCCGGATGGCCAGCGGCAGCAGCGGCTCCGGCAGCGGCCAGGACTCCACCACGCCCGGACGCTCCTTGGACGACAGCGTGTCGGCGGTCTCGGCGGTGCCCAGCTTGGGCAACAGCACGATCTCGCCGGCGATCGCCTGCTGCCGCGGCTTCAACTCGACGCCCACCGCGCCCTGGATCAGCCCGATGCGTTCCTCGTTGTCGTGGTCGGGATGGGCGTTGTCCTCATGGCCCAGCACCCAGGAGCGGTGCCCGGAGACGTGCACCACGTCGTCGGTGTTCAGCGTCCCGGAGAAGATCCGCACCATCGACAGCCGGCCGGCGAACGGGTCGGTGGTGGTGCGGATCACCTGCGCCACCAGCGGGGACGCCGGGTCGGAGTCGATCTGCGGCAGCACCTCGCCGTCGGTGGTGGTCAGCGGCGGGTTCGGGTGCAGCCCCGGGGTCGGGAAGCCGTGCTCGATCAGCGCCAGCAGCTCTTCGATGCCGACGCCGGTGCCGGTCTGCACCGGGAGCACCGGGAACAGGTTCGCGGTCGCCACCGCCTTCATCAGGTCGTCCAGCAGCGCACCCAGTTCGAGGTGCTCGTCGTCGGTGAGATAGCTGTCCATCAGCGTCTCGTCCTCGGCCTCGGCGATGATCGACTCGATCAGCGGGCCGCGGTAGGTCTCGACCTGGTCGTCGTGAGCGTTCAGCGTCCGGACGACGCGCCCGCCGCCGGCGTAGTCGTGTTCCTCCAGGGTGAGCAGGCCGATGTTGCCGACCACCTGGCCGGGGCCCGCGAAGGTCGGGACGTGGGTGGGCCGGACGCCGTCGCCGAAGACGTCCTGGCATTCGGCGACCGAGGTGTCGAAGTCGGCGTGCCCGGCGTCCAGTTTGGTCAGCACGATCACCCGGGGCAGGTTGGCCTCGCGGCACTCCTCCCACAGCGACTGGGCGGCACCGTCGATGCCGTCGGCCGCGGAGATCACGAAGATCGCGGCATCGGCGGCCCGGATGCCGGCGCGCAGCTCGCCGACGAAATCGGGATGTCCGGGGGCGTCCAGCAGGTTGACCAGCTTGTCTCCGGTGACGAACGAGGCCAGGAACAGTTGGGACGCCCGCTCGGCGTCCTCCTTCTCCCCGCGATAGCCCGGAATCCGGGCCTTCAGCAACTGATCGAAGAGCGAGGTCTTGCCCGACCCGGCATTTCCGATCAGCACCACGTTGCGTACTTCGTCGGGACTGGTCACCTGCATCGTTGTCGCGTTCACCTTTGAACTCATGGCACTACCTAACACCCGCCCCGGAGGCCCTGCAACGCAAACCGGAGAACCCGCGCCCGGTGGTCGTCGCCGGGGCGGCTGAATGTGGGTGGGCACTACTAGGGTGGGGGCAGGCACCCCGGAGCGGAGGCACGTGATGGACATCGTTTTGGCGCTGTTGCGCACCTTGATCTTCGTGGTGGCCACGGTCGCGGCCACCGTCTATGTCGGACGCCGGATCGGGCGCGGCCACGCGCTGCTGTGGACCGGCTCCACCCTGCTGGCGCTGCACTGGCTGATCAGCTTCGGCTGGACCACCTATCAGGCCGGTTCTCCGGACGCGGCCGGCGACGTCACCGGCTGGGTCAGCTGGTCCGGTCATCTGCTGCCGTTCCTGGCGGCGCTGGCCTACATCGGGGGGATCGGGCATGCCGCCGGCTTCCCGTCCCGGCCCGCCGCGGACGCCGGCGCGCGCCGCGTCCCGGCCGGGGTTCC
>NZ_JASGDE010000146.1:0-34750 GCF_047607385.1 Micropruina sp.
CCCGCGGCGCGCTGGCCGCCGGCGTCCACGAGCTGGCCCGGACGGCCCCCGACCTGGTCGCCTACGGGGCCGCGGACGAGCAGCTGCGTCGGGTGCTGACCGTCGACGACGAACTGCGCCGGCTGGACGAGCGGGGCGCCTGGGTGCGCGGTGTGGCGTCCGGCTGTCAGGTGCTGGCGGCGGCCGCCGCGGTGGTCGCGGCTCTGCTGATCGGCGGCCCGCTGGTCGCCGACGGCACCTTGCCGCCGGTGATGCTGGCCGTGCTGGTGCTCACCCCGCTGGCGCTGCACGAGGTGCTCGCCACCCTCACCCAGTCGGCGCAGAGCGCGACCCGGGCGCTGGCCTCGCTGCGCCGCGTCCGCCAGCTGCTGGACGCCGAACCGGTCGGGGTCGGCGACCGCGAACTGCCGTCCGGCGAGGTCGCACCCGGCCCGCTGGTGCTGGACGGCCTGGCGATCGGCTGGCCGGGCGGCCCGGTGCTGGCCGACGGCCTGAACCTGGTCGTCGAACCCGGTGAGAGCGTCGCCGTGGTGGGCCCGTCCGGCAGCGGGAAGACCACTCTGGCGGCCACCATCCTGGGCCTGATCCCGCCGAAGTCCGGCACCGTCACGGCCACCGGACGGGTCGGCTACCTGGCCCAGGACGCCCACATCTTCGCCACCTCGATCGCCGAGAACGTCCGGATCGGCAACCGGGACGCCGACCCGGACGCCGTCCGGCGCGCGCTGGACCGGGCCGGCCTGCCGCTGGACGCCGACCGGGTGGTCGGTGAGCTCGGTGCGACGCTGTCCGGCGGCGAGGCCCGCCGGCTGGCGCTGTCCCGGCTGTTCGCCGGGGACTACCAGGCGGTGGTGCTGGACGAGCCGTCCGAGCATCTGGACGCCGTCACCGCCGAGGCGCTGCTCGACGACGTCTTCGCCACCATGGCGGCGGTGCCGCTGCTGGTGGTCACCCACGATCCGGACGTGATCGCCCGCTGCGACCGCACCCTGGAGCTGGCCCTGCCCACCGCGGCCCGCTAGGGAAGCGCTGATCAATGCTGTTCCGAGCGAGGACGTGCCCGGCGGGATGAGCTGCGGCCCCCAGATCTTGTGGGCGTATCGGGTCATACGGCGCACGATCGGGGCCGCGGGTCGCCCGGCCGGGGACGCCGCAGCCGCTCTGTTGCCGGCGTCCCCTATCGTGGGCGCGTGACCGTTGGGCTGCCGCGCCGGGACGGACCGGACCCCGCGCATCTGCCGCCCCGGGTCTTCGGCTCCCCCGCACCGATCTTCGGCGCCCCGTCCGGGGCCTCGTTCGGCGTCCGACCGCCGCTCCCCCAGCCGCCGCGCCGACCGGCCGGGCCGGGCCGGTTCGCGGTGGTGCTGTTGCTGCTGGTCGGGCTGGTGATCGCCGGGTTGCAGACCATGCCGATGTTCGGCACCGCGCCGGTGGAACCGACATCGCGCACCCCCGCCAGGTCGTCCACCGCGGCGACCCCGAGCAGCCGGCCCGGCGATCCGCTGACCGACAGCGCGTTGTATCCGCTGCGGGTCGGCGGCAGCTGCCCGGCATCGTCGGCGGTGTCGAACCGGGAGGCGTACACCAAGCAGGTCGGCGAGCTGCTGAACTGCCTGGAGGGCATCTTCCGGCCGCTGATCGAGCAGGCCGGCGGCGACTTCAGCACCGTCCGCCACACCTTCTACGCCCGCTCGACCGACTCCCCCTGCGGTCGCGAGACGGAGGCCTACGCCTTCTACTGCACCGACAACGACACCATCTACTTCTCCGATCAGGTCTACAAGGACTCCGAGTACGGCCGGCTGGTGCTGGCCGACGTGGTGATCCACGAATACGGCCACCACATGCAGGACATGATGGGCATGTTCGACGCGGCCGAGCGGCTCTCCGAGTCCAGGGCGGTGACCACCCGCCGCGAGGAGCTGCAGGTGTTCTGCTGGACCTACTACGTCTTCGCCGCACTGCCCAGCTTCAAGCTCACCGTCGACGACCACAGCTACTTCCGCGACGTCTGGAATCACACCGACGACGCCGAGGGGCACGGCTCGGTGAAGGCCCAGCAGTACTGGGGCGCCCGCGGGTTGGAGGCCGACAACCTGGGCGCCTGCAACACCTGGGCGGTGCCGGCCGAACGGGTCCGCTGACCGCCGGGCCCGGTCGGGACGGGTTTCCCGAACCAGCCGCGGGGAGGCGGCGACAAGCCTAGATTGATTGGCGTTACCCCAGCGTTGGAGGAACGCCATGAGCGAGCCGTTGCGCCTCGACATGACCCACCTTCCCGACCTGGCCGCGACCGCGGGCAGGGTCGGCCCGGTGCGGACCAGGATGCCGGTCTATGTCGATCTGCTGCCCCCGTGCAACAACGCCTGCCCGGCCGGCGAGAACATCCAGGAGTGGCTGCGGCTGGCCAAGGCCGGCTCCGACCAGGCCGCCTGGCGTGAGCTGACCCGCAACAACCCGTTCCCGGCGATCCACGGCCGGGTCTGCTACCACCCGTGCGAGACCGCGTGCAATCGGGTCGAGCTGGACGGCGCGGTCTCCATCCATTCGGTGGAGCGTTACCTGGGCGATCTGGCGATCGAGCAGGGCTGGCGGTTCCGCCGGGCCCGTCCCGACACCGGACGCCGGGTGCTGGTGATCGGCGCCGGCCCGTCCGGACTGTCGGCCGCCTACCAGCTCGCCATGCTGGGCCACGCCGTGGAGATCCGGGACGCCTCGGAGAAACCGGGCGGGATGATGCGCTACGGCATCCCCGAGTACCGGCTGCCGCGCGCCGTGCTGGACGCCGAGATCGCCCGGCTGGTCGACCTGGGCGTCCGGATCGTCACCGAGCACCGGGTCACCGATCTGCTTACCGAACAGGCGCAGGGCGGCTTCGACGCGGTCTTCGTGGCGATCGGCGCGCACCTGTCGAAGCGGGTCGACATCCCCACCAAGGACGCCTCCCGGATCGTCGACGCGGTCAGCTTCCTGCGCGACGTGGCCAGCGGCGGACGTCCGGTGATCGGCCGGCGGGTGGCCGTCTACGGCGGCGGCAACACCGCGATGGACGCCGCCCGGGTGGCCCGCCGGCTGGGTGCCGAGGAGTCGATCGTGGTCTACCGGCGCACCGCCGAGCAGATGCCGGCGCACGCGTCCGAACGCTCCGAGGCGGTGGCCGAGGGCGTCACGATGAACTGGCTGCGCACCATCTCGTCCTTCGACGACGCCGCGATGACGGTGGAGATCATGGAACTGGACGACGACGGCCGCGCCGTCGGCACCGGCCGGTTCGAGACCCTGCAGGCCGACACGGTGATCCTGGCGCTGGGCCAGGAGGCGGATTCGGCGTTCCTGAAGGCGATCCCGGGCATGCGTTTCGACCGCGACGTGCTGCAGGTCGACCCGAAGACGCTGATGACCGACGTGCCCGGCATCTTCGCCGGCGGGGACGCGGTGCCGTCCAAGCGCACCGTCACGGTCGGCGTCGGGCACGGCAAGCGGGCGGCGAAGATGATCGACGCCTGGCTGGACAGCCGCGCCCCGATCGAGAACCCCAAGCACGAGCTGGCCGACTTCGACCGGCTCAACCTGTGGTACTTCGGCGACAACCGGCGCAGCAGCCAGCCCGAGCTCGACCCGGCCAACCGGGTCACCGACTTCGACGAGATCCACGGCGGGCTGGACGAGCAGCAGGCGCACGTCGAGGCGGCCCGCTGCCTGTCCTGCGGCAACTGCTTCGAATGCGACGGCTGCCTCGGCTCCTGCCCCGAGGACGCCATCGTGAAACTCGGCAAAGGCTTCCGGTACCGCTTCGACTACGCCAAATGCACCGGCTGCGCGACCTGCTACGAGCAATGCCCGGTGCACGCCATCGAGATGATCCCGGAGTCGACATGAAAGCCATCATCGACGGCAACGAGGCGGCCGCCTCCGTCGCCTACCGGCTCAACGAGCTGTGCAGCATCTACCCGATCACGCCGAGTTCGACGATGGCCGAGCTGGCCGACGAGTGGTCGGCGCAGCGGCGTCCGAACGTGTTCGGGACGGTGCCGAGCGTGATCGAGATGCAGTCCGAGGGCGGCGCGGCCGGCGCGCTGCACGGAGCCCTGCAGGGCGGGGCGCTGAGCACCACGTTCACCGCGTCGCAGGGCCTGCTGTTGATGATCCCGAATATGTACAAGATCGCCGGCGAGCTGACCTCGACGGTGTTCCACGTCGCCGCCCGGTCGCTGGCCGCGCAGGGGCTGAGCATCTTCGGCGACCACCAGGACGTGATGGCGGTGCGGCAGACCGGGTTCGCGCTGCTCAGTTCGGCGTCGGTGCAGGAGGCGCACGACCTGGCCGCCGTCGCGCAGGTCGCCACGCTGCGCTCCCGGGTGCCGTTCCTGCACTTCTTCGACGGCTTCCGGACCAGCCACGAGCTGAACACCATCGAGCTGCTCCGCGACGACGACCTGCGGGCGCTGGTGCCCGAGGACCTGGTCCGGGCGCACCGGCGCCGGGCGTTGTCGCCGGAGCATCCGATCATCCGCGGCACCGCGCAGAACCCGGACACCTATTTCCAGTCCCGCGAGACGGTGAACCCGTACTACCTGGCGGTGCCGGGCATCGTGCAGCAGGCGATGGACGACTTCGCCGAGCGCACCGGACGCGGCTACCGGCTGGTCGAGTACCACGGCCATCCCGAGGCCGACCGGGTCGTGGTGGTGATGGGTTCCGGCGCCCAGGCCGTCCGACAGGCCGTCGACCACCTCAACGGCTTCGGCCACCGGGTGGGTTGCGTCCAGTTGCGGCTGTACCGCCCGTTCCCGACCGAGCAGGTGCTGGCCGCCATCCCCTCCTCCGCCAGTCACATCGCGGTGCTGGACCGCACCAAGGAGCCCGGCGCGTCCGGTGAGCCGCTGTTCCTGGACGTGGTCGCCGCCCTGGGCGAGGCGGCCGCGCACCGTCCGATGCCGACCGTGATCGGCGGCCGTTACGGCTTGTCGAGCAAGGAATTCACGCCGCCGATGGTGGTCGGCATCTTCGACGAACTGGCGCTGCCGAAGCCACGACGCAGGTTCACCATCGGGATCACCGACGACGTCACCCGGCTCTCCCTGCCTTACCCGTCCGGCCTCGACCTGGAGAGTCCCGACACCCACCGGGCGGTGTTCTACGGGCTCGGCTCCGACGGCACCGTGGGCGCCAACAAGAACACCATCAAGATCCTCGGCGGCACCGACGGCACCTTCGCGCAGGGCTACTTCGTCTACGACTCCAAGAAGTCCGGGTCGCGGACGGTGTCGCACCTGCGGTTCGGTCCGCGTCCGATCGAGGCGCCCTATCTGGTCGGCGCGGCCGGGTTCATCGGCTGCCACCACTGGTCGATCCTGGAGCGGGTCGACGTGCTGGAGTTCGCCCGGCCCGGCACCGTGCTGCTGGTCAACGCACCCCATCCGCCCGAGCAGTTGTTCGGACGGCTGCCGCGCGAGCTGCAGGCTCGGATCATCGAGTTGGGCATCGAGCTGTGGACCATCGACGCCGGCGCGGTGGCCCGCACCGCCGGGATGGGCAACCGCACCAACACGGTGCTGCAGACCTGCTTCTTCGCCATCTCGAACGTGCTGCCCGCGCAGACGGCGATCGAGAAGGTGAAGGCGGCGATCCGGAAGACCTACGCCCGCAAGGGTGCCGACGTGGTGGCCCGCAACGAGGCCGCGGTGGACGCCGCGGTCGCCGCGCTGCACCGGGTCGAGGTGCCCTCGGCGGTGGTCTCGGACGCCGAGCGGATCCCGCCGGTGCCGGCCGACGCGCCGGAGTTCGTCCGCACCGTGACCGCCGCGATGCTGGCCGGGGTCGGCGACTCGCTGCCGGTCTCGGCGATGCCGGTGGACGGCAGCTACCCCTCCGGCACCACCAAGTACGAGAAGCGCAGCATCTCCGACATCGTCGCCGAGTGGGACGCCGACGCCTGCATCCAGTGCGGCAACTGCGCCTTCGTCTGCCCGCACGCGGTGCTGCGCGCCAAGTACTACAAAGAGGACGCGCTGGAGGGCGCCCCGGCGTCCTTCGAGTCGGCGCCGCTGAACGCCGCCGGCTTCCCCGGCTCGCGCTACACGCTGCAGGTGTACGCCGAGGACTGCACCGGGTGCGGGCTGTGCGTCGAGGCCTGCCCGGTGAAGCCGATCGGCAACCCGAGCCGGCGGGCGATCAACCTGGCGCCGATTCCGGAGCGGGCCGAGGTGAAGGCGAACGTGGCGTTCTTCGAGACGCTGCCGGTGAACAAGCGCTCCCGGGTGGATTTCGCCACCGTCCGCGGCACCCAGTTCCTGGAGCCGCTGTTCGAGTTCTCCGGAGCCTGCTCGGGCTGCGGCGAGACCCCCTACCTGAAGCTGCTCACCCAGCTGTTCGGCGGACGGGCCAGCGTCGCCAATGCCACCGGCTGCTCGTCCATCTACGGCGGCAACCTGCCCACCACGCCCTGGTCGAGCAACAAATACGGACGCGGCCCGGCCTGGTCGAACTCGCTGTTCGAGGACAACGCCGAGTTCGGGCTGGGGTTGCGGCTGGCCGCCGACCTGCAGACCGACCTGGCCCGGCAGCGGCTGGACGCGCTGCGTCCGGAACTGGGCGACGAACTGGTCGACTCGGTGCTGACCGCGCCGCAGCGCTACGAGTCGGACCTGTCCCACCAGCGGGCCCGGGTGGAGCACCTGGCGATGCTGCTGGACGAGATGCTCACCACCGGCGCCAGCCCGCACCACGTCACGGTGTTGTTCCCGGTCGGTCCGCGCGGTGCCGCCGCGGGCGATCCGGAGGTCACCGGACGCCGCGGCACGCCGGTCGAGGCGGAGGCCGAGTCGGTCGGTCAGCTGCCGCCCGGCACCCGGCTGGGCCCGGACCGGCTGCGGCTGGTGGAGGATCTGCGCAGCGTCGTCGATCATCTGCTGCGCCGCTCGGTGTGGATCGTCGGCGGCGACGGCTGGGCCTACGACATCGGTTCGGGCGGCGTCGACCACGTGCTGGCCTCGGGACGCAACGTCAACATCCTGGTGCTCGACACCGAGGTGTACTCCAACACCGGCGGGCAGTCGTCGAAGTCGACGCCGGTGGGTGCGGTGGCGAAATTCGCCGCGGCCGGCAAGACCACCTACAAGAAGGACCTGGCGATGCAGGCCATCGCCTACGGCAACGTGTACGTGGCCCGGGTGGCGATGGGCGCCGACCCGCAGCAGACCTTGAAGGCGTTCCGAGAGGCGGAGTCCTACGACGGGCCGTCGCTGATCCTGGCCTACAGCCATTGCATCGCGCACGGCATCGACATGCGCACCGGGCTCGACCAGCAGTACCGGGCGGTGAACTCCGGCCACTGGCCGCTGATGCGGTTCAACCCGGTGCTGCGCGAGGCCAACGCCAACCCGTTCCTGCTGGATTCGCCGCGGCCGCGGATCGCGCTGCGCGATTATCACGATCGGGAGCTGCGCTTCCGGATGCTGGCGAACAGCCACCCGGAGGAGGCCGAACGGATGCTGAAGCTCGGCCAGGACCAGGTGAATCGCCGCTGGGCCGAGTACGAGGAGCTGGCGTCCCGTCCGGCGGCCATGTTCGCCGCCGACGCGCGCTGAAGGAGGATTCATGGAGCTGAGCACGAGCTATCTGGGGCTGCGGCTGCGAAACCCGCTGGTGGCGTCCGCCGGACCGCTGTCGCAGACCGTGGACGGCGTCCGTTCGCTGGCCGGGGCGGGCGTCGGCGCGGTGGTGATGTATTCGCTGTTCGAGGAGCAGGTGCGCCGGCAGCGGGTGCTGGACGCCGAGCTGGAGGAGCGCTACGAGGAGTCGTCCCCGGAGGCGCTGAGCTACTTCCCGACGCCCGACAGCACTCCGGAGCCGGGGGTGGCCGACCGGTACGTGACGCTGGTGGAGCGGGCGGCGTCCGCGGTGGACGTGCCGGTGATCGCCAGCATCAACGGCTCCAGCCTGGGCGGCTGGGTGACCATCGCCCGGCAGCTGGCGGACGCCGGCGCGGCCGCCATCGAGTTGAACATCTACTTCGTGCCCGGCGACCTGAGCATCACCGGCGCCGAGGTGGAGCAGCGGCATCTGGACATCGTCGGCGCCGTCCGGGCCGCGGTGCCGCTGCCGATCGCGGTGAAGCTCAGCCCGTATTTCTCCTCGCCGGGGAATATGGCGCTGCGGCTGATCGAGGCGGGCGCGGACGGCCTGGTGCTGTTCAACCGGTTCCTGCAGCCCGAGGTGGACATCGAGACCCTGACGGTGAAGCCGTCGGTGGCGCTCTCCACCCGTTTCGAGGGACGGCTGCCGCGCACCTGGATCGCGGCGCTGGCCCGGCACACCCGGGCCTCGCTGGCGGCCACGTCCGGGGTCGAGGAGGCGGCGGACGTGATCCGCTACCTGCTGGCCGGGGCGGACGTGGTGATGACCACCTCGGCGCTGGTGCGGCACGGCGCCGAGTACGCCGGCACCCTGCTGGACGGCCTGCAGGAGTGGATGCGGCGCCGCGGCTACAGCTCGGTGGACGACTTCCGCGGCCTGCTGGCGGTGCCCGCCGACGCCGCCGGCGCGTCCTCCTACCTGCGCGCCGGCTACGTCGCCGCGCTGGAGAACGCCCGCCGGATCTACGGCTCGCTGCGCTACTGAACCGGGGACGGGTTCAGGTGGGACGAAGGGGACGGTTCCTTTCGTCCCACGCGGTTCTCGGTGGGACGGAGGGGACGGTTCCTTTCGTCCCACGCGGTTCTCGGTGGGACGGTGGGGACGGTTCCTTTCGGTCCACCTGGTTCACGCGGCGCGCCGCGGCCGCCAGGATCTGCTCTCGGCCCTCCCGGACGCCGGACCGGGTCTCCCCCGCCCGGCGTCCGACTCCGTCCGCGCGGCACGGACGGGGCGGGAGCGTGCACCGATTAGCCTGTCGTCCATGGCTGAGATGGAGCCGACGCGTTCGGACGTCGACGACCCGCTGACTTTCGAGTACCCGCGGGCCAGCGACGACGCGGCGCAGCCGACCCGTCCGCTGACCATCGCGCAGTTCACCGACAACTACGGTCCGGCACCGTCCGGGCTGATGTATGCCGTGCAGTTCCTGGAGCACGAGGTGCTGGCGGCGGGGCATCGGGTGCTGCTGGTGGCGCCGGAGGCGAAGGGTCCCAACCCGCTGGCCGGCAACCCGCATCGCCGGGAGATCCGAATGCCGTCGGTGCCGATCCCGGGTGCCGGCATCCGGCTCTCGCTGGGCAAGGACCTGGAGTTCCGGCTGGCCCAGCTGGTCGCCGATCCGCCGGACATCATCCACGTCCACGGCCTGGGCGGGGTGGGACTGCTGGGCATGTGGGTGGCGCAGCGGGCCGGACGCCCGCTGGTGGTCACCTGGCACACCGACCTGGAGGCCTACGCCGAGCACTACTGGCATCTGGGACCGTTCCTGAACGCCGCCTACCGGCTGTTCGCGATGCGCGCCGAGTCGAAGCCGTGGGCGAAGCTGCGCAAGCTGCGGTTCAAGCGTCCCCGGCGCGGTGGTGCCCAGCTGGAGTTGCTGCAGGCCGCCGCCGACATGCTGAGCACCGCCGACCTGGTCACCACCCCGTCCGACAAGACCGGCAAGCGGGTGCTGGAACTGGCCCCGGCGGCGAAGGTCCGGGTGGTGCCCAACGGCGCCGACCCGCTGCCCTCCCGGCAGCCGATCCCGCACGGACGCGGGCCGCGGCTGCTCTACGTCGGCCGGATCTCGCCGGAGAAGAACCTCGACCTGCTGCTGGACGCTTTCGAACTGGTCCGCGACTTCGAGCCGAACGCCGAGCTGATGATCGTCGGCGACTTCCACGAGACCACCCCGACGCTGCGCCGCCGGATGCAGCGCGCCGCCCGCTACGGCGGGGTCCGGCTGGCCGGACGCGTCCCGCACGACGAGCTGGCCGCCTACTACGGGGGTTCGGACGTCTTCGTCTTCCCGTCCCAGACCGACACCCAGGGGCTGGTGCTGCACGAGGCGGCGCTGTGCGGGCTGCCGCTGGTGGTGGTCGACCCGGAGCTCAACCTGGTGGTCGACCCGGGGGTGAACGCCCTGGTGGCGCGGCCCAATATGGTGTCGCTGAGCCAGGCGATCATGTCGATGTTGCGGCAGCTGAAGGATCCGGCGTTCATCGCGCAGGCCGCCGGCCGGAGCCGCGAGCTCGCCGCCCAGTGGACCATCGAGCGGCAGGCGTCTGAGATGCTGAGCATCTACACCGACCTGATCGCCGGACGCCCGGTGCCGACCAGCGACTACCTCAAGCCCGACCTCGGACGCCCCCGGCTCGGCGGCCGGCTGCACTGACCCGCCGGCGGGGCTCGAACCGGCCGCAGACCTCCGCTCCGCCGGGCCCGGCTCAGGCTCCGCGGAACTCGAACCTGACGGTGATGCTCGGGTCGACGCCCGCGATGATGCCGGTGTAGAAGACCTTCGCCTGGTCGCGCAAGATCTCCACGTTGGAACTGACGTACTGCTTTTGCGCCTCGTCGTTGAGGATGCTGTTGATCATCTCGACGGTGTCGATCTGGGGCGTGACCCAGCTCAACGCACCGTTGTTCTCGGCGGCCAGCCGGAAGCGGACGTCGTCATGCCCGAGAAAGGCGAACTCGGGAATGGAGACGACGAGTTCCTTCGGGCCGGCCTGGGTGATGGTGACGTCCTTTCCTTCGAGGCCGAGCTTGGCGTTGAAGGTGTACTGGACGAACGACGCCCGCTCGCTGCCGGGGACCTCCACACCCAGGAACGCCGTCTTGCCCTTCTTCTCCGCGATCCCTTGGATCCCGAGGCTGAGCAGCACCACCTGCTCCTTGCGCTCGACGGACTTGATGATCTGGGTGTTGTTGGATTCCGTGGTGGAACTGAACAGCGCCAGCCCGGGAACCGCTTTCATCGCCCAGGCCGCCAGCAGTGCCCCGACTACCACGAGCGCGGCCATCAGGACCAACCTTCGCCAGATTGGCGCCTTCTTCACGGGTTCGGTCGTCACGAGGAATCCTCGACTTTCTGGTCGTGCTGCGCCGTACCGGGAGGCTTGTCGAAATGTCACGACAATCAGCCCGGACGCCGCTGGGGGGTGTATGCGGCACGAGAGTAGCGGTTGCGGCCGGACGACAGTGAATAGCACGAGCGCGCAGCGCGGTGAACGAAGCTCCGGATCGGGCTGGTCCGTCCCGATCCGGATCGTTATGTGTGCCGGTCCGACCGCCGGCGGCTCACTGCACCCCGAAACGGCGCAGCCGCAGGCTGTTCAGCACCACGAACACCGAGGACAACGCCATCGCGGCCCCGGCGATCATCGGGTTCAGGAAGCCCAGCGCGGCCAGCGGGACGGCGGCGACGTTGTAGGCGAAGGCCCAGAACAGGTTGCCCTTGATAGTGGCCAGGGTGGCCCGGGAGAGCCGGATCGCGGTGGCGGCCAGCCGCAGGTCGCCGCGCATCAGGGTGAGGTCGGACGCCGCGATCGCCGCGTCGGTTCCGGTGCCCATCGCGATGCCCAGGTCGGCCTGGGCCAGGGCGGCGGAGTCGTTGACGCCGTCGCCTACCATCGCGACCTGGGTGCCGTCGGCCTGCAGCCGCTTAATCTCGGCCAGCTTGTCCGCGGGCAGCACCTCGGCGATGACGCGTTCGATGCCCACCTCGGCGGCCACCGCCTCGGCGACGGCCCGGGCGTCACCGGTCAGCAGCACCGGGGTGAGGCCGAGCTCCTTCAGTTGCGCGATGGCCTCCGCCGAGCTGTCCTTGACGGCGTCCGCGACCGCGATCATGCCGCGCAGCTCGCCGTCGACGGCGACCAGGACGGCGGTGTGTCCCTTGGCCTGTGCTCCGGCGAAGGCCGCCGTCGCCGGGGACTCAGCGGCCAGACCCACGCCGACCAGGGCGGGGGTGCCGACCAGCACCTCACGTCCGTCGACGACGGCGCGGATGCCGCGTCCGGGCAGGTTCTCGAAGTCGCTCACCGTCGCGTCGGAGGCGGCATGGTCGGCGATGGCCCGGGCGATCGGGTGTTCGGACGCCGACTCTGCCGCCCCGGCCAGCCGCAGCCAGTCGGCGTCCGGCCGCTCGCCGACGGCCTCGACCACGGCCATGGTTCCGGTGGTGACGGTTCCGGTCTTGTCCAGCACCACCGTGTCGACGGCCTTGGTGCGTTCCAGGATCTCCGGGCCTTTGATCACGATGCCGAGCTGGGCGCCGCGTCCGGTGCCGACCAGCAACGCCGTCGGGGTGGCCAGCCCGAGCGCGCAGGGGCAGGCGATGATCAGCACCGCCACGGCGGCCGAGGAAGCGAACGCGAAGCCGCCGCCGGCCAGCAGCCAGCCGATCCAGGTGACCAGGGCCAGTCCCATCACCACCGGGACGAACACCGAGCTGATCCGGTCGGCCAGCCGCTGCACGTTCGCCTTGCCGGTCTGGGCCTGTTCGACGAGCCGGGCGATGTGCGCCAGCTGGGTGTCGGAGCCGACCCGGGTGGCCCGGACGATGAGCCGTCCGTTGGCGTTGACGGTGGCGCCGATCACCGTGTCGCCGGGGCCGACGTCGACCGGCACCGACTCGCCGGTGACCATCGAGACATCCACCGCGGAGGACCCGTCGACGACCTCGCCGTCGGTGGCGATCTTCTCGCCGGGACGGACGACGAAGACGTCCCCGGGCTTGAGGAAGTCGACCGGGACGCGGGTCTCCACCCCGTCGTGCAGCAGGGTCGCCTCGGTGGCGCCGAGCTGCAGCAGGGCCCGGACGGCCTCGCCGGCGCGCTGCTTGGAGCGGGCCTCGAACCAGCGGCCGAGCAGCAGGAAGGTGATGATGCCGACCACGGCCTCGAAGTAGACGCTGCCCTCGCCGGTGCCGCGCATCAGCATCAGCTCGAAGCCGTGGGTGTAGCCGATCATGCCGGCGTGGCCGAAGAACAGCGCATACAGCGACCAGCCGAAGGCCGCGGTGGTGCCCAGGCTGATCAGGGTGTCCATGGTGGTGGCCAGGTGCCGGGCGTTGACCAGCGCGGAACGGTGGAACGGCAGCCCGGCCCAGGCATAGACCGGAATGGTGAGCACCAGCGACAGCCACTGCCAGCCCGGGAACTGCCAGGCCGGCACCATGGCCAGGGCGATCACCGGGACCGCCAGCACGGCGCTGACGACGACCCGGGTCTGCAATTGCTTGGCGTGGTCGACCTCGGGTTTCGCCGGGTCGGGCAGGGCCGCGTGGTACCCGGTCTGCTCGACGACGGCGATCAGGTCGGCGACCGGGATCGGGGCGTCGGTGAGCACCCGGGCCTTCTCGGTGGCGTAGTTGACCGAGGCGGTCACCCCGTCCAGCTTGTTGAGCTTCTTCTCGATCCGGGCGGCGCACGAGGCGCAGGTCATGCCGTCGATGTCGAGTTCGATCGAGTGGTGCTGGGTCGTGGTGGTCATGCGTGCTTCGTTTCCGTTGGTTCACGACTGGCGGTTTCAGTGGCAGCGAGGTGCCGGGTGGCGCCTTCGGACCCGCCGCCGCCCAGTTCGCTGCGGGACGGCGATGTCGAGATCACTCGCCGGTGAAGGGAAGTCCATCCGATCTCGCGTCACCACACGAAATCGGCGGGGTTCCCTTCAGCCGGCGGCGATGTCGAGATCGCCGCCGGACGGAGTGCGCGGCCCGGGTGGGCGACGGCCTGTGGTCGGCCGTCCGAGGGTCGGGGACGGTCAGGCGACCGTGTAGTCCCCCGCTTCGGCGACGGCCTCGACGATGCGGTCGAAATCGACCGGGGCGTCCGAGACGACGGTCAGCTTGCCGCCCTCCAGGACGACGGTGACGTCGGTGACGCCGGGGATCTGCTTGACCTCTTCGGTGACGGCGGCGACGCAGTGGCCGCAGGTCATGCCCTCGACGGTGTAGGTGCTTTCCATGGTGACTCCTTGGTTCAGGAGCGGACCAAGCGCGCGATCGCGTCCCTGGCTTCGCTCAGTTTGGTTTCGGCCTCGACGCCGCCCTCGCGGGCGGCCCGGACCACGCAGTGCCGCAGGTGGTCGTCCAGCAACTCCAGGGCGAGCGACTCCAGCGCCCGGGTGGTGGCCGAGATCTGGGTGAGGATGTCGATGCAGTAGCGCTCGTCGGCCACCATCCGGGACAGGCCGCCGACCTGGCCCTCGATCCGCCGCAGCCGCTTGAGGTAGCCGTCCTTGCTGGTCAGATAGCCGTGCCCGGACCCGTCCGGCACGTCGTGATTGTGCTCGTTCTCCACGAGAACCTGGGACTCCTGTGACATATGTTGCTCCTGCTTCTGCGACGCTGCGCGTCCACCCTTGTCAGTATACCCCCTATGGGTATAGCTGTCATGTGGTTCAGATGTGGACAACCGGCCCTATACCATGCGGCGAGCCCTCCCCGCATGGACTGCCGGGCAACACCCTCGACACCGGGCTCAGTGCCCACTCAGCAGAAATTCACGTGAACATGGCGTTAACACCCCTTGTGAACGCCGGGTTCGGCGGCAAAGCAATTTGCTATCCACCGCCACCTCGGCGCGTCGTACACAGGGTTCACGGCGTGTCTCCACAGAATCCACAAGAAAATCCCCCTCCTGTGGATAACTCGGGTTGGACGATGCTCGGACGCCGGGTCTATCGTCGTCCGAGATGTCACGCAGATCGGGCTGCGAGGCAGCCGGGAGAGTCGCCACATTCGAACTGTTGATCGATGCGCGCGAGAACTGTCGGAACGCTTGACTAGCGTGGCACCCACAGAGATGCAGCGCACCAGGGAGGGGTCATGTCAGTCGCATCACTCCCTCCGTACGAGGAGGATCAGCGGGATTACGGCGGCCCCGACCGGACGCCGCCGCAGGACGTCCAGGCCGAGCAGTCGGCGCTGGGCGCGATGCTGCTCAGCAAGGACGCCATCGGCGACGTCGCCGAAATCGTCCGCGGCCGGGACTTCTACCTGCCCAAGCACGAGCAGATCTACGACGCGATCATCGACCTGTTCGGACGCGGTGAGCCGGCCGACGCGATCACCGTCGCCGACGAGCTGGCCAAACGCGGCGAGCTGGGCAAGATCGGCGGGCACATCTACCTGCACGATCTGCTGTCGATGGTGTCGATCGCGTCGAACGCCAGCTTCTATGCCGAGATCGTCAAAGAGAAGGCGGTGCTGCGGCGGCTGGTCGAGGCCTCGATCAAGATCAGCCAGATGGGCTACGCCGGCGGCGGCGAGGTGTCCGACATCGTCGACCGGGCCCAGCAGGCGATCTACGAGGTGGCCGAGGGCAAGACCTCCGACGACTACGAGCCGCTCAGCGTGCTGATGGAGCGCACCCTCGACGAGATCGAGTCGCTCAGCCAGCACGGCGTGCTGTCCGGGGTGCCGACCGGCTTCATCGAACTGGACGAGCTCACCAACGGCCTGCACGCCGGCCAGATGATCATCGTCGCCGCCCGTCCGGGCATGGGTAAGTCGACGTTGGGTCTCGACTTCGCCCGGGCGGCGTCCATCAAGAACAAGCTGACCAGCTGCTTCTTCTCGCTGGAAATGGGCAAGAGCGAGATCGTGCAGCGGCTCATCTCGGCCGAGGCAGGCGTGCCGCTGAACCACATCCGCAAGGGCCAGATGGGCGACGACGACTGGCAACGGATCGCCCGCAAGACCGGTGAGGTGTCCAGCGCGCCGCTGTTCATCGACGACTCGCCGAACCTGACCATGATGGAGATTCGGGCCAAGGCCCGCCGGCTCAAGCAGCGCCACGACCTGAGGCTGGTCATCGTCGACTACATGCAGCTGATGACCTCCGGCAAGAAGGTCGAATCCCGCCAGCTCGAGGTGTCGGAGTTCAGCCGCCAGATGAAGCTGCTCGCCAAAGAACTGAACGTGCCGGTGGTCGCGCTCTCCCAGCTGAACCGTGGCCCCGAGCAGCGCACCGACAAGAAGCCGATGCTCTCCGACCTGCGTGAATCCGGCTCGCTGGAGCAGGACGCCGACATGGTCATCCTGCTGCACCGCGCGGACGCCTACGACAAAGACTCCGAACGTGTCGGCGAGGCCGACTTCATCGTCGCCAAGCACCGTAACGGTCCGACCGCGACGATCCCGACCGTCTTCCAGGGCCACTACAGCCGGTTCGTCGACATGCAGCACTGAACGGGCTCATCGCCACCGCGAGATAGCGACCGATTCGGCAGGCAACGGAGGCACACGAGGCCGGACGCCCTGCGAATCGGTCGCTATCTCACGACGGATGCCATCGTGACTTACCGCCTGGCCGGAGATGGCAGCCGCCCGATCGGATCACTTGTGGTCCACATGGAACGGTTGTGTTCCATGCGGGCGGCATGGACCTGTCCCGGCCGACTTCCGGCTCCCGGCGAACTACCGCACCGCGGTCGAGGCGCTGGAGCGGTACCTGATGCACACCGGAGGGATCGCCAGGGGCGACGTGGTGGTGACGATGTACACCGACCTGGTCGACCTGTTCGAGCAGAGCGCCGCCGACGGCACCCCGATCCGGGACATCGTCGGCAACGACCCGGTCGAGTTCGTCGAGGACTTCGTCGCGAACTATGCCGACGGCTCGTGGATCAGGAAGGAGCGCGACCGGCTGCGGACGGCGATCGACCAGGCCGCGCAGGAGCCGGGAGGGTCGGGATCGTGACCGCCAGCACGGCGCGGTGCCTACGTCAGTCGTCGAATAGCGACCGATTCGGGACGCGTCCGAGGCGTGCCAGGCAGAACACCCCCGAAATCGGTCGCTAGCTGACGGACCTGACCGGGACGGACCCCCGCTCGGCAGGCGCCTACCGGCCGCACCGCTCCCACTCGGCACGGCTGCCGGCGAACACGTTGACGTCGATGAACGGTTCCTCGCCGGCGTAGCCGTCGAGCCGGTAGCGGTCGCTGAACTGCCAGAACGTCCACGCCCGGCCGTCCGGCAGCGACGGCGCCCGCCACACGTCGCGAATCCAGATGTCGGCGTGAGGGAACGCGCCGCTGAGGTACCGGTCGTAGGCGTCCGCGGTGGTGTAGATCAGCGGCTTCCTGCCGTAGTGGGCGGCGAGTCGGTCGAGCAGGACGCGGAGTTCGCGGCGGACCTGTTCGACCGGCGCCGGGTCGCGTCCGAAGCCGCCGTAGAACTCCAGGTCGACCGCGACCGGCAGCAGTTCGGGCCCGGCCGGGACGGTCCGGACGACGTTGTCGGCCTGGGTCGCCCCGGCGCTCTCGAAGCTGAAGAAGTGGTAGGCGCCGACCCGTAGCCCCGTCTCGGTGGCGCCGGACAGGTTGGCGGCGAAGCATGGATCGACCAGGCCGCTGCCCTCGGTCGCCTTGATGAAGGCGAAGTCGATGCCCTGCCCGGCCAGCACCGGCCAGTCGATCTGGCCCTGGTAACGGGAGACGTCCACGCCGCGGACCGGATACCGCTCCGGCGAGGGGTGGTTGAGCTGGATGACTCCGTTCAGTACCAGCACGGCGGCCAAGGTCAGGGTGAGCACCGCACCCGCGAGCCCGAGGATCACCCGCACGACCCTGGATCGTCCCGACACCGGCGCTCCTCCCACGGCCCGGACGACGGGTCAGGGCCGTCGCCAACCTACCCGGACGCCCCACCGCACCCTCGCGGTGCCCGACGATCACCGTCCCGGCAGCACCACCAGGTTGCCGACCTTGTGCCCGCCGTCGATCAACCGATAGGCGTCGGGCAGCGCGGACAGCCCGCCGACCACCGTCACCACCGGGTCGAGTCGTCCGGCCTCGGCCAGGGCGAGCAGTTCGGCGACATCGTCGCCGCGTTCCGGCGCCGAGCCGGTGGCGACGCGCCGTCCGCCGCGCACCATGTCGAGCAGGCTGGCGACGGCCAGCACCAGCACGCCGTCGGGGCTGAGCAGTCGAAGCCCGTCGGCCCGGGACAGGTTGCCGACCGCGTCGAAGACCACGTCGAACCGTTCAGTCAGGCCGGCGACCGGGGTCTGGTGGTAGTCGATGCAGCGCTGCGCGCCGAGCCGCATCACCAGCTCCCGGTTCGCCGCCGAGCAGACCGCGGTCACCGTCCCACCCAGGATCACGGCGAGTTGGACGGCCGCCGACCCCACCGATCCGGACGCCCCGTTGACCAGCACCGTGCCACCCGGCCGGAGCGAAGCCCGATCCCGCAGGAAGTACAGCGCGGTGGTGCCGCCGAACAGGACGCCGGCGGCGTCCGGATGGCTCAGCCCGGCCGGCTTGGGCACCGCCACCGTGGCCGGGACGACGGCGTACTCGGCGTGGCAGCCCATCCGGACGCCGGTCATTCCGGCCACCTCGTCGCCGGGCGCCAGGCCGCTCACCTCGTCCCCGACCTCGGCCACCACGCCGGAGAAGGTGGAGCCCAGCACGCCGGCGCGCGGCCCACGCAGCCCGATCGCCAGCCTGGCCAGCAGGCCGAACCCGGGCGGGAACCGACCGGACCGCATCCGGGCGTCGCCCATGCTCACCCCGGCCGCCTCGACCCGGACCAGCACCTCACCCCGGCCCGGACGCGGCGTCGGCGCGTCCGCGACGGCGAGCGCCTCCGGTGGTCCGTAGCGTTCGACCCGCACCTGTCGCATCTCCATCGTCCCTCCTTACACATGTAAGCCTCTTTGGTCAGCGTAACCTTATAGGTGTAAGGCGACAAGGAGGACCATGACCGAGCGGGAGCCGCTGACAGCACGGCGGGTGATCGAGGCTGCCGCGTCGGTGGCCGATCGGGGCGGCCTGGCCGCGGTGAGCATGCGCAATGTCGGCCGCGAGCTCGGCGTCGAGGCGATGTCGCTCTACCACCACGTGGCGAACAAGGCGGCGCTGCTGGACGGCCTCGCCGACTGGGTGTTCGGCCAGTTCACGCCACCCCCAAGGGACGCCGACTGGCGCGAGGCGATCGCCGTCCGCTCGGCGTCGGTGCGCACGGTTCTCACCACGCACCCCTGGGCGCTCGGCCTGGTCGACTCGCGGGCCAACCCCGGGCCCGGGTCCCTGCGGCACTACGACGCCGTGATCGGATGCCTGCGGCGCGGCGGATTCAGCACCGCGACGGCCGCGCGGGCCTTCTCGGTGATCGACGCCTACGTGTACGGGTTCGCCCTCACCGAACGGAACCTGCCCTTCGACGCGGCCTCCGGAGCCAACGACTTCGCTGCCGCCATCACGCTGCCGACCGACGAGTATCCGCACCTCGCCGAGTTGGTCAGTACCGTCACCGCCACCGGCGACTACTCGTTCGCCGCCGAGTTCGACGTCGGCCTCGACATCATCCTCGACGGGCTCGGCTCGCTCCTCGCCGACACGGACGTCCGGCATCGCGACGAACGCCGAGACCCCGGCCACTGACCACCGGGACGCCGGAACGCCGGGACGCCGGGACGCCGGGACGCCGGGACGCCGGGACGCCGGGACGCCGGGACGCCGGGACGGGGGTTACGATGCAGACCCCCGCCCCCGAACCGGAAGTCACCGACGATGACTGCTGCCCCCCGTCTCCTTCGCCTGCTCACCGGCGCCACCGCATCGTTCGCGCTCGCTGCCACGCTGCTGATCGGCGCCCCGTCCACCCCGGCCGTCGCCGCACCCGCGCCCGCCCTGCCCGCGGCCACCACGACCACGATCACCACCCAGCCGACCAGCGCCACCGTGAACCGCTACGGCAGCGCGACCAGCACCACCTTCCGGGTGAAGGCGTCCGGCACCAAGCTCAAGTACGCCTGGCAGTACCGCACCGCGTCCGGCGCATGGAAGAGCATCAAGAAGGCGACCAAGTCGTCCTACCAGGCCAAGGCGGCGAGCTGGGCGAATGGCACCCGGTTCCGGGTGAAGGTCACCGGCAGCAAGGGCACGGCGACCTCGGACACGGTGACCCTGTCGGTGCTGCAGCCCTCCGCCACCCCGGCCCAGGACGCCGCGAAGGCGTTCGGCCTGACCGGGCTGAGCCAGGGCGTCGACCTGTCCTCGTACCAGTACGTGCCGTCGGCGAAGGTGAAGCCGACCGTCATCGCGGAGTGGACCGGCGACGACGGTTTCGCGATCCTGCGGCTGGGCAGCGGCGCGCGTCCGATCAACGTCAGCTACACCGACGCCTGCACGAATCGGACGCGCTCGACCGGCAGCGTCCCGGCGGTCAACGACTGCGCCTACGCGACCCTCTCCGACCAGGTGAAGGCGGCCGGGCTGCGGCAGGGCGCCTACTGGTTCAACGGCTGGACGACGAGCGTCGACGACACCCCCGGCAACCTGTTCGCCGGCAGCCACACCCCGGAGAAGTCGGCCGCCCGGTTCGTCGAGGTGCTGAAGGCGGACGGCAACTACACCCGGTCCAGCACCAATCCGCTGGTGATCGATGTCGAGGCCGGCCACAGCTACACGAAGTCGGCGAAGGGCAAGAAGTACACCCGCAAGCTGCGGGCCTGGACGCCGGCCGAGGCCGAGGCCTTCCTGACCGAGGTCAAGTCGTTGCTCACCGCGGACGGCTACCAGGCCAACCTGTACGTGTATCTGAGCTCCAGCGTCGCCGAGAAGAAGTCGTCCGGCAGCTACGTGTGGACCGATGTCGCCGGCATCGCCCGGCTCTGGATCGCCTCGTGGGGCGCCGACAACGGACGGGTGCCGGCCAGCCTGCCCCGGGTCGGTCCATGGGCGACCCAGGGCGGCTGGTCGATCTGGCAGTACACCAGCAACCTCCGGATCGCCGGCGACGGCGTGGACGCCCTGGACGGTGACCTCGCCACCGCGGACGCCTGGACGCCCCGCTGACCCTCGGCCCGCACGGACGTCCACCCAGGGAACCGTTCGCACACCCAACCGCTCGGCCCGCACCCAACCGCTCGCCTAACTATTTCGGGCTCGCTGAATTCAGCGAGCCCGAAATAGTTAGGCGAGCGTTGGATTGGCCGGCGCGGGGCCGGGCGAGCGCGGGGCTGGCCGGGCCGGGGTTGGCCGGGGCAGGTGGACCGGCGCGGGTTGGGCCGTGCGGAGGTTGGGCCAACCCCGGGGTTGATCAGCGGAGCCGGAGGATGCGGGACTCCCAGGGCGCGAGCTCCCCGGCGTCCCCGGCAGCATGGGTGCCGAGCAGGAGTTCGGCGCCGGTGACGTCCGGCAGTCCTTCGGCGGGGACGGTGACCGGGCTCGACGAGCAGTTGGCCAGCACCAGCATGGTCTCGTCGCCGAGGCTGCGGGTGAACGCCCAGAGCTGTTCGTGATCCGGCAGCAGCAGCTGGAAGCGGCCCTCCTGGACCGCCGCGCTCTCGTGCCGCAGCGCGATCAGCTTCCGGAAGTGGGCGAACACCGAATCGGGATCGCGGCGGGCGGCGTCGGCGTTGATCGTGTCGTAGTTGGGGTTGAGCGCCAGCCACGGCGTCCCGGTGGTGAAACCGGCATGCGCGCCGGCGTCCCACTGCATCGGCGTCCGGGCGTGATCGCGGCTGCGGGCCGCCAGGAACCGCAGCGCCTCCCCCTCG
This sequence comes from Micropruina sp., assembly GCF_047607385.1. Taxonomy (GTDB): domain Bacteria; phylum Actinomycetota; class Actinomycetes; order Propionibacteriales; family Propionibacteriaceae; genus Micropruina. The sequence goes on from NZ_JASGDE010000146.1 coordinate 21,418, forward strand.
GGCACACCGGCGGCGAGCGCGGCGGCATGCACGTTGAGGGCGCTGATGTCGCGGTACTGGCCGATCTCGGTGAGCGGCGCGTTGGTCATGCCGAGCTCCTCGCCCTGGTAGACGTACGGTGTGCCCTTGTGCAGGTGCAGCACGGTGCCGAGCGTCTTGGCCGAGTTCACCCGATGCTCCGGGCTATCGTCGCCGAACCGGGACACCGCCCGCGGCTGGTCGTGGTTGTCGAAGTAGAGCGAGTTCCAGCCGACGTCGGCCAGGCCGTCCTGCCAGTGCGCCAGGTTGCCCTTCAGCGCCGACAGCGGGACGTCGGCGAAATCCCAGAGCCGGCTGCCGGGTCCGCGATCCATCCGAACGTGCTCGAAGGTGAACACCATGTTCAGCTCGTGCCGGTCCGGGTCGGTGGTCAGCACCGCGGTCTCCACCGTCGAGCCGGGCATCTCGCCGACCGTCACCAGGTTGTGCTCGTCGAGCCCGGTCTCACGGTTCATCTCCTGCAGGAACTCGTGCAGCCGCGGCCCGTTGGTGACCCGCAGCCGCAGTTGGTCGCCGTCCGGATCCAGCGGCGCCGCACCGGTGAGCTCGGCCGGCTTGGAGATCAGGTTGATCACGTCCATCCGGAAGCCGTCGATGCCCCGGTCGATCCACCAGCGCATCATCGCGTAGACGGCCTGGCGGACGTCCGGATTCTCCCAGTTCAGGTCCGGTTGGCCGGCGCTGAACAGCGCGAAGTAGTACTCGCGGCTGGTCGGGTCGTAGGCCCAGGCGGACGGGGCGAACGCGGCCGGGCTGCGGTCCGGCTCGGCGCCCGGCGTCCCCGGTTCGAAGCCGGGACGGGCAGGACGCCAGATGTACCAGTCCCGCTTCGCCGAGGCCGGGTCGCGGGACTCCACGAACCACGGGTGCTGATCGGAGGTGTGGTTGACCACCAGGTCCATCACCAGTTTGATGCCGCGTTCGTGCGCGGCGGCGATCAACGCGTCCAGGTCGGCCAGGGTGCCGAACTCGGGGTCGATGTCCTGGTAGTCGCTGATGTCGTAGCCGTTGTCCACCTGCGGCGAGCGGTACACCGGCGACAGCCAGAGCACGTCGACGCCGAGGTCGGCCAGGTAGTCGATCCGGCGGGTGATGCCGGGGATGTCACCGATGCCGTCGCCGTCGGAGTCCTGGAACGAGCGCGGATAGATCTGATAGACGACCGCCGAGCGCCACCACCCGTCCGGACGTCCGGCGTCGATCGGGTCGGTGGTGCGGCTGGTCATGGGTGCTCCGTCCGGGTCGGGTTGGTGATGAACCCACTCTGCCCTGTCCGGGCGGCCGGCGTCCGGGATGCTCACCGACGGCCGAAGAACGAACTCCGGTAGCGCGTCGGTGTGGTGCCCAGCAGCCGGCGGAAGTGATGCCGCAGGTTACTCGCCGATCCGAATCCCGATCGGAGGGCCGCCTGATCGACGGTCGTCGTGGGTTCCTCCAGCAGCTGTCGGGCGCGAGCCAGGCGTTGCCGGGTCAGCCATTCACCAGGCGACAGCCCCGTGACCTCCACGCATCGGCGATGGAAGGTGCGTGCCGACATGGTCGCCCGAGCCGCGATGTCCGCGCTGGTCAGGCGCCGATCCAGGTGCCGGGTTGCCCACGCCAGGGCCTCATGCAATCGCTCCGCGTCCGGCACCGGCGGACTCGGCCTGAACTGCGCCTGCCCACCCTCCCTCCGCAACGGGGTGACGATGGCCCGAGCCGACTCCAGGGACGCCCGATGACCCAGATCGGCCTCCAGCAGGTGAAGGCACAGATCGATGCCGGCGGTCACCCCGGCGCTGGTCACCAGCCGGCCCTGGTCCAGGAAGAGCGCATCGGCATTGACCCGCACCCGCGGATACTGCTCGGCCAGTGCGGCCGCGTGCGCCCAATGGGTGGTGACCTCGTGGTCGTCCAGGATGCCCGCGGCGGCCAGCGCGAACGCTCCCGTGCAGATCGAGACCATCCGCGCGCCCCGGTCGTGGGCCGCCCGCAGCGCTGCCAGCTCGTTGTCGCTCAGCTGCACTCCGCGCCGGAATCCGGGGACGACCACGGTGTCGGCCTCCCCGAGCAGCTCCAGCCCGTGCTCGACCTGAATCTGCAGGCCGTTCGTCGAGTCGACCGCTCCCACGTTCTCGGCAGCCACCCGGACGTCGTACTCCGCCCGCGCGAAGACGAGCAGCGGGACGGTCAGGTCGAACAACACCACCGGTTGGATGGCCATCACCACGACGCGATGAGGATTGGCGAGATCTTGCCGCATAGTGGCGATCTTGCCACTGGCTGTGGTGCGGCGACGAGGGTTGCATGGGGGCATGCGCGTAGAGATCGCCGTCTTCGACGGCTTCGACGAGATCGATGTCTTCGGCCCTTTCGAGGCCCTGGCGGCCGGAGGCGTGGCGGTCGAACTCACCGCCGTCCACGGTCCCGGGACGGTTTGCTCACAGCGTGGCGTGCGCCTCCAGGTCGAGCATGGACTCCTGGCCCGCCCCGGGTTGCCGGACGGTGTCATCGTTCCTGGCGGCGGGTGGTTGAACCGCGCCGCCCACGGCGCCTGGGCGGAAGTTCAGGACGCGACGTTGCCGCGTCTGCTGACCGGGGCGCGAGGCCGACTCGGCTGGATCGCGGCGGTCTGCTCCGGGGCCATGGTGCTGGCGTCGGCCGGGATGTTGCGCGACCGCCGCGCCACCACCAACCGCTCCTGCTTCGCCGAGTTCGAGCCACTGGTCGGCGAGCTGATCGACGAGCGCGTGGTGGACGACGGCGATGTCATCACCGCCGGCGCGCTCACCTCCGGACTCGATCTCGGCATCCACCTGGTCCGGCGGTTCGTCGGTGAGGACGTCGCGGATCGGGTGATGAGAAGCCTCGAGTACCCGCCGCGGCTCACTCGATGACGCCGGAGTCGGAGTCAGGGACGCCGTCGCGGTTCATGTCGGCTTGGCGGACGCGCCGGGCGTCCCAGCGCAGGCCGACGGCACCCAGTGCTCCGGCGAACAGCGAGGCGGCCAGCACCCCGGCCTTGGCGGCGGCGCGGTGCGGATCGTCGGCGAAGGACAGCTCGGCGATCAGCAGGGCGACGGTGAAGCCGATGCCGGTGAGCAGCCCGATCGGCAGCAGGTCACGCAGGCCGATGGCATCCGGCAGCCGCAGCGGGGTGAACCGGGTGACCAGCGCGGTCGCGCCCAGGACGCCGACGAGCTTGCCGGCCAGCAGACCGATCCCGACGGCGTAGAAGACGGGTTCGCGCCAGACCACCGGCCCGTCGCCGACCAGGGTGACCCCGGCGGCGAAGAAGGCGAACACCGGCAGCGCGACGCCGGCCGACCAGGGCCGGACCAGCTCGTCGTAGTAGCGCGTCCGCGATTCAACCTCGCCGTGGATCGGGAACGGCGGCACACTGAGCCCGAGCAGCACGCCGGCGATCGTGGCGTGCACGCCCGAGGCATGCATGAAACCCCAGGCCACCACGGCCAGCGGCAGCAGCACCCACCAGGCCGTCCAGCGCAGCCGGACCAACGCCCCGAACACGATGACCGCGACCAGCGCCCCGGCCAGCATCGGACCGGAGATGTGCTCGGTGTAGGCGATCGCGATCACCACGATGGCCAGCAGGTCGTCCACCACCGCCAGCGTCAGCAGGAACAGTCGCAGCGCGCGCGGCAGCCCGCGTCCGAAGACGGCCAGCACCGCCAGCGCGAACGCGATGTCGGTCGCGGTCGGGATCGCCCAGCCGTGCAGCGCCGCAGCCTCTCCGGCACCCAGCACCAGGCCGCTGAAGACCAGCGCCGGCACCACCATGCCGCCCACCGCAGCCACCACCGGGACGGCGGCTTCGCGCGGATGCCGGAGGCTGCCGGCGGTCAGTTCGTGTTTGAGCTCCACCCCGACCACGAAGAAGAAGATCGCCAGCAGTCCGTCGGACGCCCACGCGGCCACGCTCAGATCGAGGTGGAGCGCGGCGGGACCCAGCACCGTCGCCGACAGGGCATGATATGCGCCGCGCCACGGCGAGTTGGCCCAGACCAGCGCCAGCACCGCCGCGGCGAGCAGCACGATCCCGCCGGTGACTTCGCTGGTCAGCCGGCGAACCAGCCGGGTGGCTAGACGGTCGGGTACGGACGAGGGCATGCGGCCTCCAGGGGCTTCGATTCCGTCCCCACTCCGGGGACGCGCCGACCAGACTTCCCGGCACACCGCCGATCAGGATACCGGGGCACCCACCGACCGGTCCCACCCGGCCACCGTCCGGGGCCGTCCCGCACCCTCCGCTCCCGCTCCGGCCGGACGCCCCCGGCAGGCTCGCCACCGATGAATGACCCGAACCGATTTACGAAAAAGAAAAATCGCGATTATCTCCGGAGTTAACGATCAACCCTCCATCCGGAGGTAGGTCAGCGTCACCCCTTGTCAATCACATGTCAGAGACGTCAGAAGCCTATTTTGAAAAGTCTCTATATCGTAAATATCCAGCGACTTAGGTAAGGCTAAGAATGCTTGATGAGAGTGATTCGCAGAGTTATCGTTGAGGCAACACATGATTCCGAGCCACACACACCGGGAGGTACCGATCATGAGCACCACATCGCTCGTCAAGTCCTGCGCGACGACCGCCTGCGCCTTCAACAACGGCGGCTGCACCGCCTTCGCCATCACCGTCGGCGGCTCCGAGGCCGCCACCTGCACCACCTTCGTCGAGCTGGACGCCCGCGCCGGCGTCTCCTCGGCCAGCGGCCAGGTGGGCGCCTGCAAGCGCCTCGAGTGCGTGCACAACAAGGATCTGCTGTGCACCGCGGGCGAGATCGCCGTCGGCGACGCCGCTGATTGCCTCAGCTACTCCGTCGGCTGACCACACGCCGCATTGACGAGTTGATCGAGTCGATCGATCAGCTCGTCAATGCTGTCTGCGGGCTTGCCGAAGGCAAGGAAGTGGACGGTGGCCCGGCCCAGCTCGACCGCCATCAGGGTCAGCCCGGTCCGGTCGACATCGACGCAGTACACCTGCCCTTCGGTGTGCGCGCAGGTGACCTCGGCCCGGCTGGACAGCGTCGCACCGGCGCCCCATCCGGCGGCCGCGGCGAAGACCAGTTCGGCAAGTTCTTCCGACGACAGCCGTCCGACCTGGTCGCGAGCCTCCCACTCCTGCTCCGCATCGGGGAAGCTGCGACCGCTCCACGGCTGCCCGGTCGCCGGGTGCACCCCGGCCACTTCACCGAAGGACAGCGGCAGCACTCCGGCGCTGTCGTGCACCAGCACCCGATCGGTCCGGATGATGCCCAACCGGCCGCCCGTCGCGGTGGCCAGTTCGGTCACCCGCTGGTCGAGCCCGGCATCGGCCAGGTACTGGGGCAGCAGTTCACCGGGCAGCCACTCCAACTCGCCCAGCAGATGCACCGCGCAGGCGGTGATCCGGACCGCCCACTCGGGCGCTTCCTTGACGATGTCGAGCCGCACCCGCAGCGGGCCGTCGGTCCACGTGGTGGCCGGCACCGCGTCGTCGGCCAGGCAGGCGACCACCAGGTCACCGGTGACTGTCATGCTGTGGCACAGCGCGCCGGCCTCGACCAGCGGCGAGAGGTCGTAGGCGACCAGGGACGCGCGCCCGGAGCCGGTCAGCAGTCGCCGCGCCAACGACACCGAGCGAGAGCGCATGGTGTCGGCGCGTGTGTCTTGGACTGTCGTGCGGACGGGTTCCACGAGACCCCCTGGTATCGCTGCGCCAATGGTGCCGGTATTTGGTAAGGGCAGCCTAACCTTAATCGACGACGCAGGGGCGAGAATGTCCAGTTCTGGGACAGCCCCGCGTTCACGCCGTCTCGGCCGCTGAGTTCATCCCGGCGGAGGCCCGGACCCACCGTCCGTCCAGGTCAGGACAGCGGCGCGGCGAAGAACTCCCGTTCGTGCACGCAGGCGGCCCGGAACGCCCGGGCGGCGGCCATCCGGCTGCCCGCTCCGGCGCGGCGTGCCGCGGTCTCGGTGATCGCGATCGCCCGCCGGGTCGACTCGGCGAAGGCCTCGTCGCTGTAGGTGGCCAGCCAGTCCGCGTAGGGGTGCCCGGGACGGTTCCGGGCCGCCAGGGCGTCCCCGACCTCGGCGTAAATCCAGAAGCAGGGCAGCAGGGCCGCGGTGAGAACCGCGTAGTCACCGGTCGCTTCGGCATCCGCGAAGTGGTCCAGGTAGGCGGTGGTGACCGGCGAGGGACGGGTCTGCGCCACCACCTCGGGTGCCACCCAGGATTCGTGCAGTTGCAGTTCGGTGGCGATCGCCGAGGTGGAGCACTCGTGCCAGAACGCCCGTTCGGCCTCGTCGGTAGCCATCCGGGACGCGGCGGCCAGCGACTGCGCGTAGCGTCCGAGATAGAGCGCGTCCTGGGCCAGGTACCAGGTGAACGCCTCGGTCGGCAGGGTGCCGTCACCGAGGGCCCGGACGAACGGCAGCTCGGCGATCGCGTCCCTGATTCCGGACGCCTGCTGCCACCACCAGTCGGTGATCGGTCCGGGCAGCGGGCCGCCGGCGGCCTCCCAGAGCGGGCCGACGTGGTGCACCGGGCCGTTGCCGCGTCCGACGTCGAGGTCGTCGCCGCGCGCGATGGACGCCGCCAGCCAGTCGCTGCTCTCGGCCAGCGCCAGCGCCCAGTCGCCGGTGACCGCGTGGCGGGTGGCCAGCGCCGAGGACAGCGAGCAGCCGGTGCCGTGGGTGTTGCGGGTGGCGAGTCGCGGGTGCTCGACCTGGGCGAGCAGCCCGTCCGGCCCGACCAGGGCATCGCTCACCGTCGCGTCGTCCAGGTGCCCGCCCTTGGCCACCACCAGCGCACCGGTGGCGGCCGCGACGCGTTGCGCCTGGTCGAGGGTCTGCGACCAGGTGGATGCCGGTTCCACGCCGGCCAGCACGGCCAGTTCCGGGACGTTCGGGGTGAGCACGTCGGCGAGCCGGGCCAGTTCGCGCATCGCGGCCTCGGCGGCGGCGTCCAGCAGCCGGTCGCCGCTGGTCGCCACCATCACCGGATCGAGCACCACCGCGGTCGGCCGGACCCGTTCCAGCCAGTCCCGGACGGTCGCGATCACCTCGACGGTGCCGAGCATGCCGAGCTTGACGGCGTCGATCGCGACGTCGTCGGAGACGGCGTCCAGCTGGGCCCGCAGGAACCCGGTGTCGGGGTAGTGGACCTCCCGGACACCCGTGGTGTTCTGGGCGACCAGTGCGGTGACCACCGCCATGCCGTAGCCGCCGCAGGCGCCGATCGCCTTCAGGTCAGCCTGGATGCCGGCGCCGCCGGTCGGGTCGGTGCCGGCGATGGAGAGCACGTTCGGAACGGACCGGATCATGCCGTCACCTCGGGAGGCGTTGATCCCTGCGTCGTCTCGCTGGTTGAGCTTGTCGAAACCCGTTGCCGGCGGGGTCTCGACAGGCTCGACCAACGAAGCATCAGTACGTCCCTCGGTGTTCCACCGGGCGAGGTAGGTCCGGGCGGCCTCGCCCGGATCCGGGGCAGCGCAGATACCGGAGACCACGGCGGCGCCGTCCAGGCCGGCGGCCCGCAGCCCGGGCAGGTCGTCGGCGAGCACGCCGCCGATGGTGACGGCCGGCAGCCGGGTGGCGGCGAGTTCGGCGACCCGGGCCAGTCCGAGCGCCGGGTCGGCGTCCGGCTTGGTGGCGGTGTCGCGCAGCGGGCCGATGCCCAGGTAGTCGGCGTACGGTTCGGCGGCCCTGATCTCCTCACGCGTGGCGGCGCTGACCCCGAGGATCGCGCCGGGCCACAGGATCGCCCGCAGCACCGGCGCCGGCAGGTCGCTCTGCCCGACGTGCACGCCGTCCACCGGGACGCCGCGGGCGCGGGCGGCCAGCGCCACGTCCACCCGGTCGTTCACGATCAGCACGCAGTCGGCCCCGGGGACGGACGCGATGGCATCGGCGACCGCGGCGACGTCGTCGAGGAAGGTGGCGCCGGAGGCGTCCTTGGCCCGGACCTGCACCGACCGGACGCCGCTGCGCACCGCCGCCGCCACCGTGTCGGCGACGCTGCGGCCGGCGGCGGCACACTGCCCGGCGTCGGTGACCAGGTAGACGGCGAGCACGGTCGTGTCGAAACGTGCGGCGTCGAGGTCTGTACGGTCGAACCCTGCGCGGTCGAACCCCGTGCTGCCGAACCCCGTGCTGCCGAACTCTGCGGCGTCGAGGTCCGTCCGGTCGACGCTCATCGGGCCACCTCCAACCGGACCCGGCCGACCAGCGCGTCCGGGGTCAGCGCGGCCAGGGCGTCCAGCAACGCCACGGCGAACGAACCCGGGCCGGCGGCGCCGGCCGCCGCGTCCTCGGCGGCCACCCCGTAGGCGCAGTGCGCGGCGACGGCCGCGGTGAGCGGATCGTCGGCGACCGCGGCGAAGGCGACCATCACCGCACCCAGCGCACAGCCGGCTCCGGTCACCCGGGTGAGCAGTTCGTGGCCGTTGCCGACCCGCAGCACCGCGCTGCCGTCGGTGATCAGGTCGACCGGTCCGGAGACCGCGACCACGGTCTGCGCGCGGCCGGCGAGTTCCCGAGCCGGTGCGGACGCCGCGTCGACGCTCAGCGTGGCGTCCACCCCGCGTCCGGCCTGACCGGCGCCGGCCAGTGCGGCGATCTCGGAGGCGTTGCCGCGGATCAGCGTCGGGTGCGCCCCGAGCAGCTCGGCGGCCAGCGGCGTCCGGACCGGCAGCGCACCGACCGCGACCGGGTCGAGCAGCCACGGCGTCCCGGCGGCGTGGGCGGCGGCGGCCGCCTCGCGCATCGCCTCGGGTTGCCGTCCGCCCAACGTGCCGAGGTTGATCAGCACCCCGGACGCCACCGGCGCGAACGCACCGGCCTCGTCGGGAATGTCGACCATCGCCGGGGCGGCGCCCAGCGCCAGCAGCACGTTGGCGGTGAAGCCGCTCACCACATGGTTGGTGAGGCACTGCACCAGCGGCGTCGCGGCGCGGACGGCGTCCAGCAGCGCAGCACAGGTTTCGGCAGTGATGGCCTCGGCGGGGATGGAGATGGAACTGGACGGCAGCGTCACGACGAATCCCTTCGCTCGTGCTAACGAGAGCAGGTTCAGCGGGTCTGATCTCAGCCGGCTCGGTACCGGCACCCCGTGTCGCCTGCCACCCTAGCCTGCGTCGCCCACCGTCGCCCGCGTCCCCGCCGGGCCCTCGCGCCACGTTGCCCTGCTTTCGCGTCTTTTCCACGGTTTGAACCCGGTGAATGACGCTGAACCAGGGCAATGTCGCGGACGGAGGGACGGACGCCGGAGGCACGCACCGCCGGCGGTTCCCGGGCATGTCAACCCGTGATCTGGTCAGGGGAAACAGCGGCGGATCTGCAAGGATGGATTCTCGGTGCGGCGTCCGTCGCCTCAGCTCCCGCCCACACCGGGCCCGGGCTGCTTCCCAATCTCCTCACACCTGAGAGAAGTGCGTTTTCGTGTCCCTGGTGGCCGTGATCGGATGGTCAGCAACCGCAGTCGGAGCGCTGCTGGGAACACCCCAGCTGTTGCGCCTGATCAGAACCCGCCGGCTGGAAGGGCTCTCGCTCTTCGCCTGGTGCTCCACCATGGCGGTCAACATCAGCTGGCTGGCCCACGGCCTGCTCATCGGGCAGGCGCCCCAGGTGGTCACCAATGTGATCGCGCTGTGCAGCACCGTGTCGATCCTGGTGCTGCTCACCCGGTCGCTGGGACGTCCGCTGCCGCTGGTGCTGGCCGTGCCGGTCGCGGTGGCGACGCTGATCATCGGCATCGACGTGCTGCTCGGCTCGCTCGCCTTCGGCATCGTGGCGGTGGTGCCCGGCATGTTCTCCTACGTCTCCCAGGGCGTCGAACTGGTCCGCTCACCGAAGATCCGCGGCCTGTCGCCGCTGTTCCTGACGCTCGCGGTGCTGAACCAGAGCCTGTGGCTGACCTGGGCCTGGCTGGTTCCCGACCCGGGCGCCATCGTGGCCTGCAGCCTGACGCTCGCGCTGACCACGTTCAACCTCGGCTGGCACACGTTGCGCCGGCTGGGGATGCGGGCCTTCTTCGTCCGGGCCCGCGATCTGGCCGGTGCCGCGGCCACCGTCGCACCGGCTCCCACCCTCGCGCTGACCAGGGGCTGAACCTCGCCGGCGAGCCGCCGGTGAGGCTGCCGGCGGCTCAGCCGTCGCTGCCGCGCGGGATCGACAAGGTGGCCAGCAGGTCCTCGTGGAATTGGATCCAGACCAGCTGACAGGAGTCGCGGTCGGGGGCGTCCAGCCATTCGTGGCGTCCGTTCCGCACCCGGCTCAACGCGTGATGGTGCCGATGCGCGTAGCCGCCGAACCGGCGCAGCACCCGCGCCAGTTCGGCGTTGAGCGCCACCAGTTCGTGATCGACGGTCTCCAGCTCGACCAGCACCTTGGCGTCCCAGACCGGGTCGTCGTGGTCGTTGGCGGCGCGCCGGTCCCAGCGGGTGGGGTGCAGCTGCCAGTTGGTGCAGGCGACACCGTGCCGCCGGTTCAGCGGACGGAACCGTTGGTGCACGTCGGCGACCGCTTCCCGGCCGCCGACCGCGTCCAGTTCGGCGCCGAGTTGGCGTTCGTTCTCGGCCCTGCCCCGGTCGGTCAGCGACCAGGTCTCGCCGAAGAACTCGTGCCGGCTCACCCAGCCGTACGCCTGGGCGTCCAACAGATGCTCCCGGACGTCGTCGGCGGGCAACCCGAACCGCTTGGCGATCTTCTCCACCGACGGCCCACCGAGCACCCGGACGCCGTGCAGGGCGAGCAGCGCCGGATCGGACCGGAGGCCCTCCGCACTCATGCGAAGGTGGTGTACGAGAAGGCCGTGCTGTGCCGCAACTCGTCCAGTTCGGCCAGGTCGGCGGCGGACGGCTGCCAGGCCCCGGCGGCGACGTTCGAGGCGATCTGCTCGGGACGGGTGGCGCCGCTGATCACGCTGGCCACCACCGGCTGGGCGGCCAGCCCGCCGATCGCGACACTCAGCATCGGCAGTTCGCGGGCGTCCGCGAACGCCTGCAGGGCCTCGATCCGGTCCCAGTCGGCACCGGCCAGCCGGCTGGTCTGGGCGGCCAGCCGCGACCCCTCCGGTGCGGCCTCTCCGCGCCGGTACTTGCCGGTGAGAAGGCCGTATGCCAGCGGGAAGTAGGGCAGCAGGCCGATCCCGAACCGCTCGCAGGCCGGCACCAGCTCGTCCTCGGCGAGCCGGTTGTACAGCGAGTACTCGTTCTGCGCCGAGATGAACCGCTGGGTTCCGGACGTCCGCGCCACCCAGTCGGCGTCGGCGACCTGCCAGGCGGTCAGGTTCGACGAGCCGATGTAGCGCACCTTGCCCTCGACGACCAGTTCGCTCATCGCGTCCAGGGTCTCCTCGATCGGGGTGATCGAGTCGGGCCGGTGCAGTTGGTACAGGTCGATGTAGTCGGTGCCGAGCCGGCGCAGGCTGGCCTCGACCGCGCGGCGCACGTAGCGGCGTCCGCCGTGGGCGCCGAAGTGCTCGGCGTCGTGGTCGCCCATGCCGAATTTGGTGGCCACGATCACGTCCTCGCGGCGGCTGCCCAGGGCACGGCCGAGGAACTCCTCGCTGACCCCGTCGGCGTAGGAGTCGGCGGTGTCGAACAGCGTGATGCCGGCCTCGATCGCCGCGTCGACGACCGCTTTCGTCTGGTCGAAATCGATCCGGGCCCCGAAGGCGTTGCAGCCAACGCCCACCGCCGACACCATCAGTCCACTGTCACCCACCGGTCCATAACGCATATCAGCAACCTACCGGGCGCCGCCGACAGCGCGGCTCGACGTCTTGCCCGGCGGTTCCGGCTTGGGCCGACCCGCCCCACCCGGCCGGCGGATGGGCAAAGTTGCTCCCTATCCCCCGGTGCAGGGCGGGTCTAGGGTCGGCCGGAGACAGGCTGGCGAGATCGGAGTCCCGAACATGCCACAGACCATCCGCAAGTACTGGGGACCATTCCAGGGTCGCGTGACGCTCAACTTCAATTGGGCCGCGATCAACCACGACTCGGTCGTCATCGTGACCGCGTCGGAGTACAGGGTCACCACGCCCGCGACGTCCGAGCACCCGTTCATCGGCGCGGCGACCATCACGGTCGACAACGTGGCACCGCACGGACCGCCCTACGATCCCAACCACGGCGTCACCTTCGTGGTCAACGTCGGCTGGGGCGCGCCGCTCAACATCGTGACCGACATCACGGTGCTGGACGCGCCTCCCGTCGAGATCCAGTACTAGCGGACGGCGCGAGCGATGCCACAGACCGTCCGCAAGTACTGGGGAGCGCTGCACGGACGCGCCACCCTGAACTTCAACTGGGGGATCATCGACCACGACTCGGTGGTCGTGGTGACCGCCTCGGAGTACACCGCCGAGCACGTCCGCTTCATCGGTGCCGCGACCATCTCGGCCGACAACGTGGCACCGCACGGACCGCCCTACGACCCCAACCACGGCGTCACCTTCGTGGTCAATATCGGCTGGGACGCCCCGCTCAACGTGGTCACCGACATCACGGTGCTGGACGCCAAGCCCGTCGAGATCCAGACCTACGTGCCGGAGGTCACCGACACCCTCCGGGTACGGCTGCAATATCAGCAGTGCCGGCTGTGGTGTTGGATCGCGACCGCCGTCACCATCGACCACTTCTACGACCCGGCCAGCAGCTGGACACAGTGCCGAGTGATGACCGAGATCGGTCAGGAGATCAACGGGTTCCCGACCGACACCCAGGCCTGCCCGACCCAACAGGCCCTGGACGCGAACCCCGCCCTGGCCACCCGCTATGCCGATCCGTACGCCATCGGCGCGCGCTATGTGCTCGACGACCCGGCACTCGGAATCGACACCCGCTACCTGAAGTCGGGCGGCGTCACCGATTCGCTCAAGAAGGTCGGCAACCTCGCCGGCTGGCACGGTCCGAACCTGACGCTCGCCGACATCGCCGCCGAGATCGGCGCGGGACGTCCGGTCGTCGCCGGGATCACCTGGACCAGCGGCGGCAGCCACTACGTGATCATCGCCGGCGTCCAAGGTGAGGGGATGCTGATCCTCGACCCGGTCAACGGCCAGTCGTTCACCGAGTTCGGCGAGTTCCCGTCCACCTATTTCGGCGGCGCCACCCTCGACGGCTACGCCTTCACCCAACCCTGATCCGCCGCTCCCGGGACGCCCCGCGCCCCGGGAGCGCACGGGGGTTGGCGGAACCTCTTAGCCTCGATCCACCGATGGGCGCCGTAGCGAGCGGCACCAGATGGGTGCAATGGCAAGCCGGGAACGCGAAGGCGTACCGGGTCGTACGGTGAGCGGGTCCGGCGAAGC
>NZ_JASGDE010000147.1:0-7308 GCF_047607385.1 Micropruina sp.
TCCGCAGCCGCCGGCGCGGCAACCACCGGGCCGGCGTCCGAGCGCCCGGCGGCGGGATCTCCGGTCGGCGCGACCGCGTCCACGCCGTCGTCGATCAGCACGATCGGGGCCCCCACCTCGACGGTGGCGCCCTCGTCGACCATCAGCCGGGCGATCCGTCCGGCCCAGGGCGAGGGCAGTTCCACGATCGACTTGGAGGTCTCGATCTCGACCAGGATGTCGTTGACCTTCACCTCGTCGCCTTCGGAGACGACCCAGCGGACGATGTCGGCCTCGACCAGTCCCTCGCCGGGATCGGGCAGGTGGAATTCCTTCATCGCTATCTCCTCAGTAGGCCATGGATCGGTCGACGGCATCGAGCACCCGATCGAGATCGGGTAGGAACGAGGATTCCACCCGGCTGGGCGGATAGGGAATGTCGTAGCCGGTGACCCGCAGGACCGGCGCCTGCAGCGAGTAGAAGCAGGCCTGCTGCAGCCGGGCGGCGATCTCCGCGCCCATGCCGAGGGTCATCGACGCCTCGTGCACCACGACGGCCCGTCCGGTCTTGGTGACCGAGTCGATGACGGTGGCCATGTCCAGCGGGGCCAGCGAGCGCAGGTCGATCACCTCGATGTCGTGACCCTCCTCGCCGGCGGCGATGGCGGCCTCGACGCAGGTCCGCACCATCGGCCCGTAGCTGATCAGGGTGAGGTCGTCGCCGGGCTTGACCACGCGTGCCTGGAACAGCGGCATCGGCTCGAGCTCGGTGTCGACCTCGCCCTTCTCGTGATAGCGCCGCTTCGGCTCGAAGAAGACGATCGGGTTGTTGGACGCGATGGCCTGCTGGATCATCCAGTAGGCGTCCACCGGGTTGGAACAGGTGACCACCTTGAGGCCCGGGGTGTGCGCGAAATAGGCCTCGGGCGACTCCGAGTGGTGCTCGATGGCGCCGATGCCGCCGCCGTAGGGAATCCGGATCACGATCGGCATCTTCAGGTGTCCGTGGGTGCGGAAGTGCAGCCGGGAGACCTGCGAGACGATCTGGTCGTAGCCGGGGTAGACGAAGCCGTCGAACTGGATCTCCACCACCGGCCGGTACCCGCGCATGGCCAGACCGACGGCGGTGCCGAGAATGCCCGACTCGGCCAGCGGCGAGTCGATCACCCGGTCGGGGCCGAAGTCGCGCTGCAGATGTTCGGTGATCCGGAACACGCCGCCCAGCTTGCCGATGTCCTCACCGGCCAGCAGCACCTTCGGGTCGGCTTCCAGGGCACGGCGCAGGCCGGCGTTCAGCGCCTTGGCCATGGTCATCGTCGGCATCAGAAGGCCTCCTGCACCTGGGCGTGGATCTCGTCGGCCTCGGGGTCCGGACGATCGGCGAAGCCGGCCTCGTATTCGAGGTAGTCGTCGCGCTGTTCGAGGAGCACCTCGCCGGGATCGATCACGACATGGTCGAAGAACTGCTCCAAGGTCGGCTCGGGCAGTGTCAGGCAGCCCTCGCGGACGCGGATCGCCAGCTCTTCGGATTCGGCGTCCAGGGCGTCCAGCCAGGCCTGGTCGATCGCGCCGCTGTTCAGCAGGTAGGTCTGCACCCGGCTGATCGGATCGCGCTGCCGCCACCGCTCGGTCTCGTCGTTGCTGCGGTACTTGGTCGGGTCGTCGGAGGTGGTGTGGGCGCCCATCCGGTAGGTGTAGGCCTCGATCAGCGCCGGGCCCTCGCCGCGCCGGGCACGGTCGAGCGCCCAGCTGGTCACGGCATGCACCGCCAGCACGTCGTTGCCGTCGACCCGGACGCCGGGGAAGCCGAACCCGGACGCCCGGCGGTACAGCGGGATCTTCGACTGCAGCGCGATCGGCTCGGAGATCGCCCACTGGTTGTTCTGGCAGAAGAACACCACCGGAGCGGTGTAGGAGGCGGCGAAGATGAACGCCTCGCTGACGTCGCCCTGGCTGGTGGCACCGTCGCCGAAGTAGACCATCGCGGCACCGTTGGCGTCCGGATCGGCGTTGCCCACCAGGCCGTCGCGCTGCAGGCCCATCGCGTAGCCGACCGCGTGCAGGGTCTGGGTGCCGATCACGAAGCTGTACACGTGCATGCCGGGCACGTCGTTGGCCCAGGGCGCCATCGCGGTGCCGCGGAAGGTGCTCAGCATCTCGACCGGATCGACCCCCAGGTGCAGGGCGATGGCGTGCTCGCGGTAGGAGGGAAAGACGTAGTCGGGCAGCCGGGTGGCGGTGGCGGAACCCACCTGGGCCGCCTCCTGGCCGAGCGCCGGGGGCCACAGTCCCAGTTCGCCCTTGCGCTGCAGCGCGGTCGCTTCGCTGTCGAAGCGCCTGGCCAGGACCATCTCGCGCAGGTAGCCGGCGATGGTCTCATCGCTGCCGTCGTAGCTGAACTCCGGGTGCCGGACGCGTTCACCGTCCGGGGTGAGGAGTTGGACGAAGTCGTCTACAGCAGGGTCGGACACGTCAGATCCTTTCGGGTCGCCCGATACCGGGCACTCTCCGTACGAAGGGCTAACTTATCGGTTACGTAACCGTAGGTCAAAGACGGTGGGAGGCCGTCCGCGGCGTTCATTCGATCGGTCAGAGCGACGTCCGGACTCCTCTCCGCGAGCCCCGTCGCCCGCGTGCCCATCCTCCACCCGAGGGCGCCCCGGGTCGAGACTCCGCGCCCGGGGTGTCCCGCGAATCGGCGTCCGGCGGGTTCGGCCGGCGGGTTCCCGGTCAGATGCCGAGCGGGTGGAGCCGGGCGTCCAGCGAATCGGCGCGGCACGTTCGACCGGGGTCGGAAGGTCCACGCTCCCCGGAGCGCGACCCTCATCGCCGCGAACCCCTTCCATTCAGCAGAGCTTCACAGTGATGAAGAAATCCGAGCTGGTGCTAATGAGTCCGGTGACTCAGGCTGGAACTCGAACAGGTTCGGAAGGAGCCGACGATGACCGCTCTCGTGTTCGTTCTGGTGCTGGCGATCTTCGCACCCGTGGTGTGGCAGCTCGAAGCCACCCATCGCCGCACTCGCGACCTGCCGCGGATCCCGTTCGGCGCGGACGCCGAGTCCGAGGCCAGCGCCGAGTACCGCAGGCAGATCGCCGAGCTTCGCCAGCTCAGCCAACTGGTCCGCTCGGAGCGGGAATGAGGGGCGCCGTCGCCGGCATGCGGCCGCGTCCCGCGAGCAGGTTCGACCCGGCACGGCACTGTGAAGCAAAGCTGACGGGTCGGCGTCCATTCGGTGGCATCGGCTGTCTACAGTGGCGCCCATGATGGACCTGCAACGGCTCCGGATCTACCGCGCCGTGGTGGCTGCCGGCTCGATCCAGGGCGCCGCCGCCAACCTCGGCTACACCCCGTCCGCGGTCAGCCAACAGGTCGCGGCGCTGGCTCGGGAGACCGGACTGGTGCTGTTGAGCAAGGCCGGACGCGGCGTCGAACCCACCGACGCCGGGCTGGAGCTGGCGACCGCGGCCGACGGCCTGTTCGGCGAGCTCTCCGAGGTGGAGGCGCGGGTCACCGACCTGCGCGAGGGCCGGGCCGGCTCGCTCAGCATGGCCTACTTCACCTCGGCCGCGATGGCCTGGATTCCCGCGATCGTGCGCCGGGTGCTGGACGAGCACCCGCGGCTGCGGCTCGATCTGCGGGTCCAGGAGCTGCCCTGCACCGACGAGCAGCGGGTGGACGTCGAGGTGCTGGTCGGGGCGCCCGGGTTCACCGCCCCAGCCGGCTTCGGCTGCCACCACCTGATGGACGAGCCGTACGTCGCGGTGCTGCCGCCCGGTCACCGGTTCGCCGGGCACGACGCGGTGGAACTGGCCGACCTGGCCGACGAGCGCTGGATCGCACACGACTCGGAGCAGTCCTGGTGCGTGATCAACCTGCGCCGGGCGGCGATCTCGGCCGGGTTCACCCCGCCCTATTCGGTGCGGACGGCCAACCACCCGACCGCGATCGCCTTCGTCGCCGCCGGGATCGGCATCGCGGTGATGCCCCGGCTGTGCACCATCGACCTGCCGGACGGCGTCCGGACCGTCGACCTGGTCAACCCCACCCCGATCCGCTCGGTGCACGTGCTGGTGCGTCGCGCGGTGGAGCAGTCGCCGGCCGTCCAACTGGTGGTGGGCGGGTTGCTGGCCAAGGCGCGGGCATCCGTCCACCCCGCTCCCGCGCTCGCCTAACTATTTCCCGCTCGCTGAATTCAGCGAGCGGGAAATAGTTAGGCGAGCGGTCAGTAGGGAAGCCTCTGCGACACTCTGGCCGAATCTGCGGTGCACGCTAGAGAACCTCATACAGTCGCATCGTGGACCCGATCAGGAACCCGTACGCACCCGGCGCCGGCCAGCGTCCGCCGGAGTTGGCCGGACGCGACCCGCAGCTGGACGCGTTCCGCTTCGTCATCGAACGCGTCGCGCGCGGACGCCCGGAGCGCTCGATCGTGCTGGTCGGGCTGCGTGGCGTGGGCAAGACGGTGCTGCTCAATGCGATGCGGTCGCAGGCCGTCCGGGCCGGCTGGGGTACCGGCAAGCTGGAGGCCCGCCCCGAGCAGGGCATCCGGCGTCCGCTGGGCGCGGCGCTGCACATGGCGATCCGCGAGCTCGGGCACCCGGACGCGGTCGCGGTGCTGTCCACCCTGAAGGCGTTCGTGGAACGGGCCGCGCCGACCAACACCAAGGCCTACGACCGCTGGAACTCCGGCATCAGCGCGCCGTCGGTCGCCGGCCGCGCCGACTCGGGCGACATCGAGATCGACCTGGTCGAGTTGCTCACCGATGTCGCCGGACTGGCCGCTGACCAGGGAAAAGGCGTCGCGGTGTTCATCGACGAGATGCAGGATCTGGGTCCGGACGACGTCTCGGCGCTCTGTGCCGCCTGCCACGAGTTGGGCCAGCAGGGGCTGCCGCTGATCGTGGTCGGTGCCGGGCTGCCGCATCTGCCCGCCGTGCTGAGCGCGTCCAAGTCGTACTCGGAGCGGCTGTTCTCCTACGCCCGGATCGACCGGCTCGATCGGGAGTCCGCCGATCTGGCGCTGGCCGCCCCGGCCGCGGACGAGAACGCCGCCTTCACCCCCGAGGCGCTGGACGCCATGTACCGGGTCACCGGCGGCTACCCCTACTTCGTCCAGGCCTACGGCAAGGTGGTCTGGGATCTGGCGCCGAGCACGCCGATCACCGCCGAGGACGTCGCGGTCGCCGCACCGGAGGCCGAGCACGAGCTGGCGGTGGGCTTCTTCGGCTCCCGCCTGGAGCGGGCCACCGCCGCCGAGCGGGAATACCTGCGGGCGATGGCGGACGCCGATGCCGACGACGCCGGCGCGGTGCCGTCCGCGCTGGTCGCCGAGACGCTGGGACGCAAGCCGCAGTCGCTCTCCCCCGCCCGCGACGCGCTGATCAAGAAGGGCCTGATCTACGCCAGCGAACGTGGCCGGATCGCCTTCACCGTGCCGCACTTCGGACGTTTCCTGCGCACTCAGGCAGAGGCTGCCTGAGGCAGACTGACCCCGTGGAAGCCGAGCACGTCGTCATCCTGTTGACCGTCGCGCTGCTGTGCGTGGCCGGCGCGACGGCCCTGAGCAATGCGATCCGGGTCGCGGCACCGCTGCTGCTGGTGGTGGTCGGCGGTGTGGTGGGCTTCCTGCCCGGCGTGCCGAGCCTGGAGATCGAGCCCGAGTGGGTGCTGATCGGGGTGCTGCCGCCGCTGCTGTTCTCGGCGGCGGCGTCCATGCCGACGATGAGCTTCCGCCGCGAATTGCGTTCGATCACCGGACTGTCGGTGGTGCTGGTGGTGCTCAGCAGCCTGCTGTTGGGCTGGTTCTTCAGCACCACCCTGGACATCTCGCTGGCCTGGGGCGTCGCCCTGGGCGCCATCGTCAGCCCCACCGACGCCGTCGCCACCGCGATCGCCCGCCGGGTCGGGGTGCCGGGCCGGGTGCTCACCATGCTGGAGGGCGAGAGTCTGCTCAACGACGCCAGCGCCCTGGTGCTGCTGCGCTCGGCGGTGGCTGCCGCGGCCGGCGGCGTGGCGCTCGGCGGCGTCGTCCTCGACTTCCTCTGGGCGGTCGCCGGGGCCGCGCTGATCGGCTTCGTGGTGGGCTGGCTGCATCTGTGGCTGCGGTCGAAGCTGGACGACCCGGCGCCGTCCACGGTGATCTCCTACGCCGCCCCGTTCCTGGCCGCCGTGCCGGCCGAGCAGCTGGGGGCGTCCGGACTGGTGGCGGCGGTGGTGGCCGGCCTGGTCACCGGATACGGCGCGCCCCGGCTGCTGACCCCGCGAGCCCGGCTGTCCGATTCGCAGAACTGGAAGACCGTCGAACTGGTCCTGGAGAGCGGCATCTTCCTGCTGATGGGGCTGCAGCTGCACGGCCTGATCACCCACGCCGACCACGGCCGCGGCACGATGTTCACCGTGGCCTGGGTGGCCGCGGTGGGTTGGCTGGGATCGGTGCTGATCCGGGCGGTCTACGTGGCGTCCCTGGTGGCCAGCATGTCGCGCCGCACCCAGCGCCGGCTGCCCCACCAGGAGCGGATGAAGATCTGGCAGGACTACCTGGAACGCCGGCTGGCCGATCCGGACGCGGCACCCGAGTTCCCCTTCGCCACCGATCCGCGCCGGGCCGCGGCGGCCAAGGCTGCCAAGGCGGCGGCCGTGCGGCGGGGGCAGCCGAGCCCGTGGAGCACCGAGCGGATCACCATGATGCTCACCCGGCTGCGCCGGGAGCGGGCCACCATCGACTATCTGGTCAGCAATCCGATCGGCCCGCGCGAGGGCGGCCTGCTGGTCTGGGCCGGGATGCGCGGAGCGGTCTCGCTGGCCGCCGCCCAGACCCTGCCGTCCGACACCCCGGAACGCGCGCTGTTGCTGCTGGTGGCCTTCGCGCTGGCCGGCGGCTCGCTGCTGCTGCAGGGCGCGACGCTGCCGCTGGTGGTCGGCCGGTTGAGCCGGCCGGTGACCGACGAGGACCGCCAGGGTGCGGCCGACGAGCAGGAACGGCTGCTCGAACTGCTCCAGCAGACCGCCGAGCAGGAACGCGCCCGGATTCCCGGACGCGGGCTGAAGCGGGTCGAGCTCGACATCCTCCAGGCGCAGCGGAAAGCGGTGCTGGACGCCCGCGACGACGGCGTCTTCGACGCTGAGGTGCTCACCCACGCACTCGCGGTGGTGGACGCTCAACAGATCGGCCTGGAGTTGCGGGGATCCCCCGAGGACGGCTAGGGCCTGTTACGGAAGTGGTTTGTGGGGTGTCGCGTGTCGGTGCGCGAGGGGGTGAGGCTCCCGGGGTAGACGGGTTGGTGTCGAAGCAAGCTCCTTCTTCCCCAGGAGGCCTCGTGTCCACGA
>NZ_JASGDE010000148.1:0-8087 GCF_047607385.1 Micropruina sp.
ATCGGCGGCATCGGCGGCATCGGCGGCATCGGCGGCATCGGCGGCATCGGCGGCATCGGCGGCATCGGCGGGAGTCTGTCCGGTCGAACCGCATCGGTGATCCGCCGCCCCCAGCCTCAGAGGTGATCGACCACTAGGGTCGAAGCCATGCGTCCCGATCAACTGCCCCTGCTCACCACCGTGTCGACGCCCGCCGTCCATCCCGACGGCGGTTGGGCGGTGGTGGCGACCAGTCGCCCCGATTTCGACGCGGACGGCTACGTCGGGCAGCTCTGGCACGTCCCGCTGGACGGCGCGGCCACCCGGCGGCTGACCCGCGGCCAGAGCGACAGCAATCCCCGGTTCTCCCCGGACGGCTCGCTGATCGGCTTCCTGCGCGCCGGGGCGAACGACCGGTCCCAGGTGCACCTGATCCCGAGCTCCGGCGGCGAGCCGCTGTGCCTGACCAACCAGCCGTTGGGCGTCTCCGACTTCGCCTTCTCACCGGACGGGCGGCTGCTGGCCTTCATCGCCCGGGTGCCGGAGGAGGGCCGCTACGGCACCGTGGACGGGGTCGCCGCCGGCCAGGAGGATCCGCGGCACATCACCGCGCTGGCCTTCCAGTACAACGGGCTGGGCTGGTCACGGGACCGGCGCAGCCAGCTGTTCGTCGTCGAAGTGCCGGACGTCCACGCCGAGCCGCCGGTGACGCCGGTCGGGCGCGCCGCCAAGCAGCTCGAACCGGAGGCGCTGAAGGACCACGGCGTCCCGAAGGCCACCCAGCTGACCACCGCCGACACCGATCACCGCCAGCCGTGCTTCACCGCCGCCGGTGACGCGGTGCTGGTGGTGGCCGGACAACCCGGCGAACCGGAGAACCTGGTCAGCGACCTGCTTCGGGTCAGCGTCGACGGTGGTGACGTGACCCGGCTCACCGACGGCTCGCTGGACGTGGCGTCCCCGGTCGAGGTGGACGGCACGATCTGGTTCACCGGCGCGGAACTGGGCGCCTCCGGGCTGGAGTTCGTCGCGGCACAGCCGTCGGTGTACCGACTCGGCGCCGACGGACCGCAGCGGCTCACCGACCCGGACGTCCTGATCGAGGGCGACCTGGTGCCGGCCGGCAACGGTGTGCTGGCGATCGCCGAGGCGCGTGGGGCGTCCCAGCTGCTGAAGGTGACCGCCGAGGGCACCGAGTTCCTGCTGGACATCGACGCCGGCGTGGTGGCGTTCGGCTGCGGCCTGCCCGGCCGGACGCCTGACGCAGCCCCGGTGGTCAGCTACCGCACCGGGAGCAGCATGGGCGAGCTCGGGGTGCTGGACGGCGGCGGCCTGACGCCGCTGACCGATTTCGGGGCGGCGCTGCGCGCGGGCACCGAGATCCGCGAGCCGCAGGAGCTGCAGGCGAGGTCGTTCGACGGCTACCCGGTGCACGGCTGGGTGGTCACCCCCGCCGGCGAGGGGCCGCACCCGGTGCTGCTGATGATCCACGGCGGACCGTTCGCGCAGTACACCTCGGTGTTCTTCGACGAGGCGCAGGTGTACGCCGAGGCCGGCTACGCGGTGGTGATGTGCAATCCGCGTGGCTCCGCCGGCTACGGACGCGAGCACGGCCGGGCCATCCAGGGCGCCTTCGGCGAGCTGGACTCGGCCGACGTGCTGGCCTTCCTCGATCATGCGGTGGCGTCCGTGCCCGGGCTGGACGGCGAACGGGTCGGCATCATGGGCGGCTCCTACGGCGGCTACCTGACCGCCTGGATCATCGCCCACGACCATCGCTGGGCGGGCGCGATCGTCGAGCGCGGGTACCTCGACCCGGCGTCGTTCGTCGGCAGCTCCGACATCGGCTGGTTCTTCCCGCAGCAGTACAACGGCACCAAGGAGGCCATGGACGCCCAGTCGCCGATGCTGCTGACCGATCGGGTGAGCACCCCGACCTTCGTCGTCCACTCCGAGCAGGATCTACGTTGCCCCTTGTCACAGGCGCTTCGCTACTACACCCAGCTGAAGCAGGGCGGGGTGGAGGCCGAGCTGCTGGTGTTCCCGGGCGAGAACCACGAGCTCTCCCGCTCGGGCACCCCGTGGCATCGCCGGCAGCGGTTCGAGGCGATCCTGGACTGGTGGGCGCGGCACCTGCCGGTCAGCTGAACGGCACGTTGGTCGGTCAACCGTTCGGACGCCGACACACCTCGTCCGCCGACTCGACCAAGCGGGAGAAGCTGGCGCTGGCCTCGGCGAGTGAAAGCGTGGACACGCGCGGAATCTACCGCACGGCCGGCGCGGCGAGTTGGACAGTCTCGTCCACTGCGTGCAGGACGACCTCGAAGCCGCCGACGGAACTCTGACCGTCCAGCGGCTGCAGACTGACCACGATGCCGGTTGCGCGGTCGAGACCGACCAGCCACCGGGTCGGCAGGTCGGTGGGACGGGGCAGCCTCGGCGCCCGGGGGCCACCCTCGGCGTCGTAGATCCGGTCGGCCAGCTGACCGTCCAGCAACGGGCAGCAGGTGCAGCGGGGGTCGTAACCGGGGCCCTCCCGAACAACCGCCCACCAGGTCAACCGTCCGTGCCGCTCACCGGCGCTCAACTCACTCACCAGGGTCGCCGGGCCCAGGCGCTCATCCGAGCCGTCGGCAAGCTCGACCGGGTCGAGCATCGCCACCCACCGGTAGTCGCGCCACATCAGCTCCTCGGCGACTTCGTGCCCTGGCGGCCGGACGGCGACCAGGCCGTCGGCGTCGAAGGTGACGGTGGCCTCCCACGGGAACGGCACCTCCGACGTCCCGCTGTCAGCGTTGCCCTGCTCGTCCCAGCCGAACCAGGACGACCTCGAGCGCTGCAACTCCTGCACCATCGGCGCACCGTCGCCGCCCTCCACCCGCAGCGCGTTCCGCCGGTCCAGCCAGGCCTCCAGCCGGACCGGGTCGGCGCCGGTGCGCACCAGGTCGAAGTGCGCGGTGCGCCACAGCCACGGCGACGACCGGGCCAGCGCCCGCCACTGTTGCTCGGCGGGTGCGACCATGCCGCCGGTCAACGGCTCACTCCCACTCGATGGTGCCCGGGGGCTTCGAGGTGATGTCGAGCACCACCCGGTTCACTTCGCGGACCTCGTTGGTGATCCGGGTCGAGATGCGTTCCAGCACGTCGTAGGGCAGCCGTCCCCAATCGGCGGTCATGGCGTCCTCGGAGGTGACCGGACGCAGCACCACCGGGTGCCCGTAGGTGCGGCCGTCGCCCTGCACCCCCACCGAGCGGACGTCGGCCAGCAGCACCACCGGGAACTGCCAGATCTCCCGGTCGAGGCCGGCCGCGGTGAGTTCGGCGCGGGCGATGGCGTCCACCTCGCGGAGCAGGTCGAGCCGCTCCCGGGTGATCTCGCCGATGATCCGGATCGCCAGGCCGGGGCCGGGGAACGGGTGCCGCCAGACCATCTCGTCGGGCAGCCCGAGCTCGGTGCCGACGGCGCGCACCTCGTCCTTGAACAGGGTGCGCAGCGGCTCCACCAGGGAGAACTGCAGGTCGTCGGGCAGTCCGCCGACGTTGTGGTGGCTCTTGATGTTGGCCGCACCCTCGCCGCCGCCGGACTCCACCACGTCCGGGTAGAGGGTGCCCTGGACCAGGAACTCGATGTCCTTGGAGGCGTTCAGCGCGCGGGCGGCGTCCTCGAAGGTGCGGATGAACTCGCGTCCGATGATCTTGCGCTTGGTCTCCGGGTCGCTCACCCCGGCCAGCGCGCCGAGGAACCGGTCGGCCTCGTCCCGGACCACCAGCTCGACCCCGGTGACCGCGACGAAGTCACGCTCCACCCGCTCGGCCTCGCCCTTGCGGAGCAGGCCGTGATCGACGAAGACGCAGGTCAGCTGGTCGCCGATCGCCTTCTGCACCAGCGCCGCCGCCACCGCGGAGTCGACCCCGCCGGACAGCGCGCAGAGCACCTGCCTGTCGCCCACCTGGGCCCGGATCGCGGCCACCGAGTCGTCGACGATGCTGGCGGCCGTCCAGTCCTGACGGCAGCCGGCGATCTGCACCAGGAACGCCTCCAGCACCGCCTGGCCGTACTCGGAGTGCCCGACTTCGGGGTGCCACTGGACGCCGGCCAGGCCGCGCGCCGGATCTTCGAAGGCCGCCACCGGCGAACCCCCGGAGGTGGCCAGGCAGACGAACCCGGGCGGCGCGGCGTAGACGGCGTCGCCGTGGCTCATCCAGGCCCGGAAGTCGGACGGCAGCCCGCCCAGCAGGGTGCCGCCGGACTCGACCTGGACGGCGGTGCGGCCGAACTCGGACAGCCCGGTCTGCCGCACCTCGCCGCCGAGCGCACTGGCCATCGCCTGGAAGCCGTAACACATGCCGAAGGTGGGGATGCCGGTGGTGAACAGCGCCGGATCGACCTGCGGCGCCCCCGGCGCATACACCGACTGGGGCCCGCCGGAGAGCACGATCGCCTTCGGCCGACGGGCGATGATCTCGTCGACGGACGCGGTGTGCGGGACGATCTCGGAGTAGATCCGGGCCTCTCTGATCCGCCGGGCGATCAGCTGCGCATACTGCGCGCCGAAGTCGACGACCAGGACCAGTTCGTGCTCGTGGCTCATGGGACGCCAGTGTAGGGATTGCGAATGGTGACATGATTGAGCACCGAGATTCGTGAACGCGGAGCACCCGCGCGATCCATCAGTGAGGACCTGACACATGCAGATCTACGACGACGTGACCACGCTGGTGGGACGGACCCCGCTGGTCCGCCTCAACCGCATCTTCGGCGACACCAAGGCGACGGTGCTGGCCAAGCTCGAGTTCTACAACCCGGCCAACTCGGTGAAGGACCGGATCGGCGTGGCGATGATCGACGCCGCGGAGGCGTCCGGGCAGCTCAAGCCGGGCGGCACCATCGTCGAGGCCACCTCCGGCAACACCGGCATCGCGCTGGCCATGGTGGGCGCCGCGCGCGGCTACCGGGTGGTGCTGACCATGCCCGAGACCATGTCCAAGGAGCGCCGCGCCCTGCTGCGCGCGTTCGGTGCCGAACTGGTGCTGACTCCGGGTGCCGAGGGCATGCGCGGTGCGGTGGCCCGGGCCGAGGCGATCGGCGCCGAGGAGGGCGCCGTCCTGGTCCGCCAGTTCGCCAACCCGGCCAACGTCGAGATCCACCGCAAGACGACCGCCGAGGAGATCTGGAACGACACCGACGGCACCGTCGACTACGTGGTCGCCGGCATCGGCACCGGCGGCACCATCTCCGGCGTCGGCCAGGTGCTGAAGGAGCGCAAGCCCGAGGTGACGATCGTCGCCGTCGAGCCCAAGGAGTCGCCGATCCTGTCCGGCGGCCAGCCCGGCCCGCACAAGATCCAGGGCATCGGCGCCAACTTCATCCCGGAGATCCTGGACCGCTCGATCATCGACGAGATCCTGCCGCAGAACGCGGAGACCGCCGTGGAGTTCGCCCGGCTGGCCGCCGCCAAGGAGGGCCTGCTGGTCGGCATCAGCTCCGGCGCCGCGCTGGCCGCCGCCGCCGAGCTGGCCGCCCGTGAGGAGACCGCCGGCAAGACCATCGTGGTGATCATCCCGTCGTTCGGCGAGCGCTACCTGTCCACCATCCTGTACTCGGATCTGATGGATTGATGACACTGCGTGCCCTGATCTCGTCGGCCTGGTTCCGGCTGAACGAGGATCTGGACACCGCGCTGCGGGAAGATCCCGCGGCGCACAGCAAGCTGATGGTGGGGCTGGCGTACCCGGGCGTTCATGCCGTCTGGGTGCACCGGCTCTGCCACAAGCTGTGGGTGACCAGCCCGGCACTGCGGCCGCTGGCCCGGCTGCTGTCACAGCTGTCCCGGACGCTCACCCAGGTGGAGATCCATCCGGGTGCGGTGATCGGCCGGCGCTTCTTCATCGACCACGGCAACGGCGTGGTGATCGGTGAGACCGCCGAGATCGGCGACGACGTGCTGATGTACCACCAGGTCACCCTGGGCGGACGCTCCCGCGGCCGGTTCAAGCGACACCCGACCATCGGCAACAACGTGCTGCTCGGCGCCGGGGCCAAGATCATCGGACCGATCACCATCGGCGACGGTTCCAAGGTGGGCGCCAACGCCCTTGTGGTGAAGGACGTCCCACCCGGCTCGGTGGTCACCGGCATCCCGGCGAATATGACCGCCGGGGACGTCATCGCCTGAGTTCCTGCCTGCCCTTCGTCGGTCGAGCTTGTCGAGACCCTTCCGAGCACCGTTAGTCGAGCTTGTCGAGACCCCCGTTCTGTGGTCGGGTTTGGGTTGCCGCGGAGTGGGCTCCACCTGCGGTTTCGCAAGCTCAACCAGCGAGGCCGACGTCAGATAGCGACCGATTCGGCACCCCTCCGAGGCAGACGAGGCGAAACGCCTCCCGAATCGGTCGCTAGTTGACGGCCCCGGTCAGCTCTGGGGCGTCCACTCGGGATCGCGTCCGACCCAACCGACCAGGCGGGCATAGGCGCTGGCGTCCGGAGCGACCGGGACGACGGGGCCGAACGGGACGCCGATCTCGGCACCGCGCGGCTCGGCCGGCAAGGCTCCGGTCATCGGACCGACCACCGCCTCGGCGATCTCTTGGTTGAGTTGATCGTCGCGGCCGAGGGCGCGCGCCAGGTCCCAGGCATGCACCGCCAGCTCGCTGGCGTAGATCGCGATGGCCTGGAAGCCCGGCATCTCTCCGGCCGGATGCGCCCACGTCCGGCCCAGCAGCGCGTCGTCCGCGATGGCCTGTTCCAGCGGCGCGATCCGGGAGTGCCAGGCGTCCGACCAGTCGGCGTCGGCGATGCCGTCGACGACGGACGGCACCTCGAAGGGCTTGCCGCCGCCGGCGATGTGGGTGATCCGGTCTTCGACGGCGACCAGGTGGCTGAGCAGGTCGCGCACCGCCCACTCCGAGCACGGGGTCGGGCGATCGAGGTCGGAGGCCGCCAGCCCATCGATCAGCGGGGTGACCTGGGCGAGCGCCGCGAGGAACAGGGGCCGGGTGTCCGGCAGGTTCTGGGTTTCGTTCATGACTCGATCCTGTCGCCTTAACCAGACACCTTCTGTCATGTTTTCGTGACAGGATTCAGACCATGCGAGCCGACCGGTTGCTGCAGATCCTCGCCCTGTTGCGGCGACACGGACGGCTGCCCGCGCGCCGGTTGGCCGAGATCCTGGAGGTCTCGGAACGCACCGTGCTGCGCGACATGGAGGCGTTGTCCGCCGCCGGCGTCCCGGTCTACACCGACCGCGGCCGCAACGGCGGCTGCGCCCTGCTGGACGGCTACCGCACCGAGGTCAGCGGGCTGACGCCGGGCGAGGCGCAGGCATTGTTCGCCTGGACGTCGGGGACGGCGGCCGCCGAACTCGGGCTGAGCGGCGAGCTGAGCGCGGCACTGACCAAGCTGTCGGCGACCGTGCCGGCTCCGGCCCTGGAGACCGCCGAAACGCTGGCCTCGGTGGTGGTGGTCGACCGGCGGCGCTGGTTCGCCTCCGCCGAGGAAGTGCCGCTGCTGCCGACGCTGCGGGACGCCGCCACCCGCAAGCGCCGACTGCGGCTGCGCTACGCCTCGCCGCGGACCAACGGAGAGCCCGGCACCCGGACGGTCGACCCGTACGGGCTGGTCGAGAACGCCGGACGCTGGTACCTGCTGGCCGCGCACCGGGGCGAGCAGCGCACCTACCGGGTCTCCCGGATCGTCTCGGCAACCGTGCTGGACGAGACCGCCCGGGTTCCCGACGACCTGAATCTGGCCGAGGCCTGGGCTCGACAGCGGGCGGCCTTCGAGGACACCGGCAAGGCCTGCACGATCACGGTTGCCGTCGATCCGGCGGCCGCCGGGTTCTTCACGACGTACTCGCACTTCCAGCTGGCGCCCGGCACCACGGTGCACCAGCTCGGCGAGGACGCGGGATGGCCGGTGCTGGAGCTCACCTTCCGCGCCCGTCGGGCGGCATTGGCGATCGTATTGGCCTTCGGCGGCGAGGCCCGGCTGCTCTCCCCCACCGACCTGCGGGACGACGCGGTGCGGCTGGCGCGGGCGACCATCGAAGCGCACGCACCTTAGGGAACCGCTGATGGGCGGTGGATCGAGGCTTAGCCTCGATCCACCGATC
>NZ_JASGDE010000149.1:0-18621 GCF_047607385.1 Micropruina sp.
ACGGTTCGCTCGGTTCGGTCATCCGGCCATCATGCTCCCCGCTCTGGCGCTCGCCTAACTATTTCGGGCTCGCTGAGTTCAGCGAGCGCCAAATAGTTAGGCGAGCGCCAGAGCGGGGAGCATGATGGCCGGATGACCGAACCGAGCGAACCGTCCGATCGGGCGGAGCAGTCCAGCGATCTGGCCGCGGTGCTGCGCTGGCAGGCCAGCGGCGGCGAGGTGCGGGTGCTCGCCTGGGGGCCGCCGGTCGTGGTCGCGCTGATCACCTGCGACGGCGGTCAGGAGATGCAGCGGATCACCTCGGTGGCGACGGATCTGCTGGCCCACCTGCGCGGCTGATCGGGGCCCGGACGCCGGCGTCCGGTCGGTTGCAAAACGATGACAATCCGCACCGACGGTGCCGAAATTGCTTGTCAACCCCGGAGTCGACGGCTACCGTGCCGCCATGCCAGAGCCACTCGTCGTGATCGAAGGCGTCAACAAGCACTTCGGTGATCTGCATGTGCTCAAGGACATCAACCTGTCCGTCGCCAAGGGCGAGGTGGTGATCCTGATCGGCCCTTCGGGGTCGGGCAAGTCCACACTGTGCCGCACGATCAACCGGCTGGAAACCTTCGAATCCGGCTCGATCACCATCGACGGCAAGAAGCTGCCCGACGAGGGCAAGGAACTCGCCAACCTGCGCGCCGACGTCGGCATGGTCTTCCAGTCCTTCAACCTTTTCGCCCACAAGACGATCCTGGACAACGTCACACTGGGCCCGATCAAGGTGCGCAAGACGCCGAAGGCCGAAGCCGAGAAGCGGGCCATGGAATTGCTGGGACGCGTCGGTGTCGCACATCAGGCG
Organism: Micropruina sp.; assembly: GCF_047607385.1. GTDB lineage: Bacteria > Actinomycetota > Actinomycetes > Propionibacteriales > Propionibacteriaceae > Micropruina. Next base: position 848 of record NZ_JASGDE010000149.1, read on the forward strand.
GCCAAATACCCGGCCCAGCTCTCCGGCGGCCAGCAGCAGCGCGTGGCGATCGCCCGTTCGCTGGCGATGAATCCCAAGGTGATGCTGTTCGACGAGCCCACCTCCGCCCTCGACCCGGAGATGATCAACGAGGTCCTGGACGTCATGGTGGAACTCGCCAAGGAGGGCATGACCATGATCGTGGTCACCCACGAGATGGGCTTCGCCCGGAAGGCCGCCGACAAGGTGGTGTTCCTCTCCGACGGCGAAATCGTCGAGACCGGCACCCCCACCGAGTTCTTCGCCAACCCGACCTCTGCCCGCGCGAAGGATTTCCTGTCGAAGATCCTCACCCACTGACCCATCAACCGAGCAATTGCCACCGACAAGCAAAGGAGCTCGACCCATGATGTTGAAGAAGATCGCCGCCGCCCTGGCGGCGACCACACTCGCCCTGTCGCTGTCCGCCTGTGGCGGCGGCGCCGGGAGCACGAATCTGTCAGCCCTCAAGATCGGCATCAAATTCGATCAGCCCGGCCTGGGCCTGAAGGAAGGCGAGAAGTACACCGGTTTCGACGTCGATGTCGCCACCTATATCGCCGGCAAGCTGGGCACCACACCCGACAAGATCACCTGGACCCAGGCACCGTCCGCACAGCGGGAGACCTTGATCGAGAACGGCACCGTCGATCTGGTGGTCGCCACCTATTCGATCACCGACACCCGCAAGGAGAAGGTCTCCTTCGCCGGGCCCTACTTCATCGCCGGCCAGGACCTGCTGGTTCGCGCCGACGACACCTCGATCACCGGACCGCAGGCGTTGAAGGGCAAGACCCTGTGTTCGGTGACCGGCTCCACCTCGGCACAGAACGTCAAGAAGGACTACCCGGACGTGCAGCTGCGTGAGTTCGGCACCTACTCCGAGTGCGTGGCCGCACTGGTCGCCAAGGGCGTCGACGCGCTGACCACGGACGACACCATCCTGGCCGGCTATGCCGCGCAGGCCCAGTACGCCGGCAAGCTCAAGGTGGTCGGCAAGCCCTTCACCAAGGAGAACTACGGCGTCGGGCTGAAGAAGGGCAACACCGACCTGTGCAACAAGGTCACCGATGCGATCAAGGCGATGATCGCGGACGGGTCCTGGCAGAAGGCGGTGGACGCCAATCTCGGCGCCGCGGGCTACAAGGCACCCGCTGGCAATCCGCCCACCCCGGCACCCTGCTCGTAAGCACCCAGCGGAGGGTGTCGCCCTCACCGGGCGGCACCCTCCGCCGTTCCGCTCCGCCAGCAACCAACCCACAAGAGAGGTGAGCGATGGGTGACATCCTGGCTCGCTACGACTTTCTCGGCGCCTTCTGGCTCACCATTCAGCTGTCCTTCTGGTCCGCGCTCGGCGCCCTGGTGATCGGCACCGTGATCGCAATCCTGCGGGTATCGCCGGTGCCCGTGCTGCGGCTGATCGGCACCTCGTACGTCAACATCCTGCGAAACACGCCGCTGACGGTGCTGATGGTCATGTCGATCCTCGGCCTGTCACTGATCATGGGCCTGCGCTTCTCCGACGATGTCAACACCGACGTGTTCCGGTGGGCCGTGACGATGCTCAGCGTCTACCACGCGGCGTTCGTCTGCGAGGCATTACGCAGCGGCGTCAACACCATTCCGGCCGGACAAGCCGAGGCCGCCCGGTCGATCGGCTTGACCTTCAGCCAGTCATTGACCGAGGTGCTGTTGCCACAGGCGTTCCGGGGCGCCATCGCCCCGTTGGGCTCCACTCTGATCGCCCTGATCAAGAACAGCACCGTGGCCTCGGTGATCGGCGCCACCGACGCGGCCGGACTGATGGCGGTGATCATCGAGAACGAGACCGGCGGCCTGGGAGTCTTCTTCCTCTTCGCCGCGGGCTTCGTCATTCTGACCCTGCCGCTCGGCATCTTGTTCACCAGCCTGTCGCGCAAATTGGCGGTGAAGCGATGAGCGCCCCGACCGTCCTGTTCGACGCGCCAGGCCCCAAGGCCCGGCTGCGGCACAACATCTTTACCGTGATCGGGGCGCTGCTGATCGCCGGCGTCCTGTACCTGGCACTGGCCAAGCTCGCCGAGACCGGGCAGCTGGACGCCGCGAAATGGACGCCGTTCCTCACCCCGTCGGCATGGATCAGCTACCTGATTCCCGGCCTGATCGGCACCCTGACGGCATCCGTCATCTCGGTGGCATTGGCCGGCATCTTCGGCCTGGCCTTCGGCCTCGGACGGCTGGCCCAGCGGCGCTGGATCCGGATCGTCTGCGGCATCGTGGTGGAGTTCTTCCGCGCCGTCCCGGTGCTGCTGATGATGTTCTTCGCCTTCAACCTCTATTCGCGCAACGGCGTCTTCCTGCCGTCGATCAATCCGCTGGCGGCGGTGGTCACCGCGCTGACCCTCTACAACGGCTCGGTGATCGCCGAACTGGTCCGTTCCGGCGTCCACTCGCTGCCCAAGGGCCAGGCCGAGGCCGGCCTGTCGATCGGGCTGACCGCGCAGCAGACGTTGCTGTCCATCCAGTTGCCGCAGGCGCTGGTGGCCATGCTGCCGGCGCTGATGGGCCAGCTGGTCGTCGTTATCAAGGACTCCGCACTCGGCTACGGCATCACCTACGGCGAGCTGCTCAACTGGTCGAAGACGCTGGGCTCCGCCTACGCGAACACGGTGCCCGCCTATCTGGTGGCCGCGGTGCTGTTCATCGTGCTCAACTACACGATGACCAAGCTGGCCGCCGCCGTCGAGCGCCGACTCAAGAAGCGTCCGGTGACCGCGGGGCCACTCACCACCACGATGCCTAACATCGTCCAAGGCGGCGCCGAGCCGGGCGGCCCCTCCGACAATCTGATCGAGCCCTACCAGCCACCGGCACCCAAGGACTGAGCCCGCGACACCGGCGCCACGTTGCCCTGGTTCGGCGTCCTTCACTGGGTTTGAACCGAGTGAAGGACGCCGAACCAGGGCAATGTCGTCCGACCCCGCGGTCGTCTCGCAAGCCCCGCCCTCCGCAGCCCACCCGCCCCCGTTTTGACAGACACTCACGACACGCTGAGAATGATTGTCATGAAGATGTTCAGAGCGGTAGTGACAGCGGTGGCGGCCCTCGGCCTGGCGCTCACCGCCGGATGTTCGGCCTCGGCCCCGACCAACTCGGCCAGCCCGGCCACCTCGTCCGGGACGACGGTGACCCCGCTGAAGGTGACGGCATCGTTCTACCCCTTCGAATACCTGGCGGCCCAGATCGGCAAGGATCTGGTCACCATCACCGACCTGACCCAGCCGGGCGCCGAGCCGCACGACCTGGAGCTCTCGCCCAAGCAGGTGGCCGGTATCGCCGAATCCGACCTGCTGATCTACCAGAAGGGCTTCCAGGCGGCCGTCGACTCCGCACTGTCCACGGTCAGCCCGAAGCGGACGGTCGACACCGCGTCCTTCCTGCCCCTGCGGCCGGCCGAGCACGAGGAGGAGGGCGCGGACCACGGCGACGGGCACGACCACGGCGCTCTCGATCCGCACACCTGGCTCGATCCGACCAACATGGTGACGGTCGCCGAGCACGTCCGCGACGCGTTGGCCGAGGCCATGCCGAACGCCAAGGACACCTTCACCGCCAACGCCGAAACCCTGATCACCCAGCTGAAGCAACTCGACACCGACTACCGCACCGGTCTCACCTCCTGCCAGCGCAAGGTGTTCATCACCTCGCACGAGGCGTTCGGCTACCTGGCCAACCGCTACGGCCTGGAGCAGGTCGGGATCAGCGGCATCGAGCCGGACACCGAGCCCACCGCGGCGCGGATCGCCGAGGTGCAGAAGCTGGCCAAGGCCAACGGCGTCACCACCATCTTCTTCGAGACACTGGTCTCCCCCACCGTGGCGAAGTCGATCGCCGGCGACCTGAAGCTGGCCACCGACGTGCTCGATCCGCTGGAGGGACTGACCAAGGAGTCCCGCGGTTCGGACTACATTGAGGTCATGAAATCCAATCTCAGCTCGCTGCAGAAGGCGAACGGCTGTTCATGACCCCTGCCTCACGGCCACCAGCCCCGGCCATCACCGCCGACCAGGTCGATGTGGTGCTGTCCGGTGTCCCCATCGTCCGCAGCGCCGGCTTCGCGATCGGTGTCGGGCAGACGGTGGCCGTGACCGGCAACAACGGCTCGGGCAAGACCACGCTGATGCGGGCCTTGCTCGGGCTGGTGCCGCATCGGGGCACGGTGCAACTGTTCGGCACCGAGCTGGGACGGTTCCGCGACTGGCGCCGGATCGGCTACGTGCCGCAGCGCAGCACCATCCTGGTCCAGCAGGCCACCGCCCGTGAGGTGGTGGCTTCCGGACGTCTCGGGCTGCGGCGTCCGTTGTGGCCGGCCAGCGCGGCGGACCGCCGCGGGGTCGAGGACGCACTGGCCCGGGTCGGGATGGCCGATCGTGCCCAGGCGCCGTTCGTCCGGCTGTCCGGCGGCCAGCAGCAGCGGGTGCTGATCGCCCGGGCGCTGGCCGGCGAGGCCGACCTGATGATCTGGGACGAGCCACTGGCCGGCGTCGACCAGACCACCCAGAGCGTCCTCGCCGATGTGCTGCGCGGGCTGCGCGACCGCGGCGACACCGTGGTGATGGTGCTGCACGAACCGGGACCGTTCGAGCCGCTGATCGACCGCGCGATCACCCTGGCCGACGGACGGGTGATCGCCGACGGGCCGTTTCTGCCCGCCCCGGGCGGCCACGAGGTGCACGAGTTGCCGCACAGCCGCGTCCATGGCACCGGTCTGGAGGTGGTCTGAGGTGGATTGGCTCGCCCTGGAGTTCATGCAGCGCGCCCTGCTCGCCGCGCTGATCACCGGACTGACCGCGCCGGCGATCGGCACCTACCTGGTGCAGCGCCGGCTCAGCCTGCTCGGCGACGGCCTCGGTCACCTGGCGGTCGCCGGCGTCGGACTGGCCTTCCTGACCGGTTCGGCACCGCTGCCGCTGGCTGTGCTGGTCTGCGTGGTGGGCGCGATCGCCATCGAACTGCTCCGTGAGATGGGCCGGACCAGCGGCGACGTCGGTCTGGCGATCCTGTTCTACGGCGGGCTCTCCGGCGGTCTGCTGCTGGCCAGCCTGGCCGGTCAGGGCACCGGGACGCTGTCCGCCTACCTGTTCGGATCTCTGCTCACCATCAACGCCGCCGAGCTGTGGATCATCGGCGGGCTCGGGGCGGTGGTGCTGCTGGTCTGCCTCGGCCTGCTGCCGCAGCTGTTCGCGGTCAGCGCCGACGAACCGTTCGCCCGCACCATCGGACTGCCGGTGCGGCTCTACAACGTCCTGGTGGTCGCCCTGGCCGCGGTGACCGTCACGGTCTCGATGCGCACCGTCGGGCTGCTGCTGGTCAGCGCGCTGATGGTGGTGCCGGTGGCCACCGCCAACCACCTGGCGATCGGCTTCCGGCGGTCGATGCTGGTCGCGATGGGCCTGGGCGTGCTGTCCGCGGTGAGCGGCACGGTCGGCTCGTACCAGTTCGACACCGCGCCGGGTGCGCTGATCGTGGTGATCGCGATCGCGCTGTTCGCGCTGAGCTGGCCGGTGTCGCTGCTGTTGGCCCGTCGGCAGGCGCCGGTGGTCGAGTTGACCGACGACCAGCCGACCCGATCTCATCAGGTCACCGAGAATCATCCGCACGTGCACGCCGACGGTTGTGGACACCCGGCCGTGCACCATGGCGGTCATGTCGACTACATTCACGATGGTCACCGGCACGCTGCCCACGAAGGTCACTATGACGAGCACTGAACGGACGCCGCGACGCACGCGGCAACGGACCGAGATTCGCGATGCCGTCGAGGCCAGCAGCTCCTTCGCCACCAGCCAGGAGATCCACGACCGGCTGCGCCGCGACGGATCGACGGTCGGCCTGGCCACCGTCTACCGCGCGCTGCAGGCCATGGCGGCCGGAGGCGAGGTGGACACCATCCGCACCCCCGACGGCCAGATCGCCTACCGGACCTGCACCCCGGGCCACCATCACCACCTGGTCTGCCGCAGTTGCGGCCGCACGGTGGAGATCAGCCTGCCCGGCCTGGAGGAGCAGACCCGCAAGATCGCCGGCGAGTACGGCTTCGCCGAGATCGATCACGAGGTGGAGTTCTTCGGCATCTGCGCCGACTGCAACAGCTGAGCGGGATCCGCCGGACGCCGCCGCACCCCGGACGCCGCCGCACCCCGGACGCCACATTGCCCTGGTTCGGCGTCCTTCACTTGGTTTGAACCCGGTGAAGGACGCTGAACCAGGGCAATGTGCCGAAGAGCCGCCGGTTAGGCGTACAGGCAGCGGGCCAGGGCGTCCAGATTCTCCTCGGTGGCCTTGGTGGCGGCCACCGCCAGCTCGCAGAACACGTGCGTCTCGGGATGCTCCGCGAGCAGCTTCTTGGCGGCGTCCATGCCGGCCTTGTCGGCGTAGGTGTAGTAGTTGATCTTCCGCACCCCGCGTTCGATCGAGGCCCGGTACTCCGCGCAACTCAACCCCGAACCGCCGTGCATCACGATCGGCACGCCGCCGGCCCGCCGCAGTTCGCCGATCAGTTCGTAGTCGATCTTGGGGTCGGCCTTGTAGAGCCCGTGGACGGTGCCGAACGAGCAGGCCAGCGCGGTCACCCCGGTGGCCTGGACGAAGGCGGCCACGTCGGCGGGCCGGGTGTAGAGCGTCTCGTCGGCCACACCGGACGCCCCGGGGCCGTGCTCGCGTCCGGGCATGATGCCGAGCTCGCCCTCGACGCCGAAACCGTGCCGGCCGGCGATCTCGACCACCTGGCGGGTCAGTTCCACGTTCTCGTCGTAGGGCAGCCGGGAGCCGTCGAACATGGCCGAGTTGAAGCCGACCGCGAAGCCGCGCTCGATGTACTCCACCGTCTCGCCGTGATCGATGTGCACCACCAGCGGCGCGCTGGAGCGCCGGGCGAGTTCGACCATCACCGGGCCGATGTCCTCGATGGCGTTCACCGTCTCGTGAACCTGGGCGTGCTGCACGATCAGCGGGACGTCGTGGCGCTCGGCCACCTTGATGGCGGCCAGCAGCAACTCCAGGGTGGGCGTGTTGACCGCGGCGATGCCGCAGTTCCTGGTCTCGGCAAAGTCGAGCGCGTCGCGCAGCCCGATCAGCATCGGGATCTCCCTCGGTCCGGTGGGTTCCCGAGGCGGCGCTGCCTCGGGAGATTCTCACCCTAGGACGCCGGTCCGGCCGGTGGCCGCCGGCCCGGCAAGCCTGCACAAAAGTGAAAGACGCCGGCCGTCAAGGAAGCGTCAAGACCCGTCAGGGCTCGATCAACACCGCGATCGGGGGCCTCGGACGGGCACACGATCGAGAGGTGATCGAGGATCTGGTGGCCGCGGTGATCGGCCTGGCACTGATCGTCTACCTGGGCTTCGCCCTGGCTCATCCGGAACGGTTCTGAGCGCGATGCCCGCGACGCTCGCCGCCGTGTTGGCGGTGCTCACCATCGCGGCGGTGCTGGCCGCCATCCACGTGCCGCTCGGCGGCTGGATCCACCGGGTGTTCACCTCACCCAGCCACACTCGCGTGGAGCGGCTGATCTACCGGCTGACCGGGGTCGATCCGGACGCCGAACAGCGCTGGGGTGTGTACGCCGTCTCGGTGCTGGCCTTCTCGGGGGTGTCGATCCTGCTGTTGTGGGGGCTGATCCTGGCCCAGCCGCTGCTGCCGTTCTCCCAGGGTCGTTCGATGAACGTCGACACGGCGCTGAACACCGCGGTCTCGTTCGTCACCAACACCAACTGGCAGTCCTACGCCGGTGAGGCCGGCGCCGGCTACCTGCTGCAGACGCTCGGCCTGACCGTGCAGAACTTCCTCTCCGCCGCGGTCGGCCTGGCCGTGGCGATCGCCGTCGTCCGCGGACTGACCAGGGAACACACCGACCGGCTGGGCAATTTCTGGGTCGACCTGACCCGCGGCACGCTGCGCATCCTGCTGCCGTTGGCGGTGCTTGCCGCGATCGTGCTGGTGGCCTGCGGGGTGATCCAGAACCTGGACGCCCCGGCCACGATCACCACGATCGACGGCGGCAGCCAGGTGTTGCAGGGCGGGCTGGTGGCGTCCCAGGAGGCGATCAAGGAACTGGGCACCAACGGCGGCGGGTTCTTCAACGCCAACTCCGCGCACCCGTTCGAGAACCCCAACGGGGTGACCAACCTGATCGAGATCGTGCTGCTGCTGGCCATCCCGTCCGCGCTGCCCTACAGCTACGGCCTGTTCGTCAAGGACCGCCGGCAGGGCGCGGCGATCGCCGCCGTGATGGCCGTGCTCGGCTTCGGCGCAATGGCGGCCCTGACCGCGCTGGAGGTCGCCGGCGGCAGCCTGGAGGGCAAGGAGCAGCGCTTCGGCACCGCCTGGTCGGCGATCTTCGCCTCGGCCACCACCGGCACCTCCACCGGTGCGGTGAACACCATGCACGAGTCGCTGCAGCCCTTGTCGGGCGGCGTTGCGTTGCTGAACATGATGCTCGGCGAGCTGTCCCCGGGCGGGGTCGGCACCGGCCTGTACTCGATGCTGGTGATGGTGGTGCTGGCGGTCTTCGTCGCCGGCCTGATGGTGGGCCGGACGCCGGAACTGCTGGGCAAGTCGATCGGTCGGCGGGAGATCACCCTGGCCGCGCTGGCGATGCTGATCACCCCGCTGCTGGTGCTGCTCGGCACCGGGACGGCGCTGATCGTGCCCGCCTCGAGGGACGCGATGCTGGCGTCCGGTCCACATGGGCTGAGCGAGATGCTGTACGCGTTCGCCTCGGCCGCCAACAACAACGGCTCGGCCTTCGCCGGACTGTCCGTCGACCAGCCGTTCCTCAATCTGGCACTGGCGGTGTGCATGCTGCTCGGCCGGTTCGTCCCGATCGTGGCGATGCTGGCGCTGGCCGGTGGGCTGGCCCGGCAGGGGCGGCGTCCGGTCACCGCCGGGACGATGCCCACCCACACCGCCAGCTTCGCCGGGTTCCTGCTGGCGATCATCCTGATCGTCGCCGGCCTCACCTATTTCCCGTCCCTGGCCCTCGGCCCGATCGCGGAGGCCCTGTCATGAGAAGAGGCACTGACGTGCGAAGCAACCGTCCCCGGCGTCCCATTGGTAGTACCTGTGGGACGAAAGGAACCGTCCCCGGCGTCCCACGGGATCCCGGTGTGAGCAGGCATCACCGTCCCGCCCATCCGTCGCTGGCCGTCACCGCCTGGCGGGCGCTCCCCCAGGCGCTGGTGAAGCTGAACCCACGGCACCTGTTCGGCAGCCCGGTGATCTTCGTGGTCTGGGTCGGGTCGGTGCTGACCACCGTGTTGTCGGTGCTGCAACCGTCGGTGTTCACCATCGCGGTCACGCTGTGGCTGTGGGCGACCATCGTGTTCGCCAATCTCGCCGAGGCGATCGCCGAGGGACGCGGCAAGGCGCAGGCCGACACGCTGCGCGCCACCCGGACCCAGACCATGGCTCGTCGACTGAACGCCGACGACACCGAGGAGCAGGTGGCCGGGGTCGAGCTGCGGATCGGCGAACGGGTGGTGGTCGAGGCCGGTCAGGTGATCCCCGGCGACGGCGACGTGGTGGACGGCGTGGCCAGCGTCGACGAGTCGGCGATCACCGGCGAGTCGGCACCGGTGATCCGCGAGGCCGGCGGCGACCGCTGCGCGGTGACCGGCGGCACCACCGTGCTCAGCGACCGGATCGTGGTGCGGATCACCGCCAAACCGGGCGAGACGTTCATCGACAAGATGATCGCCCTGGTCGAGGGCGCGGCCCGGCAGAAGACCCCGAACGAGATCGCCCTGGGCATTCTGCTGATCACCCTGACCGTCATCTTCCTGCTGGCGGTGATCGCCCTGCAGCCACAGGCGATCTACTCCGGCGGACGGCTGCCGCTGGTGGTGCTGGTGGCCCTGCTGGTCTGCCTGATCCCGACCACCATCGGCGCCCTGCTGTCGGCGATCGGCATCGCCGGCATGGACCGGCTGGTGCAGCGCAACGTGCTGGCCATGTCCGGACGGGCCGTCGAGGCGGCCGGCGACGTCAGCACCCTGCTGCTGGACAAGACCGGCACCATCACCTTCGGCAACCGGCGGGCCAGCGACGTCCGTCCGTTGCCCGGGGTGGAGCCCGGCGAACTGCTGGACGCCGCGCACGCGTCCTCGCTGGCCGACCAGACCCCGGAGGGACGCTCGATCGTCGAGTTCGCGCTCGCCGACCGGCCGGCCGGCGTCCATGAGCTGAGCGATGACGCGTTGATCCGGGCCGGGGCCGGCTTCGTGCCGTTCACCGCGCAGACCCGGATGTCCGGGGTCGACCTGCCGGACGGCACCCAGATCCGCAAGGGTGCCGGTTCGGCGGTGGCCGCCTGGGTGGCCGGCGGCGGCGGACGGTTCGCCACCCGGTTGCAGCCGATCGTCGACGAGATCTCCGGACGCGGCGCCACCCCGCTGGTGGTGGCCAGCCGGCAGCCCGGCTCGGCGCCGCGGACGCTGGGCGTGGTCGAACTCAAGGACGTGGTGAAGCCTGGAATGACCGAACGGTTCGCGCAGCTGCGGGCGATGGGCATCCGGACGGTGATGATCACCGGCGACAATCCGCTGACCGCGAAGGCGATCGCCGCCGAGGCCGGGGTGGACGACTTCCTCGCCGAGGCCACCCCGGAGGACAAGATGGCGCTGATCAAGGCCGAGCAGGCCGATGGACGGCTGGTCGCGATGACCGGGGACGGCACCAACGACGCCCCGGCACTCGCCCAGGCGGACGTCGGGGTGGCGATGAACACCGGCACCTCGGCAGCGAAGGAGGCCGGGAACATGGTCGATCTGGACTCGGACCCGACCAAGCTGATCGACATCGTGGCGATCGGCAAGCAGCTGCTGATCACCCGCGGCGCGCTGACCACCTTCTCGATCGCCAACGACGTGGCCAAGTACTTCGCGATCATTCCGGCGATGTTCGTCGGCGTCTTCCCCGGCCTGCAGGCGCTGAACATCATGGGGTTGCACTCGCCGGCCTCGGCGATGCTCTCCGCGGTCATCTTCAACGCGCTGATCATCCTCGCCCTGGTGCCGCTGGCGCTGCGCGGGGTCGGCTACCGGCCGCTCAGCGCCTCGGCGATGCTCACCCGCAACCTGCTCATCTACGGCCTGGGCGGCATCGTGGCGCCGTTCCTGGGCATCAAGCTGATCGACCTGCTGGTCGCTCTCATCCCGGGATTGGGGTAGTCATGTCCGTATTCCGTCAGGCTCTCGCCGGGCTCCGGCTGCTGCTGGTGATGACCGTGCTGCTCGGCATCGGCTATCCGGCGGTGGTCACCCTGGCCGCCCAGGTCTACCCGGCGCAGGCGCACGGCTCCCGGCTGGTCGATGCCGACGGCCGGGTGGTCGGATCGGCGCTGCTCGGGCAGTCCTTCACCGGGCCGCAGTGGTTCCAGCCGCGGCCCTCGGCGTCCGACTACTCGGGGCAGACCTCGGGCGGCAGCAACCTCTCCCCCGCCTCCGCCGACCAGCAGCGGGCCCGCCGGCAACGGCTGGACGCGTTGCGCCAGGCGAACCCGGACGCGGTCGGCCCGGTCCCCGAGGACGCGCTGACCGCGTCGGCGTCCGGGCTGGACCCGCACATCTCGGTGGCCTACGCCCGCTGGCAGCTGCCCCGGGTGGCGGCCGCCCGCGGCGTCCCGGCCGCCGAGTTGGAGGCAATGATCGCGGCGGCGACCGAGCCGGCGGCTCTGGGCTACCTCGGTCAGGACGGGGTCAACGTGACCCGGCTCAACCTGGCGCTGGCCGGACGAGAATAGGGCCATGGGACGCGGCCGGCTGCGGATCTACCTCGGGGCGGCCCCCGGGGTGGGCAAGACCGTCAGCATGCTGGCCGAGGGGCATCGCCGCGCCGCCCGCGGCACCGACGTGGTGGTCGGTCAGTGCGAGACCCACGGCCGGCAGCAGACCCAGACCCAGCTGGACGGGCTGGAGGTCGTCCCGCGCCGCACGGTCGAGTACCAGGGCGTCGCCTTCTCCGAACTGGACCTGGACGCCGTGCTGGCCCGCCGTCCGCAGGTGGCGCTGGTCGACGAACTGGCCCACAGCAACGTCCCGGGCTCCCGCAACGAGAAGCGCTGGCAGGACATCGACGAGCTGCTGGACGCCGGCATCGACGTGATCTCCACGGTCAACATTCAGCATCTGGAGTCGTTGAACGACGCGGTCACCTCGATCACCGGCATCGTGCAGCGCGAGACGGTGCCGGACGAGGTGGTGCGGGCCGCCGACCAGATCGATCTGGTGGACATGTCGCCGGAGGCGCTGCGCCGGCGGATGGCGCACGGCAACATCTACCGTCCGGAGAAGGTGGACGCCGCGCTGGCCAACTACTTCCGGGTCGGCAATCTGGCCGCGTTGCGCGAGCTGGCGCTGCTCTGGCTGGCCGAGAAGGTGGACGCCGGGCTGGAGGGCTACCGCAACCAGCACGGCATCACCGAGTCGTGGCCGGCGCGGGAGCGGGTGGTGGTCGCCCTGACCGGTGGGCCCGAGGGACGGGCATTGCTGCGCCGCGGCGCCCGGATCGCTTCCCGGCTGGCCGGCGGACAGCTGCTGGGCGCCTTCGTCAGCCGCAGCGACGGCCTGGCGAACGCTCCGCTCAGCCAGGTCGCCGAGCTGCGCCGGCTCACCGAGGAGCTGGGCGGCGAGTTCCACAGCATCACCGGCGACGACGCCGCGCAGGCCGTGCTCGATTTTGCCCGCGGGGTGAACGCCACCCAGATCCTGGTCGGCGGATCTCCGCTGCCGCCCTGGCGGCGCGGGCTCAGCCCCAGCCTGGCCGAACGGATCATCGCCGACGCCGGCGAGATCGACGTGCACGTGGTCGGCCATCCCCGTCCCGGACGTGGTTTCACCCGGCATCGCGGCTTGTCCCGGCAGCGGGTGGTGAGCGGCCTGGTGGCCGCACTGGCGCTGCCGGTGCTGCTCACCGTGCTGCTGCACGCCGACCCGTTCACCGCCGACCTGCCGCTGGACATCCCGATCTTCCTGCTGGCCACCGTGCTGGTCGCCGTGCTCGGCGGGCTGATCCCGGCGGTGGTGGCGGCCGTGCTGTCGTCGGTGCTGCTGAACTGGTTCTTCGTGCAGCCGACCGGCACGCTGACCGTGGCCGATCCGGAGAACACCCTGGCGCTGGTGGTGTTCGTCCTGGTCGGCTCCCTGGTGGCGCTGATCGTGCACCGCAACGCCCGGCGCACCGAAGAGGCGCAGGCCGCGCAGCGGGAGTCCGCCGCGCTGGCCGAGCTCTCCCACTCGCTGCTCGGCGTCCCCGACCAGCTGCCGCTGCTGCTGCACCGGGCGATCGACATGTTCGGCGTCCAGGCCGCCGCCATCGTGCACCGGCCGGCGGACGGCCCGGTCGAGATCGTGGCGTCCGCCGGCGACTTCGACCCGGCGGCCCCCGCCGACCACGAGGACGCCGGCGACCATCAGCTGGTGCTGCAACCGCCCGGGCTGGCGGCGGGCCAGCGCCGGTTGTTCGACGCCTTCGCCGCCCATGCCGGCGCCATCCTGCAGCGCCAGGAGCTGCAGCGTTCGGCGAAGTCGGCGGCGCAGCTGGCCCGGGACAACCAGGCCCGGACGGCGCTGCTGTCGGCGGTCTCGCACGATCTGCGGACGCCGCTGGCCGGGATCAAGGCGGCCATCGGCAGCCTGCGCTCCACCGAGGTGACCTGGTCCGCCGCGGACGAGGCGGAACTGAAGGCCGCCATCGAGGAGTCCGCCGACCGGCTGGAGGCCCTGATCGGCAACCTGCTCGACCTGTCCCGGCTGCAGACCGGCGCGCTGATCGCCCATCCGGCGCCCACCGATCTCGGCGAGGTGATCCCGGCCACCCTGGCGGCGCTGCCCGATCCGGCCCGGGCCCGCTGGACGATCGATCCGGACGCCCGGATGGCGTACACCGACGCCGGCCTGCTGGACCGGGTGCTGGGCAACATCGCCGAGAACGCGCTGCGCTACCAGCACGCCGGCACCCCGATCGCGGTGCGGGCCAGCCGGGTCGCCGACCGGGTCGAGGTGCGGGTCGCCGACAACGGTCCGGGCGTCCCGCCCGACGAACTGGAGCGGATCTTCCAGCCCTTCCAGCGCCAGGGCGACGCCTCCGGGACCGGCATCGGGCTGGGCCTGGCGGTGGCCCGCGGCCTGGCCGAGGCGATGGGCGGACGGGTCAGCGCCGAGCCGACGCCCGGTGGTGGACTGACCCTGGTGATCACCCTGCCCACCCGGCAGGGTCAGGAGATCCCGGCCGAACCCGGAGGTGAACCGTGACCCGGATCCTGGTGGTCGACGACGATTCGGTGCTGCAGCGCACCCTGCGGATCAACCTGCGGGCTCGCGGCCACGAGGTGCTGCTGGCCTCGTCCGGACGCCAGGCGGTCGCCAGCTTCCTGGCCGACGGTCCCGAGCTGGTCATCCTCGACCTCGGCCTGCCCGACCTGGACGGCGTCGAGGTGCTGCGCCGGCTGCGGCAGCACTCCGCCGTCCCGGTGATCGTGCTGTCCGCCCGGCAGCAGGCCGACGACAAGATCGAGGCCCTCGACGAGGGCGCCGACGACTACGTCAGCAAGCCGTTCGACGTGAACGAGCTGATGGCCCGGGTCCGGGCGGCGCTGCGCCGGACGTCGGTGGCCGCGGAGGCGCCGGAGACCTTCACCGCCCCGGGCCTGACCCTCGACTTCGCCGCCCACCTGGCTGCCCGGGGTTCGGAGCCGATCCACCTCACCCCAACCGAGTGGCGGCTGCTCGCCGAACTGGCCCGACACCAGGGCCGGCTGATGCCGCACGAAGAACTGCTGCGGGCGGTGTGGGGCCCCGGCTACGGCCGCGAGCATCACTACCTGCGGGTCTTCGCCAACCAGATCCGGCGCAAGATCGAGGCCGACCCGGCCGAGCCCCGGCACCTGATCAACGAACCCGGCCTGGGCTACCGGCTGCAGCCCTGAGCTAAGGCTCAGCGGCCGAACAGCCGGCTCAGCAGACCGGACGCCGGCGCGGCCGAGGCGGCATGCCCGCCGCACCACTGGGCGGCCGGGACGGTGCGCTTCACGGCGTCGATGTGCTGGCCGCAGCCGGCCCAGGTGGTCTTTCCGCACTGCTTGCAGGTGACTGCGCGACACATGATGTTTCTCCTTGTCGTGGATGTTTCAGCGGTGATTCGCGGGGTTCAGGCGAGGGCCAGGAAGAGCTTCTCCAGCTCTTCGGCGGTGATGTCGTCGGTGCGCTCGGCGGCGTCCGGGTCGGCCAGGCAGTCCTTCATCGCGGTGGCGATGATGGTGAACCCGGCCCGGTCCAGGGCGCTGGAGACGGCGGCCAGCTGGGTGACCACGTCGCGGCATTTGCCGCCGCCTTCGACGGCGGCGATGACGGCGTCCAGCTGGCCGCGGGCGCGGCGCAGCCGGTTCAGGATGCGGCGCTGGGCGGTGGGGTCGGCGGGTGCCATGACGGTTCCTCTCGTCGGGTGGGCGGTTCAGGCGGGGACGGGTTCGGGCAGCGCCAGCACCTGGTCGGCGCGGTCGCCGAGCACGGCGCGCAGGGTGAGCATGCCGCCGGACAGCGACGCCGAGTCGAAGCCGGCCTGGGCCAGCACCCGGTGCGCGATCGCCGAGCGCACCCCGGAGGCGCACAGCACCCGCACCGGGCATCCCTGCGCGGCCTCCCGCACCTCGTCGAGGCGTCCGCGCAGCTCGGTGTGCGGAATGTTCAGCGACCCGGGCAGGTGCCCGGTGCCGTACTCGGCGCGGCTCCGGACGTCGAGCAGCACCGCCTGGTCGCCGATCCGGTCCAGATCGTCGGCGTACCAGAGCCGCAGGGTGCCGTCGAGCACGTTGGCGCCGACCATGCCGGCCAGGTTCACCGCATCCTTGGCCTGCCCGTAGGGCGGCGCGTAGGCCAGGTCGAGGTCGATCAGGTCGGCCACGCCCAGCCCGCCGCAGATGGCGGTGGCGAGCACGTCGATCCGCTTGTCGACGCCGTCGGCGCCGACCGCCTGGGCGCCGAGAATCCGGCCGTCGGCGGCACCGAGGTGCAGCATCAAGTGCAGCTGGCTGGCGCCCGGGAAGTAGCCGGCGTGCTGGTTGGGGTGCAGATGCAGGGTGCGGTAGGCGATGCGGGCGGCGTCCAGGGCGGCCCGGTTGGCGCCGGTCAGGGCCGCGGTGAGGGCGCCGACCCGGACGATCGCGGTGCCCAACGGCTGCGGGATCGGCCGCGCCGACTCCGGGCGGACGATGGCGTCGGCGACCAGGCGTCCGGCCCGGTTGGCCGGCCCGGCCAGCGGCACCGGACGGACCACGCCGGTGACCGGGTCGATCGACGCGGTGGCGTCGCCCACCGCCCAGACGCCGGGCAGCGACGTCCGGCCGTGTTCGTCGACGACGATGGCGCCGTCGGCGCAGGCCACCCCGGCCGCCTCGAAGACCTCGGTCTCGGGACGGACGCCGGTCGACAGCACGATCAGGTCGGCCGCGATCCGGCTGCCGTCGGCCAGTGTCACGGTGTCCTCCGCGGCACCGTGGGCGATCGAGGACGCGGCCACCCCGGCCCGGACGTCGATGCCGAGCCGGCGCAGTTCGTCGGTGACCAGCTGGCCGAGTTCGGCCTCCAGCGGCGGCAGCACGTGGCCGGCCAGCTCGACCACGGTCACCTGCAGGCCGCGCAGCGCCAGCGCCTCGGCCGCCTCCAGGCCGATGAAGCCGGCGCCGAGCACCACGGCCCGGGTCGCGCCGGCGTCCACCTGGGAGCGCAGCGCGACGGCGTCCGGGACGGTGCGCAGGGTGCGCACCCGCGGCGAGTCCAGCCCCGGAATCGGCGGACGCACGGCGCGGGCGCCGGGCGCCAGCACCAGCGCGTCGTAGCTCAGCGTGGTCTCCCCGGACGGCGTCCGCACTTCGACCGTCTTGGCGGCGGCGTCCAGCCCGGTCACCTCGTGCCGGACCCGGACGTCCAGGTCGAGCGCGGCGCGCAGCGACTCGGGCGTCTGCAACAGCAGCTGTTCGGCGTCGTCGATCTCGCCGCCGACGTGGTACGGCAGCCCGCAGTTCGCGAACGACACCTGCTCGCCGCGCTCCAGCACCACGATCTCGGCCGACTCGTCCAGCCGCCGCGCCCGGGCCGCACAGCTCATTCCACCGGCGACGCCGCCGACCACCACGATCTTCATCACTCGATCACTCCTTCGGCTCGAAGCTATACCCCTGGGGGTATTTGCGTCCAATCGGGCGATCGAGCCGGCGAGCCGGCCCGCGAATGCGCCAGGCTGGTGCCGAACGGAGGTGCCATGCTGCGGTTCACCATCGGGGACGCCGCCGAACTGGCCGGCGACGTCGGCCCCGACCCACGGCTGATCGCCGTGCTCGCCGAACTGGACGGCACCGTCGACACCGCCGCACTGCAGGCGGCTGTGGCCCAGCGAGCAGCGGCATTTCCCCTGCTCAGCCACCGCTTCGTCCGGGGTGCCGAGGGCGCCGGGCGAACCCGCTGGGAGCGGGTGGACCTCGATCCGGCACAGCACGTGCTCGACCGGGCCGCCGACGATCCGGTCGCCGCGACCGTGGCGGTGCTGGTGGCCGGACTGTCCGAGACGATCCCGCCGTGGCGGCTGTTCGTGCTCCGCTCGGCCAGCAGCACCGCGCTGCTGTTCGTCGCCCATCACGTGCTGCTCGACGGCGTCACCGCCGTCGCCGTGGCGGGCGCCCTGCTCGGCGACGACCCGGCCGCGTCCCGGCCGGCCCCGCAGCCGCCGCG
>NZ_JASGDE010000150.1:0-2695 GCF_047607385.1 Micropruina sp.
CGGAGAAAGATCTGCTTCTACTGTTTCTTCAAAGCCGTTCTTCGCTAAAATTTCGTTGATTTTCTCAACAAGCTCTTTCGTTAATGTAAGGTTACCTGTTTCTGTTACTTCTAAATAAGAAGATGCATTAAAGATGTTGAATCCTCCCGTTACGTTGCTTTCACGATCATAAACGCGAGCAACATCTCCTTTGCGATCAAAAGTACGGTTCTCTAAAGTAATATCTTGTAAGGCAACAATTAAAGTGTCACCAATTCCTTCAAGGTTGTAAAAAACGTTCACTTCGTTCATCCTTTCTCTTTTCCATCTGTCTTCTTCCGATTCTTCGCTAAAATAAAGATTGGTTCAAAGTCTCCATCTTCATATACGAATGAAAGTGATGTAATCGGAACATGCCCTTCGGCAAAAAATTTCATTGTCATTTGTGCAATAATATCATAACCGATTTCGTTAACGATATCAGCAATAATTAATACATCTTGGTGAGGAACAGCAACAACCATGTCACCAGAAATTTTTTCACGCATCGATTGTAGTAACGATTCGTTTAAAATACGCGTCGCGTCATATCCATCATTTGTGTTTAAAAAGTAGAATGTATTACCCGCTACTGTGTCTTGTTTAAATTCATAACCTAATGAACGAGCATTGAATAATGCCATTTCACGTACTTGCTGTTCTGTAAGTTCTAATTTTTGTAACAGACGCTCATCGATTAGTCGATACGTTTTATTCGAATCTAACGCATAGTAAATACGTGTTTCCGCCGTATGATCCGTCATAATAAACGGATTTCCTTCTTCTGCTTGTTTCGGGAAAGAAGTAGAGCGAATAACAGGTAAAATTTTCGCTCCGCTATTTTCTTCTTTATGCATCGCAATTAGCGCTTCTTGTACATAATAAGCAACCTCTTCAATTGCTTTTTCTTTATTCACTTCCCATTTTGCCACAACTCCTGGAAGCGATACGTTAATACCTTTTTTAGAGTCTTTCTGTTCAATACGTAGAACTTCTTTCTCGCTATCATACTGAAAGTCCCATTCTGGGCGAGATAATTTCTTCATTAACTCGTCTTTCATCTTTTTACTTGTCATCTTCATCTCTTTTTCCTCCCTTCCAAAAAAATAACCTCCCCCGCGAAGGTAGAGGTTGTTTTACAATTCAATTGGCAAATTGCCTTATTTTAAACCTTCAATAAACTCTTCGATTTGTTCTTGTGTTTTACGATCTTTGTTTACATAGCGACCAGTTTCTTCACCCTTATTGTACGCTACAAAGCTCGGAATGCCAAATACGTCTAATTTTACACATAGATCAATAAACTCATCACGATCTACATAGTAAAATGAGAAATCACTATATTTCTCTTCTACTTCTGGCATAAATGGGTCTACAAAACGGCAGTCTGGGCACCATTCTGCTGAGAACATAAAGACTACATTCTCTTCATTTTTTAATTGTTGGAATTGCTCCATGCTTTCTAATGACTTCATCTATATTTCCTCCTCTAACGAGTGCATGTTTTCATGTTATAATCTTTCTTTTATACTACCATACATCACGCATGGTGCAAGGTTTATGCTTGCTTTTCGTCATACTTATATTGCCCAACAAGTAACTTAACAACGTGTACAAATAATTCCGTGCGATCAACATAATCATCTGTAAAAATACCGATTGCACCTTCGTGACTACGAATATCTTTTCTATGTACAAACTCTTCCATCACTTCACTTAACTCCTTGCCCTCTTCAAGAGGTGCTAAAAAATCATCCGGTAACGTAATACGTGCCCCGCCGGCAACAAATATTTTACCATCACTTGTTGCTAGCGCGCCCCAATTACACATAAATAAACCGTACTCCGTTTTCATTACGCCGCCTTCTAGCCCAATACCAATTTGAGCTCCTCCTTCCTCTAGCGCTCGCTTCGCTCTATTAATCGCTCCTTGCATCGTCTCTTCATCTGAAAACGGCTGATTTGCTACTCCTGAAGGAACAGAAAGAGATGTAATTTCAGCATCTTTCCAAACCTTCTCCACAGCGCCAACCTTCGTTTTATTCTTCGATCCAACTACTACCTTCATTTCGTTCACCTCTATAAAAATTCATCATTCTATTCTAATATCCGCATCAGATACGAATTAAGTATCAACCACTACCACATATCACCAAGTCATCTATTCAGCCTAAAAAAGAAGGGTTTTTCTAGCAACATTACCGTCTTCGAAAACAAAAACAGCCTTCCTCTCACTTCCTACTTGGAGTCTTCATACATCATTCGAACACCAATTAAGCACTGACCGCTCCCAATCATCGCTGGGTCATCTATTCAACCTAAAAAAAGAAGGGTTTTTCGCCCTTCTTCTCTACGCGTTATTCTTAATTGTCTCTAACGTCGTTTTATCTGTTGTTCTTACAAGCTTCGTAATTAATTCTTTCGCCGCTGCATAATCATCAACATGTAAAATTGAAGCATGTGTATGAATGTAGCGTGCACAAACACCAATTACTGCTGATGGGATACCAGAGTTACTTGTATGTACACGGCCAGCATCTGTACCACCTTGTGAAATAAAGTATTGGTACGGAATGTTGTTTGTTTCTGCTGTATCTAAAATGAATTCGCGCATTCCTCTATGTGTTACCATCGTGCGATCGTAAATACGAAGAAGGGCACCTTTTCCTAATTGACC
>NZ_JASGDE010000151.1:0-19540 GCF_047607385.1 Micropruina sp.
CGTCGGTGCTGCGCGGCACCCGGCGTCCGGGGTTGGCTGCGATCAGGGGTTCCAGTGCCGGGTCGGCGGCCAGGGCGTCCGCCACCGCGACCGGGTCGGCGTCCAGGTCGAGCAGCCGGCGGCAGCGTCCGATGGCGGGGGTGAGGTCGCGCGGATCACTCAGCCACAGGGTGGCCGCGATGTGGTCCGGACGCGGGGCGAGCGCGACGACGCCGGGGCCGTGCGGCAGCGCGAGGGTGCGGCGGTAGGCGCCGTCGCGCCACTCCTCGACGCCGGGGACCGCGGTCGCGATCAGGTGACCGAACAGGCCGTCGGGCTGGAACGGCTGCCGGAACGGGAGCCGCAGTTCGATCGCGCCCAGCTGTGTTCCCGGCCGTGGATCGCGGGTCAGCCGGTCGCGCAGCTGGCCGGGGGTGAGGTCGTAGGCGGCCCGGACGGCGTCGTTGAAGGAGCGTACCGAGCCGAATCCGGCGGCGAAGGCGACGTCGCCGAGCCGCATCGTGGTGGTCTCCAACAGCACCCGGGCGGTGTGCACCCGCTGCGCCCGGGCCAGGGCGAGTGGGGACGCCCCCAGCTCGCCGGCCAAGGCCCGCTGCAGTTGCCGCACCGAGTAGCCGAGCCGGTCCGCGACGCCGGTGACGCCTTCCCGGTCGACCAGTCCGTCGCCGATCAGCCGCATCGCCCGCGCCACCGTGTCAGCCCGGACGTCCCAGGCGGCCGAGCCGGGCACGGTGTCCGGACGGCAGCGTCGGCAGGCCCGGAAACCGGCGTCCTGGGCGGCCGCCGCGGTGGCGTAGAAAGTGGTGTTCTCCGGACGCGGGGTGATCGCCGGGCAGCTCGGCCGGCAGTAGATGCCGGTGGTGCGCACCGCGGTGAAGAACTCGCCGTCGAAGCGGGCGTCGCGGCTGGCGACGGCCCGCAGGCACACCGTGCGGTCGGGAATCACGTGCTCCATCATGGTAGCCGGCACCGACAGGACCTAGCAGGAATGCGACATCGACCTCCCCCACCGGCGGACTCGGCCTCCGCCCGACCCCGACCCCGTCACCGCCGGACCCGCCCGACAAGGCCCTGCCTAACTATCTACGCCCTCCCGCATGTGGGAGGGCGTAGATAGTTAGGCAGGGCCTTGTGGTGGCGGACGGCCGGCCAGGGGGGCCGGACGGCGTGGCGCTCAGCCCTCGGCGCGGGCGATGGTCTCGGCGACGCCGAGGAACCGGACGGCTTCGTCCGGGTAGCCGAACCAGTGCAGGTAGAGCCCGGTGGTGACCCGCTCGACGAAGCCCCAGCGCCAGACCCGTTCGGACGCCACCTCGGCCAGATCGGCGAGCACCTGGCAGCCGTCCCACAGCAGCTCCACCCCGGATCCGGGACGCCTCGCCTCGGCCTCGGTGAACTCCAGGCAAGCGTCGCGCAGCACCACCCCGAGGTCGTAGGCCCGCTCACCCACGAAGCCGTCGGGGTCGATCAGCGCCCAGCCTTCGCCGCGGCGCAGCACGTTGCCGGCATGCGGATCGCCGTGGCAGACCACCTCGGCACGCTCGCTCGCCGCCAGGTGTTCGGCGTAGCCGGCGGCCAGTTCCAGGGCGGCCGGCGCGGCCTCGCCGTAACGTGGGCCGAGCTCGTCCAGGATGCCGCGCAGGCCGGACGCCTTGGATTCGAACGGGCTGCCGACCTCAACCGGCAGCAGCCAGGCCCGGCGCAGCAGCGGCACGATCACCCGGGCCTGCCCGGCCAGGTCGCGCCGCACGCCCCACAACGACCCTCCCAGCCGCTCGGTCAGCAGCGCACCACGCCCGGCGTCCCAGTCAAGCACCCGAACGTAGCCGTCGCCGCCGGCACTCCGCAGCACGGCCGCTACGACGTCCTGGGCACCGGGCGGCTGCAGCTTCAACACGGCCGCGGCACCGTCCGCCCTGCGCACCTCGAGCGGCGGCGGGTTCACCCCGCCCGGCAGCCAGCGCAGCGGTTCCAGCCGCCAGTCGGCGCAGATCGCGGGCAGCACCTGGGTGTAGTGCGCGACCTCGGCGGTCAGGTCGCGGTCGGAGGCCGACCGGCGTCGCTCGGCTTCGGCGATGGCCGCTCCGATCACGTCACCCGGCATGGCCCGCAGACTACCGAGGGCCGCGACTCGAGCGGACGACCGCTGGTCGCGCCACCGCTCGGCCGGCTCGCGCGGTATCAAACCGGGTGGCTGCCGCTACCTACCGGCATGTTGGCGCTTCTCGATTCGAAACGACCCGGCGTGCTGGTGTTCCCCGAGCTCGCACCGGGGCGGGCGATCACCCTGCCGAGCTCGACACAGACCCAACCACGGTGTCTCGCGCTGCTCGGCGATGACCTGGTCACCATCGACCAGGTGACCGGCGAGGCCACCCGATGGATCGCCGCGGCCGCCACCTGGGTCCCGCAGCCCTGGGCAGCATTCGCCGCTCCGTCGGCGGCCGCCACCGGCAGCGACGGGCTGCTGCTGGTGGCGGACGCGTCCGGCCTCTGGCAGATCACGCTGAACGGGGACCGCAGGCTGTTGCGGGCCGCTTCCGCCGGTGAGCGGACGATCGGCGTCGGGGTGGCCGGGGACGGCCGGATCGCGGTCACCACCAACCCCGCCGGCGTCCTGGTCAGCGCCGACGGCGGGCAGAACTGGACGCCGCTCGACACCCCGGCGCAGCGTCCGGGCGCCATCGCCGGGCTGCCGGACGGCTTCGCCGTGGTGGACGCCAACGATCGCGCCGTCCACCTGGTCCGCGACGCCCGACCACCCGCGAGCATCGGCGCCGCGGAGGGAGTCATCGCCCCGCTCGCCGTGGCCGCGGCCTTCGACGGTGTGGTGGTCGCGGACGCCGTCTCGGGACGCGTCCGGCGCTACGCCGTCGTCGGCGACACGGTGATCCCCGCCGAGTTCGTCGATGCCCAACCCTTGCCCACGGCGCCCCCGCTGTTCCAGCGCCCGGTGGCCCTGGCCGCACCGATCCCGACAGGAGCCTGATGATGAGCGACTCGATCCGCCTGCTCAGCTACAACGTCCAGTGCCGCTCGTGGGGGATGGAGGCGCTCGCCGACACCTCGTGGCTCGACCCGACCACGACGGCGGAGACCCGGGCCGAAGCGATCGCCGACAACATCCTGGCCAGCGCGCACGACTACGACATCGTCTGCCTGAACGAGGTCTTCGACGAGGACGCGCGGGACATCTTCGTCTCCCGGCTGAGCGGCCGGTTCCCGTACGCGATCACCAAGGCCGACTATCTCAATCTCGAGGTGATGTGGGCCGGAATGCAGCTGGTGCCGATCAATCCGGCCGCCCTGGCGCTGACCGTCACCGGGGTCGCGTTCCTGGCCGGCTGGGCCGAACTCGGGGCGCCGAAGGTCGAGGACTCGGGGGTGATGATCTTCTCGAAGTGGATGTTCGAGACGCGTCCGCTGACCGACACCATCATCGGGTTGCTCAATCCGTTGGCAGTGACCCAGCTGACCCCGATCGGGCTTCCCGTGGTCGACTTCCTGCCGTTCGAGGATTCCACCGCCAACGACAAATGGGCGGCGAAGGGCCTGGTGCACGCCCGGTTCCTGCGTGACGGCCGGACCGTCGACGTATTCGCCACCCACACCCAGGCCGACGAGCACAAGGTCAGCGAAGAGAAGGACACCCGGCTGAAGCAGTTCACCGCGATCGAGCAGCGGGTGAAGGAGGCGATGGCCGACCGGGCCGACGACGACTTCTACATTCTGGCCGGCGACCTGAACATTCCGGGCGGCCAGGAACTGCTCCCGGTCACCGACGACACCGCGGAGTGGGACGAGGTCTTCCGGGGCGCCGGCCCCGCGGCCGGACGGCTGCTCGACACCTGGGGCCGGGAGCAGTGCCTGGGCGCCCCCGAGCTGCGCGATCCCGGCACCACCGCGAGCGTCGACTACGCCCCGCCACGGCAGCGGCTCGACTACGCGCTGCGCAATCCGTCCAGCCCGATCGCGGCTCAGCACGTCTACGTCGACCATCTCCTGGAGACCGCTCCCCCGGGGCTGGACGGGGTGGCCAGCAAGCTGAGCGACCACAGTCCGCTGGGCGTCGACCTGTTCCCGATCCATCCCGACAATGCGCCGCAGCGGGCCCGCCCGCTCGATCCGGCGCCGGACGACAGCCACGACGACGGCCTGTTCGACGCCCTCGTCCGCTGGTATCGGGTGAAGCGGGAGGGCACCTACGCGATCAAGCTCTGGAGCAATCAGGAGGTGACCTACGAGGTGTACCTGGACACCGATCTGAGCACCCCGTGGCCGCAGTACCGCACCGAATCGCATCCCGATTTCGGCGAGAAGTTCGTGCTGCCCGAGCCACCGTTCCTGATCAAGGTGTTCATGCCGCGGCGCGGATTCGAGGCGTTCTACCACCTCCGGGTGCGCAGATACGAGGGGCAGGCGCGCTGGGAGGCGATGCAGCTGGTGCCGGGGATCGCGCAGCACCACGGCTTCCCACCGCCCGGAACCCTGCTGAACCTGCAGGACGACGCCGTGCCGTGGAAGACGCAGGACGCGATCTGGTTCCGGTTCGATGCACCGCAGGTGACCCTTGCCGACATCCCGATGTCGGTGACCGTGCGGACCAAGGGCGCCGGAGTGTTGGCGGTCGGCACCGAGGGTGGGGGTGCGCCCACGCTGATCGACGAGGTCGGGTTCGACGACGGCGAGGCGACGCTGTCCTGGACGGCACGTCCCGGCGACCAGCACTACGTCACGGTCCGGCGCGAGGACGTGAACCGTCCGCTCGACTTCGAGATCGAGGGGACGATTCCGGTCACCCTGTTCGTCGGCGGCTCCGCCGGGGCGCCGGAGATCGTCTGCGTCGAGGAGACCTCCGGCTGGGGATCGGACGACATCGCGCTGTCGTTCTCGGCCGACGGCACCGTGGTTCGCGACATCGGCAACGACGAGGTCGGCGACATGGACGGGGCCGACGATCGCGGGCTGGCGACCTTCCTCACCGACGACGTGGCCTATTCCGACAGACTCGGCATCACCGTCATCGAGGAGGACTGGCCCGACCCCGACGACCGCGGTTCGCGGGACATCCCGACCCTGCCGGACGGCCCGTTGAGCGTCGGCCAGGAACTCGCCCCCGGCGTCACGGTGACCGAGGCGCTGACCGCGTTCCGCTTCGGCGTCACCGCGAGTGTCGACGTGGACGACGGACGCTACGAGTTCCGGCATCGGCTGGCCCGCTGGAACAACTGAGCCCGGGCCGGCGTCCTCAGCCGGTGGTGCGCCCCTTGGTCCAGTAGCCCATGGCGTGGCCTTCCCGCTTGCCGGCGCCGGTTGCGGCACGCAGCAACTCCTTGATCACCCGGGTCTGCGCGGTGTCGACGCACACCCAGCCGAACCACCCGTGCACACCGTCGAGTTCAGTACGGAGCCGCGCGGCGAGCTCCTCGTGCGGCACCCAGCTGACCCGCAGCCCGGGGTGCGAGGCGATCGGCAGTTGCTCGTCCTCGGGACGCTGCCGGCCCAGCCAGAGCCGCACCTGCAGGTCGTCGGGCAGGGTCGGCAGGATGCTGTTGACCGCGGGCAGCGAGGCCGGATCGGCCACCATCGCGAAGCCCGGCGGCAGCGGGTCGGGCCGGACGTAGTCGTCCCGGGTGAGCACGGACACCTGGACGACGTCGCCGGGTTGCGCGGTGCGGGCCAGGTCCATGGCGTAGCCGCTGCTGTGCATCGCGAACTCCAGGTCGAAGGTTCCGGCGGCGGCGTCCGGGTCGACCAGGGTGAAGGCGCGCTGGTAGAGCCGGTCGGGACCGGGGCACCAGAGCCGGATCCACATGCTCGGGTAGGGGGGATGGGCGGCCAGCAGTTCGGGCGCCGTGAAGGACAGCCGCCGATAGTACGGACCGACGTCACGGGCGCCGGTGACGGTGATCGTGTAGTCGCGGGACCGGAAGGCCCGCATGATGACGCCCTGGACGCCCTTGCCCAGCGTCGTGGTCTCGGCCATCGCACTCCTCAAGATAGGTTTGCCTAACCTAAGTTAGCCCGTGGGTTACGCCGCGCGCACCGCCGCCCACCTCCCAGGACGCCGTCGACGATGCCGCGCGCCGGACGAAAAATGTCGGCGGCTCCGGTCACGCTGTACTCATGACCGGCGACACCGAATGCGACCCGATCGGCCGCCGGCCACGCATCGTCCGGCAGCACCCAACCGACAGGAGCAGACCATGTCCATCACGTTGAGCCCGTACCTCAACTTCGCCGGCAACGGCCGCGAGGCGATGACCTATTACCACGGCATCTTCGGCGGCGAGCTGCACCTGTTCAGCCACGCCGACTTCGGCATGACCGACATGCCCGACGACGGCCTGATGCACGGCAACCTGCAGGTGAACGAGGGGTTGAGCATCTCGGCCTCCGACGCCATGCCCGGCGCCGAGCAGACCTGGGGCGGCACCCGCGTCTACTGCTCGCTCTTCGGCGACGACCTGCCGACCATGCAGGGCTGGTTCGACGCCCTGGCCGCCGACGGCAGCGTCGGTCAGCCGTTGCAGAAGCAGGTCTGGGGCGACATCTACGGCCTGGTCAAGGACAAATACGGCATCGAGTGGATGTTCAACGTGTCCGCGCCGGGGGGTTGGTCGCAACAGGGCTGACCGGGCTACCCGGTGTAGTGCAAACGCACGCACCCTGCGATCGTGCGCGTCCGCGCGGTGAGGTCTCGGGGGCGAGGTCGGCGAATCGGTGTGCGTGGAGTGGGCTGAGCTGATGCGGCGGGGCCGGTTGACAAGCTCCACGCGGCGCGGCAATAGTTAAGCAATACCTTAATAAATAAGGAGATGAAATGCCCGCGACCGACTCCCTGAGCCTTGTGTTCGCCGCGCTCGCCGATCCGACCCGCCGCGCGATCCTCTCGAAGCTGGCACAGGGTTCAGCGACGGTGGGCCAGGTCGCCGAACCGTTCGCAGTCAGTGCCCCCGCGATTTCCCAGCATCTGAAGGTGCTCCAACGTGCGGGGCTCGTCTCGCGCACCACGCGCGCCCAATGGCGAACCCTCTCCTTGGAACCCGAACCGCTCGATGAGGCATCGGCCTGGGTTGAGAAGCAGCGCCGCGAGTGGAACCTACGCCTGGACGCTCTCGACGCCCATCTCCAGACCATGAAAGCCCGACCAGAAACCCCCGACTCCCAGGAAGCAGGATCATGAACATCACCGACCTCGCGGCGGCGGAAGGGCCGCAGTTCTCCATCGTCCGTGTCTTCGACGCGCCACGCGAACTCGTGTGGCGGGCCTGGACGGACGAAACCGAACTCGCGCAGTGGCTGCATCCATTCGGGGTGGCGAACTCGAGCATCACCTTCGACGTGCGCGTGGGCGGTCGTTACCGCTACACGATGACGAACGAGGAGACCGGCGAACAGTTCCCGACCGGCGGCGAGTATCTCGAAGTCGATCCGTTCGACCGGCTCGTCTTCACCTGGGGTGACCCTGACGCCCCGGTCGCGGGAACGCCGGTGATCACGCTCACCTTCATTCCGCGCGGCGACTCCACGGAACTCGTGTTCCATCTGTTCGGTTACCAGGGCAAGCCCGGTGACGGCTTCGTCTACGACGGTTGGGACGAGGCGCTGACGAACCTCGGGCGGCACCTCGCCGGTGAGCAGCTGGGCTGAGCCATGACAATCAGAATGGACAACATCGGCATCGTGGTCGAAGACCTGACTGCCGTGATCGCGTTCTTCCGCGACCTTGGACTCGAACTCGAAGGGCGAGCGATGGTCGAGGGCGAGTGGGCCGGAGGGCCTTCTCGTCGGACTCGCCCAGAGCATCGGCTGACCCGAGAACAACCATGGCCACGCACGCCGGTCGTCAACCGCGCAAGCTGGGTCACCTTTGGCCCAGCGGACTGCCGGTGTGCGCGACCACTGAGGCGCCTCACCGAACCTCGGCTACCCGGTGTCGACCACCCGAGCGTCCTCGTCGGGCCCCGGCCAGTCGAAGCCGTCCACGTAGCGGCGCAGCTCTGCTTCGGTGAGCCGGACGGCGTTGGCATGCCCCTCCTCGTTGCGCCGCCGCACCCGTTGCCAGAGCACCTCGAACGGCGCGGTGACGACCAACAGTTCGCAGCCGGCGCCGGCGTCCGCGCTGAGCCGGCGCCACTCGTCACGGACGGCCCGGCTGGCCAGCGACAGGTCGACCACCACGTCGGCGCCGGCGGCGAGTGCCCGGG
The DNA here is from genome assembly GCF_047607385.1 of Micropruina sp. GTDB lineage: Bacteria > Actinomycetota > Actinomycetes > Propionibacteriales > Propionibacteriaceae > Micropruina. The sequence continues at coordinate 8,211 of NZ_JASGDE010000151.1, forward strand.
CGAGCTCGTCCTTGAGGGCGGCGTACAGCTCGTCCAGTCGCTGCTGGGGCGGTTGCTCGTGCCGCCATCCATCAGCCCAGACCGCCTCGTCCATCGACAACCGGACGGCGCCGCGGCGCTCCAGCTCTCGGGCGTAGGTGGTCTTGCCGGCCCCGGCAGGCCCGCACAGCAAGGTGACCATCGGCATGGCGACACTGTAGGAGTCCGCGACGCCACCGGCTCCGTCGAGCACTCTCACAACGCGGCCTGCATCCGCTCCACCGAAGCCGCAAAGGCCGCTCGGACGTCGTCGTCGCCGAGCACCCGGTACGGCACCGGCAGATCGGCGAGCCACGACGATACGTACTCCGGGCGCTGCACCCCGCTGCGGAGCTCGGTGGTGTGGTCGTCGATCGCCGTCAACTGGGCCCCGTGGGCACCGAACCACTCGATGGCCTGCGCCAGCGATGTCTCGATCCGCACCACCAGGAAGAAGGGGTAGCTGTCGACAGGTCGGCGGCCCAGCCGCTCCACCGGGTCGGGCGGCTCGGGGCGGGGCCGGTAGCCGAGGGTAGACGCCGCCACCTCGGTCATCCGGTCGAGCCGGAACAGCCGCCAGTCGTCCCGATCCAGGTCGAAGGCGGACAGATACCAGCCCCGGTCGGCGGCCACCAACCGATAGGGCTCGACCCGGCGCCGTTCCAGCAGGTCCGGCGACCGGGTCGGCGGGTAGCCGAACCGCAGCCGGACCCGGGCGCGGATCGCGGCGGCGATCCGGGTCAGCAGCTCGGGTGAGGTCGGGGCTGCGATCCCGCCGGTATGGCTGACCACGCTGCGCAGGTCGCGGAGCCGGTCACGCAGCGGGCCGGGCAGTGCGGCGTCCAGCTTGACCAGGGCACCGACGGCCGATTCGGCGTCCGCGCCGATGCCCAGGGCGGCGGTGCGCTGCAGGCCGACCCCGACCGCGACCGCCTCGTCCTCGGTGAACAGCAGCGGCGGCACGGCACGGCCGCGGGACAGCCAGTAGCCGCCGGCGGCACCACGGTCGGCCTCGATCGCGTAGCCGAGCTGGCGCAACCGATCGACGTCCCGCCGCACCGTCCGGGTGGTCACGCCCAGGTCGCGGGCGAGCTCGGACGCCGTCCAGCCCGGCCGGGACTGGAGCAGCCCGAGCACCCGCAGGGCACGTTCGGTGGTGTCGGTGGACATGCCCCCAGGATTGCACGACATAGCGGACTGATCCTGTCCTATTACTGCCGAAGACTTGGAGTGTCAGCAGGAAACCCCACTTGAAGGAGCACTCCCATGGCTTTCCTCACTCCGAACGCCACCGGCGAGGCCGCCGTGATCGGCAGCTTCGTCCGCAACCAGTTCGCCCAGATCCGCAGCACCGTGCACGGGCTGACCGACGAGCAGTGGCACCAGCGCTCCACGGTCAGCGAATTCACCCTGGCCGCGCTGATCGACCACGTCGGCGAGGTGGCCGAACAGTACGGCGTCGGCATCGAGGCCTCGACCGGCGGGCCCGCCGACTACAGCAAGGGCCTCACCGAGGGCGAGGCGCGGCCGGTCGCCGGTCTCTCCGGTGAGCAGTTGCTGGCCGAGTTCGACCGCCGGGTGGCCGGCATCGGCACGCTGCTCGATCGGGTCGAGTCGGGCGTCGTCCCGCTCGACGGACCGGTCCCGGTTCCGGCCGCGCCCTGGTTCCCGCCCGAACTGACCCACTGGGAGGTGCGCTGGGTGCTGCTGCACGTGGCGACCGAGGTCGCCCGGCATGCCGGCCACGCCGACATCATCCGGGAGAGCATCGACGGCAAGGGCTCCTACGAACTGAACGCGCTCGCCGACGGCGAGCAGTGGCCGCCGTGGGGCGAGGGCGACTGGACCGACGGCGAGTGGGTGGCGGACGCCGAGCAGAGCTGAGGCTCTGGTCCAGCTTGTCGAGACCCGAGACGGGGTTCGGCCAGGGTTTCGACAGCCTCAACCAGCGGTCAGCGGTCGTCGGGCAGGGTGATGTCCTCGGCAGTCTTCTCCGGACGCCACCCGCGCCAGACCGGCATCCGGAGCCGGCCTGCGCGGGTCCAGACGCCGTAGCTGACCTCGCCGACCAGCACCGGCTCCACCCAGTGCGCGGTGCGGCGTTCGATCGCCGGCACGTCGTCGACCGGGGTGGTGGGCGTCTCGATCTCGGAGAGCACCAGCTTGGTGTCGGTCAGATCCTTGTCGGTGAAGCCGGAGCCGACCCGTCCGACGTAGCTCAGCCGGTCGCCGTCCGGCACCGCCATCAGCAGCGCGCCGATGGTGCGGGCCCGGGCGTTCTCCCCCGGCAGCCAGCCGATGATCACCACCTCCTGGGCCAGGATGTGCTTGATCTTCACCCAGGTGGACGCCCGCCGGCCCGGTTGGTAGACGCTGTCGGCCCGCTTGGCGACCACGCCCTCGAGACCCAGCTCGGCGGTGACCGCGAGGGCTTCCTCGGCGTCGGTGCCGAGCTGGGTGCTCAGCTGGACGCGTGCGGTGCCGGCTCCGAGCAGGTCGGCCAGCAGTTGCCGACGCTCGGTGTAGGGGCGGCGCAGCAGCGAGCGTCCGTCCAGGTGCAGCAGGTCGAAGGCCAGATAGTGCGCCTGGCCGGGGTGCTCGGCCCGGTGCTGCAACAACTCGAAGCTGGACCGTCCGGCGGCGTCGAGCAGCACCACCTCGCCGTCGAGCACCGCGTCGTGCCCGGCCAGCAGCCGTCCCAGGTCGGCGAGCTCGGGGAAGTCCTTGGTGAGATCGAGGCCGCGCCGGCTGGTGAAGCTGACGGTGCCGCCGGTCACGGCCGCCACCGCGCGGTAGCCGTCCCACTTCACCTCGAACACCCAGCCGTCGCCGGTCACGTCGGCACGGGTGCCCGGGGTGGCCAGCATCGGCGCGATCACCGGCAGCTCGTCCTGAGCCGAGCCCGTCGAGCCCCCCTCCCCGGCCGGCGCCATCAGGTGGATCAGCCAGTTCTTCTCGTCGCCGCCCATCCGGGTGTGCAGCAGCGCGAACCGGCGCGGCACCCCGCCCAGGCCGCCGTCGTGGCGTCCGGTCAGGGTGGCGATCACCTCCTTGCCGTCACGCCACTTCTCCAGCTCGAAGCTGCCGGCGTCCCAGATCCGGACGTGGCCGCCGCCGTACTCGCCGCGCGGAATGTCACCCTCGAAGCTGCCGTACTCCAGCGGGTGGTCCTCGGTCTGGACGGCGAGATGGTTGACCGCCGGGTCGGTCGGCGGGCCCTTCGGGATCGCCCAGGACACCAGCACGCCGTCGTGTTCCAGCCGGAAGTCGTAGTGCAGCCGGCGCGCGTGGTGCTCCTGGATGACGAACGAGTTCCCGTCGGCCCGCGGGGTCGGGGACGCCTGCGGCACCGGCTCCGGCGTCCGCTCGGCGTCCCGCATCGAGCGATAGGTGGCCAACCGGTCGGGAGCAGTTTCGTCGGTTGAGCTTGTCGAAACCTGATCGGAGGGGGTCTCGACCGACGGGGCATCCAACGCCGCCATCGGGTCGCCGATGGTCCCGATCCGCTCCAACACCTCGTGGAGGCCCAGTTGCCGCAGCCCGGAATCCAGTTCGTCCCAGGTGCGTGGCGCGGCCACCATCGGGTGCATCCGGCCGCGCAGCGAGTACGGCGCGATGGTGGTCTTGGCCGAACTGTTCTGGCTCCAGTCCAGCAGCACCTTGCCGGTCCGCGACGTCTTCTTCATGTCGCTGACTACCAGGTTCGGGTGCATCGCCTCCAGCGAGCGGGCCAGCTCCCGAGCCCAGACGGACGCCTCGTGCGACGACATCGAGCCGTCCAGAGCGGCGTACAGATGGATGCCCTTGCTGCCGCTGGTCACCGGGACCGAGGCGAAGCCGACGCCGTCCAGCACCTCGCGGAGCAGGTGCGCGACCTCGACGCACTGCTCGATGCCGGCACCCTCCCCCGGATCGAGGTCGAGCACCAGCCGGTTCGGCGGCTGCGGCTCGCCGTCCAGCACCGTCCACTGCGGCACGTGCAGTTCCAGCGCGGCCAGCTGCGCCAGCCAGACCAAGGTCGCGGCGTCGTCGATCAGCGGGTAGGTGTTGTCGCCCTCGTTGTGCGCGATGGTGTATGTCCGCACCCACTCGGGGGTCGATTTCGGCTCCAGGTTCTTGTGGAAGAACGGCGTCAGCGGGTGCCGCGGGGTTCCGACCCCGTTGGGCCAGCGTTTCCGGGTCGCCGGACGCCGCCGCGCATGCGGCAGGAACACCGGCGCCACCGCCTGGTAGTAGCCGATCACCTCACCCTTGGTGGTGCCGGTCTCCGGGTACAGCACCTTGTCCAGGTTGGTCACCTTGACCAGGCGTCCGTCCACCTCGATGTGCTGCGCCGGTTGGGCCATGCGGGCCAGTCTGGCACCCACCAGCCCCCGGCCCCACCCTTCCGCTCGCCTAACTATTTGGGGCTCGCTGAACTCAGCGAGCCCCAAGTAGTTAGGGAAGCGCTGATCAATGCTGTTCCGGGCGAGGACGTGCCCGGCGGGATGAGCTGCGGCCCCCGGATCTTGTGGGCGTACTGGACGTACGACGCAAGACTTGGGGGCCGACAGATCGCCCGCCGGGGACGCCGCAGCCGGGACATGATTGATCAGCGGTTCCTTGGGCGAGCGGAAGGGTGGGGACCGGCATGCAAGACTCTCCCCATGCCGCGCCGGGACCGGGAGTTCGTCAGCGACTCCACCTGGGCGACGGTGCCGGCGGTGCTGCTCGGGTTGGCGGCGATGTTCCTGCTGGTCTTCTCCGGCTACCTGCTCGGCTATTTCCTGGTCGCCTGCGGTCTGTTCAGTGCCTGGCTGTGCGACTTCACCCGCCTCTCCGAGGGTCTGCTGCCCGACCTCAGCGCGGTGGCCGCCGGCGTGGTGATCCTCAGCCTGTCCGACCTGGCCGCCGATCTGAGCGATGCCGGAATGCTGCGATTCACCGTCGTCCTCTCCGGGACGCTGCTGGTGCCCTACGCGTTGCTTCGTTGGGTGTTCGGACGCGAGCCGGTGGTCTTTCCGTGGGGCGGCTGGCGCTGGAACCGGGCCCAGTGGACCTACCTGGCCGTCGTCATCGTCGCCGGCTACCTGATCCTGCCCTGGTACTTCCTGAGCACCGGGGTCTACCACAACTGGCCGGCGATCCACACGGTCGACGAGGTGGCCCGGCTGTTCGTCGGAGTGAACGCCGTCGGCATCTGGGACGAGTTGTTCTTCATCTGCACCGTGTTCGCCCTCTACCGCCGGCATTTCCGGTTGTGGCAGGCCAATCTGCTGCAGGCGATGATCTTCGTGTCGTTCCTGTGGGAGCTGGGCTACCAGGCCTGGGGGCCGCTGCTCACCATTCCGTTCGCCCTGGTGCAGGGGGCGATCTTCCAGCTCACCAAGAACCTGGCCTACGTCATCACCGTCCATCTGCTCTTCGACCTGGTCGTGTTCGGCGTGCTCATCCACGGGCACAACCCGACCTGGCCGTCGATCTTCCTGATCTGAAGGGAACCCCTGTGAACCAGCCCAGCACACCGATCCGTAGCGACGCCGGCACCGTGGCCGGCGGCACGATCGAACGAGTCCGGCTCGAGGCCGGCGGCATCGCCGTCGAGTTGCTCACCGTCGGCGCCGCGATCAACCGGGTGGTCGTCGACGGCCGCGACATCGTCCTGGCCCACCCGAACGCGACCGACTACGCCGACTCGATGTATGGGCTCGGCCTCACCATCGGACGCTTCGCGAACCGGATCGGCGGCGGCCGGTTCACCCTCGACGGGGTCGAGCACCGGCTGCCGACCAACGAGGGCGACAACACCCTGCACGGCGGTCCGGACGGCTTCGCCCGCCGGCTGTGGGACGTCACCGACCTCGCGCCGGGCACCGTCGAGTTCACCCTGACCAGCCCGGACGGCGACCAGGGCTTCCCCGGCGCGGTCACGGTGCGGGTGCGCTACACCCTCACCGCCGACGAGCTGCGGATGGACTACACCGCCACCAGCACGGCGCCGACCCCGGTCAACCTGACCAACCACGCCTACCTCAACCCGGCCGGCGAGGCGTCCGGATCGGCGGACGAGCTGCTGCTCACCGTGCACGCCGCGCACCTGGTCGAGGTGGACGAGACGCTGATCCCCACCGGACGGCTCCCCGAGGTCGGCGCGCACGACCTGCGCGGAGCTCGGCGGGTGGCGGACGCCGCCCCGCTGGACACCTGCTTCGTGGTGGACGGCGAGCCGGGCGCGCTGCGTCCGCACGCGACGCTGGCGGCGTCCGACCTGGCCGTCGACGTGTTCAGCGACCAGCCGGGTGTGCAGGTGTTCACCGCCGACGGGATGTCCGGGGTGCCGGGGCTGAGCGGCCCGTACGGGCCGCGGGCCGGGGTGGCGCTGGAGACCCAGAACTTCCCGGACGCCCCCAACCACCCCGGCTTCCCGGATTCGATCCTGCGCCCCGGGCACCCGCTCACCACCAGCACGGCCTGGCGGTTCCGCCGGCTCGGCTGAGCGTCAGGCGGCGACGAACAGCGCCAGCACCGCGGTGTCGGCGTCCTCGTAGGGGTCGATGCCGGCCCGGCTGACCATCCGCGAGATGTTGCCGCGCCGGTCGGCCTCGACCCAGGCGGCCCGATGCTCCAGCCCCAGGTGCGGAATGCCGGGCAGCAGCACGCAGCCGGCGGCGACGTCGTCCTGCTCGGGCAGCGACGGGCGGATCTCGTTGGGCGGGTGCAGCACGATCAGCCCGGGCGGCTGATGCCGGGCGAACTGGCCGGGCAGCACCGCGTTCTCACCCACCACCGGACCCTCGGCGAGCACCATGCCGACCGCCCCGGGCAGCGGCTTCTCGGGCAGTTCCTCGCGGACCCGGAAGACGGTGCTGGTGGGCAGCAAGCCGGGCACGGTCGCCATCCGGACCGCCAGCAGCAGGAACCGGGCCCACTCGACGGTGTTGGCCGGCCACCGGCCGGACACCATGAAGCCACTCAGTCGTCCGTGCGCCTGGAACGGCGACACCTCGACGGAAACATCGTCACGATCCTGCATGTCGCCTCCTGTTCCACTGTTGCCTCGGTTGGCGCCATGGTGAGTCACACCCGTGTTGGCAGACAAGCCCCCCTGAGTGCTAACCCTCAAGTCACACCTGCGACCACCCTGTGCTGGAAGGAGCCCGCCGAGACCCCGTTGATACCCGCCGAACCCCTTGCCACCCAGCATCGAGAGCGATAGATTCTCCGGTCAGAATAGGCATATGCCGCCATTCGACCCGTGAATCCATCTACTTTGCCGCCGATGCTGGCGCTTTTGTCGTCCATCATGTGAGAATCGCTTCATGACCACCGTCACCCAAGTTCCCGTGTCGGAACTCACCCGGCACCCGGCGTGGCTGCGGATCAAGACCGCCGCCACCGAGCTCCAGCCCCTGCAGGCGGCCAATGGCTCCATCGAGGACGCCGCCGACCACGAGCGGGCCCGCGCCCTGGTCGGCGAACTGATCGAGGGGGTCGCCGCGCTGGCCCCGCAGTTCCCGCACGACGCGTCCTATCTGAGCGCCGTCCAGGACGACTTCCGGCGCTGGGTCGACGGCGGCTTCGGCGTCCCCGACTTCTACGACTCGCTGATCGAGTTCCAGCCGCAGCAGCACCGCATCGACGGACTGGCCCACCTGGTGGTCTTCCCGATGTACACCCAGAACGGATCCCGCAGCCGGCTGGTCGAGGCCGTCCTGGTGCAGGTGATCTGGCCCGACTTCGTCGCCGACCTGGAGGCCGGCGACTACAGCAACAAGCTGTTCGTGCCGATCCGGTTCCTCGACTTCACCGCCGGCTACGACACCAACTCGGCGGTGCTGTTCCCCGAGACCGTCGCGATGCGGCAGATCCCCACCTTCACCTGGGGCGCGATCTTCGCCGACCGCGAGGCCGCCCGGTTCCGGCGGGTGCTGCGCGCCGCCGTGGACGTCACCAAGCTCGACCTGCCCGCCGAGGCCGCCGAACTGCTCGACGACCAGCACCTGACCGAAGAGACCTTCGTGATGTGGGACCTGATCCACGACCGCACCCACATGCGCGGCGACCTGCCGTTCGACCCGTTCATGATCAAGCAGCGGATGCCGTTCTTCCTCTACTCGCTGGAGGAACTGCGCTGCGACCTGACCGCCTTCCGCGAGTCGGTCGCCATCGACCGCCGGATCGCGGCGCTGGCCGAACCCACCGCGGAAGATCTCGAGTTGGCCCGGCACGCCCGGCTGGTGCAGTACTGCGTGATCTTCGACCGCATCTTCCGGTTCGCGATCACCGGGAACCGGGTGCGCAATTACGACGGACTGGGCGGGCAGCTGCTGTTCGCCTGGCTGCACCAGCACCGGGTGCTGCACTGGACCGACACTCAGCTGGCCTTCGAGTGGGACCGGGTACCCGACTGCGTCAACGAGTTGGGCGCCGCCATCGAAGACCTCTACTGGCGCTCCATCGACCGGCCCAAGATCTCGCACTGGCTGGCCGCCTACGAACTGGTGTCGGGCACCGTCGAGCCGCACCCGGCGTCTGCCTGGAAGGCCGGCGACCTGCCGCTGACCGGGTTGCCGCGCGAGCTGACCGACAAGGTGATGGACGACGAGTTCCCGCTGAGCATGTTCTACGAGGCGTTCGAGAAGAAGATGCGGGACGTGATCGCGTCCACCTCGGGCATCACCGGGACGAGCGCCTGACCCACCGGGCACCCACCGCCACGTAGCTGCCTTCGCGTCACGTAGCTGCCCGCACGCAGGCAGCTACGTGCGCGGGGGCAGCTACGTTGATCGTCGAAGGGAGAACAACCCATGCGGGTAGTGATTGCGGGGGCCGGCAGCCCGGCCGGCAACGCCACGGCGTCCGCGCTGCGCGAGCGGGGCCACGAGGTGATCGAGATCGGTCCGGACGAGTGCGACCTGCGCGACTTCGCCGCCGTCCAGGCGCTGGCGGAACGGCTCGGCCACGTGGACGGGGTGATCCATCTGGTCGGCGGCTGGCGCGGTGGCGGCGGCCTGGCCGGGCAGTCCGACGAGGACTGGGACTGGCTGCAGACCATGATCGTCGGCACCCTGCGGAACACCACCCGGGCGTTCCTGGACGCCATCGCGTCCTCGCCGGCGGGCCGGTTCGCCATCGTGTCGCAGACCGGGGTGGCCAAGCCGACCGCGGGCAACGCCAACTACCTGGCCGCCAAGGCAGCCGCGGAGACCTGGCTGCTCGCCGTCGGGCACGCGCTCAAGGACACCCCCGGCCGAGTGCACATCGAGCGGGTGATGGCGCTGTACTCCGACACCGACGTCGAACAGAACCCCGACAAGGACTTCAGCCGGCAGACTCATGTGACCGAACTCGGCCAGCGGCTGGCGAACCTGTTCGACCCTGCGGAGTGAGTGGCGCATGCCTGGTGGATGTGCGCCAACCAACCGGAGGCACCCAAGCGCCATCACGTCCCGCGGCCTGCCGCGAACGCGGGTGATCCGGTCACGCCTGGGACGTCGAGCGCCCGGCGTGAGCTCAGGACTCCGCGACCTCGAAGATGCACTCCGTGATGAGGGGAAGACTGCCGCGCAGCGACATGGCGCCGAACACCGACCGGGTATGGATGCCAGCGTCGCCGAACACGTCGACCATCAGGTCGGAGAAGCCGTCGAGGGCAATGTGGTGCTCGTCGTATTCCTCGGTCGCGTTGATGAACGCCTGGACGCGGACCACGCGGCGAACGCGATCCAGCGTGCCCAAGTACTCGCGGACGGCCCCCAGCACCTCAAGCCCCACACCTCGCGCGATCGCCGCACCCTCGGTGGTGCTGAACTCGCGCCCCAGCTTGCCCTTCAGGCTGAGGTCACTGGGCCCCTTTCCGGCGACGAACAACAGCGTCCCCACCTGGACACAGTTGGTGTAGTTCGCCTTCGGGGGGCTGCTGGCGGGAATCGCCAGACCCAGTTCGGCCAACCGTTCTTCAGGTGTTCCGGGCATGCGTTCCGTTCCTATCCGACTATCCCGTGCGACGAACCCGCAGACCGACCAGGAAGAAGGTCGCGCCAAGCCCGATCCGGCACGGTTCGAGAAGCGTCCTTGAATGATGGCAGAGCCATCACGTCCAACGGCAGACTTCGGGCCGACCGCGCAACGCCTGGCTGGCAGATCGCGCTCGTGCCGAGACCTGGCATCGTTTCGACAACCCCGTCCAACACCGTAAGGATTGACCCGTGCAACTCCACGATCCCGGACGCCGCGGCTTCGCGAGCGACAACTACTCCGGCGTCCATCCCGAGGTGCTGGACGCGATCGTCGAAGCCAACGGCGGACACCAGACCTCCTACGGCAGCGACGTCTACACCGCCCGGCTGAACGAGGTGCTGCGCGGACATTTCGGCGCGCAGACGGAAGCCTTCCCGGTGTTCAACGGCACCGGCGCCAACGTCACCGCACTGCTGGCGATGCTGCCGCGCTGGGGCGCGGTGGTGTGCGCCCAGACCGCGCACATCAACGTCGACGAGGGCGGTGCGCCCGAAAAGGTAGCCGGACTGAAGCTGTACCCGGTCCCCACCCCGGACGGGAAGCTCACCCCGGAGCTGATCGACCTCGAGGCGCGCGGTTTCGGCGACGAGCACCGGGCCCAGCCGCTGGCGGTGTCGATCACCCAGTCCACCGAGCTCGGCACCCTGTACACGCCGGACGAGATCGGGGCCATCGTCGAGCACGCCCACGGCCTCGGGATGACCGTGCACGTGGACGGCTCCCGGCTCGGCAACGCGGCCGCGGCGCTCGGCGTCCCGTTCGCGGCGTTCACCACCGACGTCGGGGTCGACGTGCTCAGCCTGGGCGGCACCAAGAACGGCGCACTCGGCGCCGAGGCGGTCGTCGTGCTCAACCCGGACGCCTGCACCGGGCTCACCTTCCTGCGCAAGACGCACATGCAGCTGGCCAGCAAGATGCGGTTCGTGTCCGCCCAGCTGATCGCGCTCTACGAAGGGGACCTGTGGCTGCGCAGTGCCGGCCACGCCAACGCGATGGCGGCCCGGCTGCGCGCCGCGGTGGCGGACATCCCCGGCGTCGCGTTCTCCCAGGCCACCGCGGCCAACGGCGTCTTCGTCCGGCTCCCCGAGGGGGTCGCGGACGCCGTCCGCTCGGAGTTCTTCTTCTACGACTGGGACGCCGCCGCCCGCGAGGTGCGCTGGATGTGCTCCTTCGACACCACCGAGGACGACGTGGACGCCTTCGCCGCCCTGATCCGGAAGGCCTGCACCCCCTCCGCCTGACCGACTAGGCCCTCCCTAATCAGTTCTGCCCTCCCGTCGACGGGAGGGCAGAACTGATTAGGGAGGGCCTAG